>MKRK01000164.1:4983-6000 GCA_001896915.1 Clostridiales bacterium 43-6
ATAATATCGACTTGACACCCTTTTTCATGTAACGCCTTCGTTAAACAACCGATCGCAGGACCAATCTCTAATACCGTGCTATTGGGTAGGATCCGATTTTCTGCCCAGGACATTGTCGTGCCATCCATTATTTTAAATCCAAAATTATAATGACCCATGTCGACCCTCCTTATTCTCTGACGCTGTTAGTAACAGGGTCAAAGGATTTCACGAAAATAATTTCAGATTCTGCAGGAAAATCGTATCCCTTTACTTCTTCTGCTCTTCAATCCATTTCTTCCTGTCGTTGGAATACCTATTGAAGGATTCTTTTACGGACCTTTTGTATTACTTTCCTCACGGAAGCTCTGAATCCGTCTTCCGAGCATGATCGCATGAACTTTGACCACCCTTTTCGGAGCAAAGAAATCGGGCCCGAAATGCAGGCACTTCTGACCATAAAATACATGTTATTTTTTTCAAAGGGGTTCCCCTGAAAAGATTCCAGATGCTTTCGATAGATACATCGTACACGCAGTCGAATCTGCTTCCCATTCAGATAGTTTTGATAGCTCCACTGCGAATGAGAAATACCGTCTATATCATTCAACGTGTGCAGTTTCAAGTATTCAGCGTAAAGATCACGAAACGGATGTGCGCCTGGCTCTAGCCAATCATCCATGCAACGCTCGGTCAAGCGTCCGGCACCGGAAAAATGAATGAATCTCAGCTCATCGCCATTTACAAAATAATGTCCGTTTTCTTCTTTCATTTTACACTGATAAAGCGACCAGATCGCAAAATCATACCCGCCATGCTTTAAGATATAAGCATCAAACAAGCATGGTGCCAGATCAACCCATTTCTGATCTGTAAAAATACCATTTCCTATGTCATCAAAGCAATATAAAGAAAGCCGCGAAGCCCACCAGTCAATAAACCGTCTGGCTTCTTGACTTGTGTTTACACCAAGAAATCCCAGATTGTATACGCCATGCGCCATACTGGAAATTTCCATATCGATATTGCCCGGTTGCA
>MKRK01000164.1:6019-8845 GCA_001896915.1 Clostridiales bacterium 43-6
GAACGATTGGCTTTGTATTTAATAATTCTTTCAGTTCTATCAAATCAGAATATACAAAACAATCCGGGTCCAGATATACAAACTGGTTTTCGTTCGGGTATGCACGATATAAATATCGGAAGAACTGCCCTTTTACAGCGGTCGAAGCCTCGACAATTGAGTGCTTAAATATGAACCGGTCAAAATCGCCCTCCCAGATGTCCTTTGCTAGCACGATATCGTCAAAACACTCGTCTGGTATTCTGGGGTCTATCGTTCTTTCGCAAAGGCAAACAACAAATACAGCATCCGCTATATTCGCTTTCACCGATTTTGCCAACGTTCTTGCTTTATGTGCATAATTTGCACAAATGGACGTAAAAATAATCAAGTTTTTTCCTCCCCTTGTTCGTTTCCTCGAAGAAATACCTTCTTTAATATCCTCTTTAACTGAGGAAACTTGTATGCAACCCGAATAACCAAGCTTTCGGTCAGCTTTCCAATCGATAACTTCCGTGCCATATCAATATAGTTGATTCTATCCAAGAGGCTGGCACGAAGAGCGAGGCAATATTCATCCATGTATTTTTGATAAAGAGGCTTATGACGAAAATAGATGCTTCGATAAGTCTCAGATACAATGGAACGATCTTTTTTAAACAGGGTTGTGCGCGAATGCTGCTTGACACGATAGTGAAATAAAACTTCCGGAATCTGATAGAACTCGCGCCCTAATTCCAAAATGGAAAGCCAAAAATCATAGTCCTCCATTCCGTTGACAAGGCTCTCACAAAAACCGTTTAGCTTTTCCCAATCAGACTTTCGAAACAAAGATGTTACAAAGATGATGTTATCCAGAAGCAGTTTGTCACGTGAGTACGGAGGCAAATCCCAATATCCCCGTTCACATCCGAACTTATCAGCCTGACAATAAACAGCTCCAATATTGTCGTATTTGTCTAGGACTGCCACGGCTTTTTCAATATATGTTTTATCAATCAAGTCGTCTGCATCCAAAGGGAGGATATATTCACCCGTTGCGTGTTGAATACCATAATTTCGCGCAGCAGCCGGGCGAACATGATCTGTGTAAAGCAATTGAAAATCATGATAATTGATCCGACTTAACTGTTCCTTCGTTTGATGATCGGTTGACCCATCGGCAATCACCACCAATTCAACGTTTGGGTAAGTTTGCTCTTTGACGCAATTGATGCTTTGATTGATATATTTGCCATCGTTATGGCAAGGCATAATTACGCTTACTTTTTTCATTTTCTCACACTCTTCAATAAGTTCATTTGTTGTCCCGTGCATAGTCTGCCCAGAGGCGCAGCGATCGATCTTTTCTTGCTGATTGTGGTTTCTGCGTCAATCGCAGGCCAATTCTCGCCGGAATTGAGCACTCCCATTCGGCAAACACATGCAGAATCTTCGCATGCATGTGCTCCGCCACCACATGAGCCCAATTATGAGTTCCAATGGCATTTGCGAGATGCGCTTCGTCTTGATGCGTTCCGCAACGCTCAATATTCGTCTATATGGCACAGTGCATTACAACATCCGATTTTTATGAAAACAACATGTGTCCCACATGGCAGCTATCTCTTTCTCCTGCATGTCAATATCCGCAACTGATATCCGCGTGTTTCGAACATATCCAATAACAATCTGATTCACTTTTTGCCTTTGTGCAATCAGTTGTTGTGAGGTAGCGCTTAATGTTAAATGGTAAAGCGAACATTTTTCAACTTTAACGATATACACATTCAAGAAACTCCGGGACAATTTTGGGTCACTGCCACCTTAAGGAGAATGTGCTGAAAACAGTCGTTGGAAAAAGTATAAAACATACCCCTTTAGATACGTTGCCAAATGGGGTCTTGCTAGATCAGTCTGGATCTTTCACCAACGATGTTAGGTTCGCCAGCGAAATTCGCGCATGCGTTCAAAGCAATTCAACAGTGATTCCAGCAACTAAATTCGGTCGATCTGTTGTCAAAATGCGATTTCTTCCGACGCTCCGTTTTTTAATTCACTATCGTTTCTTCAATCGTTTACCATCTACACAAAGTTGCTTGCCTCGTTCACCCCGTCGAATGTTCTGCATCTAGCCATGCAAAACAACACCCACGAATCTGCATATAGAAGGAACCAACTTGAAGATGAAGCTCATTCAGCATCGAGGTCTCCCATTCATCACGCAACAATGATTATACACATTCTATGTATTTTACCACGCATTGAGCGTAAAGTATAGCCCGCGATAGTATAATTCAATCTCGATTCCTTCTTTTTTGGAACAAGTTGAATTCCATTGTGCCTGTTGACCGTAATGTTCAAAAAAGTTCTTACTTACTTCGGGCATGCTTATTTTCGATTGCCAGCTTACCTTTGTATGGTGCAAAAGTCATAGCAACCGGAGTGCCAATTCCTAGGCTGTGTGGCTAAAAGCGCACATTCTCCATATTTCTTGTGTAATATGTTATACTACGTAGGTTGATGTAACGTATGCAGACATGCTAACAATACGAGAATGTACAACACAAGAAAGAGAAACTATGACTTTTAACGAAATGGAACTCGTCCAGCCGCTTTTGCAAGCGGTAGAGGAAGCGGGTTATACAGAGCCTTCGCCGATTCAGGCGGAAGCGATTCCTGTCCTGTTGAGTGGGCGCGACATCATTGGCTGCGCACAGACAGGCAGCGGAAAAACGGCAGCCTTTGCCCTGCCAATCTTACAACGGCTGAGCAAGGAGCGAAGCAATCAGATTCGAGCACTTATTTTAACACCGACACGTGAGCTTGCTATCCAGATTTATGAAACATTCCGATATTCCGATATTT
>MKRK01000165.1:0-1777 GCA_001896915.1 Clostridiales bacterium 43-6
AATTGATAAAAGGGGACGAAATGTCCCCTTTGGTAGCGAACAGATTTTGATTATTGCTTGCAGTATCGGAAAAGAATAAAGGAGCTAGCATGCTTGTTTGTAAACTCTATTTTTCTTGTATTAATTTTATCATAAAGAAAATTTATTTTTAATAATCAATGCTGCTTCTTCCGGTGTAAGACGGGTGTTATTTATTTTAATATAATTTATTTTTGTTATTTCACCATCGTATGAATTCAGACGGTACTTTGATTCTAAGGTTCTGAATATGACTTCCGATTTTTCTAAATTTCTTTTTGTAGGCTTGTTAAGCAGGCGGTTTTCAGTTTTGTTTCTTTCTATGCGAAGTTCATAATCTGCCTCTAATTCAACAAAATATACCTCCGCACCCTTAGAAGTAAACAGCTCTTCAACGTAATTAATATAATTCCAATCCTCTTGCCTATCAAATGCCCACATATATGTAAAAATCATTCCGTACTCTTCACTGCCTGAAAATGCTTCAAATATTTCTTTCCTAAATAAATTAATCAATCTGCTTTTTTCTTCAGGTAAATTTTCAAACAAATCATTTACTATATCTATCGTCATATGGTTATGAAATAATCTCAGATAAGTGAGTTTTGACAGTTCTTGACCTACTGTCATTTTTCCTACCGCATGCGGTCCAAAGATAATAATTAATTTCATGCAATCCCCCTATAAGATTTTTAAAATTTTACCTCTATTTGCCATAATAGTCAATACTATTTGATAGGTTATTAGATATAAATAATTATAACCCTCTTGATTATGTAAAGGCTGGTCGTATATTCTGACGGAGACGGACTTGAGATGAATTTTTTTCAAAGGAAGAAGGCAGTGTTTACAGAAATGGGGAGGTATATCGCCAGGTTATTGATTGCAGAACGGGTAAGCAGTTAAGAGAAGAGCTATTGCGTAAAACCACGCAAAAGTGGCTTATGATACGTCTGAGATAAATAATGTTAGTCAAGTATATATAAGTAATTAAGCCAGAGGACGAGAGTTCATCCAGGCTGTTGAAAAAGCACGGCTTCCGGAGTTTTGAAGAATGAACTTTTTCAACAGCCTGCCACCTTGATATCATTTATGTATTAACTCCCTATGTTTGAAACGAGAGCATCGTAAAGTTTTTTCAAAGCCTTTTTCTCTATTCTCGAAACATAGGAGCGCGAAATTCCAAGAAGCTTTGCAATTTCTCTCTGTGTTTTGTGGTCGTTGTTTCTTATGCCATATCGCATCTCGATTATTGTTTTTTCTCTTTTTTGAAGAGTTTTATCTAAGATTTCGTCAAGAGCTTTAATTTTTTCTTCCTTATCAAGCCTGCCAACTATTTCTTCGCCCTCATACTTGATAATGTCTATGAGATAAATGTTGTTTCCTTCCTTGTCTGTACCCAGTGGACCCTGCAGAGAAACCTCTTTCTTTAGTTTTTTATCGCTTCTTATTGTCATGAGTACCTCATTGTCAATGCATTTAGCCGCATATGTTGCAAGGCGTATTCCCTTACGGTTGTCAAATGTTGATACAGCCTTGATTAATCCGATGGTTCCTATGGAAATCAAATCCTCCTGATCAATTCCCACAGTTTTGTATTTTTTTATTACATGTGCCACCAAACGCAGGTTTCTCTCAATAAGAGTATTTCGTGCTTCTAAATCGCCTTCATTGGATTTCTCAATAAGCTCAGATTCTTCTTCCTTGCTTAAAGGCTGAGGAAAGGAACTGCCGTTTGTGATATAGCCAAAAACAAAGA
>MKRK01000165.1:1790-3546 GCA_001896915.1 Clostridiales bacterium 43-6
TAAAAGCTGCAATATATTCTCTATCAAATAAACCACCCCCAGAGTTACATTATATGCAGTCAGTATGAAAAAACTGTATGTACACTAAATTTCATGTTGGAAATAAATATTATTGTCTTGGAAATACATAAAATATGATAAAATTCGACCGGATGAAATTAAGATGTACCATGTAAAGACGGCAGCCAGAAGCCTGCCGTCTTTATGGTGATGATTTATCTCATATTGCCATCCATGTTATTTCTGTTATTCATCATGTCGTTCATGTTATTCCTGTTATTCATCATGTCGTTCATGTTATTTCTGTTATTCATCATGTCGTTCATGTTATTTCTGTTATCCATCATGTTGTTCATCATATCCATATTACAATTCATGCGCATCATCATTTCCATCAGCTGCTCACAGGTTAATTCAGGAGTCTCGGGCATCATACGCATGCCATCCTGAGGAACTTCAGGCATTTGCAGTATGGGCTGAGAGGGCACGTATGGCATACTGGGTATCTGAGGCATACCCGGCAGTCCCGGGAAGTCCGGCATAAGCGGATATTCAGGAATTCCGGGATAAATATTTTCGCCCGGCATTCTTGGGAGCGCCAGGGCATTTCCATCAGGCATAAAAGGAATTTCTTCCTCGTGCATAAAAGGCATACCGAACGGCATACCGTTTGGCATTCCTTTCATCATATGGGAATCGATGTCTCCGTAGTTCATTATGCCGGGATAGCCCTTGCAAAAGAAAGGCATTGAATTGTAATGCGGCATATTGTTATTATAATTTGAGTAACTCATATAATCCTCCAATATTTTTTATAGATATTTCTTATATTCAATATACGTGCTAAGTTGTTATTCGGTGAATTAATTTATCAATTCTTTCTTAAAAGATAAAACAAATAAACATAATTTTTTCCGGTGTTCTGCCGATAAAGTATGTAATGATTATATATGGAGGCAATTTGAAATGTCCGAATCAAAATTGAAAAACAAATTTGCAAGGAACACAACCATTAGAATTGCGTTTTTTTCATCAGTGGTGAATATATTGATATATATTCTGCTGTGGTGGTGCTTCTCCGGAGGCGTGGCAACAGATTTAATGCATCTGACTGTAGCGGCGCTTATTTTAACGCTGACAGGGGTAGCAGTATTATATTTATTTACATACCTTTTGCTTAAAAAGGCTGTTATGCCTATAAATGATGCCATAAAGCTGTCGTGTGATTTGAGTGAAGGAATATTAGAGGTAAATCCAGCATCTGATTATGGTTCCGGTGATGAATTCGCGCAGCTGTACGGAATTTTGAATGAGGCCACTGCTGTCATTAAAAACCACGTTTCAGATATAGACAGGGTTTTAGGTACAATAGAAGGGGGAAATTTCAATGTTTCAGTTGATAAAGAATATACAGGAGATTTTAAATCAATCAAAACCTCAATAAATGGTATCCTGCATTCATTAAATAGAGACTTTAACAATATACAAGTTTCTTCCGGTAAAATTGCGTCGGGCGCTGAGCAGGTAGCCAGCTCTTCTCAGCTTCTTTCAAAAATTACTGTAGACCAGGCAAGCGCTGTCCAGGAACTTGCAGCCACAATTCAGGAAATATCGGACGAGGTTCAGACAACCGCTCAAGATGCAGCTGATGCAAGCGGCAAGGTAATAATTTTAGGAGATCAACTGGATAAAGGAATTGCGCAAATGAGAGGTACCGTCAATACTATGACGGTGGTAGACGGTAAATCAGATGAAA
>MKRK01000165.1:3572-5098 GCA_001896915.1 Clostridiales bacterium 43-6
GATATTGCTTTTCAAACTAATATACTGGCGCTGAATGCCGCGGTTGAAGCTGCAAGAGCAGGTGAAGCCGGCAGGGGATTTGCGGTTGTCGCTGATGAAGTGAGAAATCTTGCTGTTAAGAGTGCTGATGCAGCCAGAAATACAACAAACCTGCTTGAAGATATTCTGAATGCGGTAAAGGAAGGAACATATTCCGCGGACAATGCAGCAAAGGCGCTGGCAGATGTAGCAAAGGGCACAACTATAATAACTGAAAGTATAAATAACATATCTGCAAGGTCACAGGATCAGGCATACTCTGTTAAGCAAATAACCTTAAGCATAGAACAGATATCCGACATTATACAGACTAATTCGGCAACGGCAGAGGAAAACAGCGCAGCAAGCGATGAACTCTCAATTCAGGCGGAAGCCTTAAGAAACATGGTATCCGTTGTGAAGCTTAAGAAAGAAGAATATGTTCAGAATGTGTAAATAATAATACCATGTAATTTTTTACGAGAAATTACATGGTATTATTATTTTTTAAGCATTTAATTTATTAATTCTTTCTTTACTAATTTACTAACTTCATTTACAATATAATTACTCAAAACAATGGAGAAGTTTTATGAGACTGACAAACTTACATACTCATACCACATACTGCGACGGTAGCTGCGGCGTAGAAGTAATGATACAATCGGCAATTAAGAAAAATTTTAAATCAATAGGAATATCTTCGCATGGTCCCGTGCCATTTGACACCTCATGGAATATTGACAGAGGACGCATAGAGAACTATATTGAAGAAGTTTCTGCAATGAAGGTAAAATACAAAAATGAAATAGATGTATTCCTGGGAATGGAGCTTGACTACATACCTGAAATCGGATTCGGACATATTCTCGAAGGGTTGACAGATAAACTGGATTATTATATCGGTTCCGTGCATTTTTTAGGGACTATGAAAAATGGAACAATGTGGACTGTGGATTACAGCAGTGATGAGCTTGTTGCCGGAATTGATGATTCATTTAACGGAAATGTAAGAAGTGCTGTTGAAAGCTACTACGGACTTATATCAGAGATGGCAGAAAGATACAGGCCGACCGTGATAGGACACGTTGACCTTATTAAAAAGACCAACAAAAACAACGCCATATTTAATGAGCATGAGGACTGGTATATCAATGCTGTGGAAAAATGTTTGGATTCAATTAAAAGTTCAGGCTCCGCTATTGAAATAAATACTGGTGCCATTGCGAGAGGATATACAAAGGAGCAATACCCTTCAACTCATATTCTGAGAACCGTAAAGGAAAAGGGCATACCTATTACAATTAATTCGGATGCACATACTGCTGAAGGTATTGACTGCAAGCTTGCTGAGATGTATGTATTGGCTATTTCAACAGGGTTTAAAAGTGTAAGATGTCTCGGAAGCAATGGATGGGTGGATGAAGAAATTTAAGTAATGAAAAAAATACATATATGTGTTATAATATATTAGTTAATTGTACTTTAACGCATAAAGGAGTGAAATT
>MKRK01000165.1:5111-5786 GCA_001896915.1 Clostridiales bacterium 43-6
CACACGGAAATTTCGGAAAGGAATTATTGAAAAGTTCTGAGCTTATCATAGGGCCGGTAGAAAATGCGGAAAGCATATCATTTCGTCATGGTGAGAGCTTTGATTCTCTCTTGAAGAAAGTTGAGGAAGCTGTGAGCAGAAATTCCGAGGAGGATTTGATCGTTTTTACGGATATGTACGGAGGAAGCCCTTTTAATGCAGTGTCAAGAACAATGAAAAACAATAATTTTTATCATATCACGGGAATAAACTTTCCGTTGTTTATAGACATAGCCGTAAACAGAGACTCATACACCTTAGAGGAAATAGCGGAGAAAATAATTAAAAACGGAAAGAAAAGTATTGTGTTTGTAAACGAAAAGTTTATGGCAGACTGACGGAGGAATAATGAGAAACATTGTATTGACCAGGATTGATGACAGACTTTTGCACGGTCAGGTGGTGGTTTCCTGGATACCTTATCTTCAGGCAGATGAGGTCGTTATAGTGGATGATGAATATGCCGGTGATGAATTTATGTCTTTATTGATTAAAAATGCCGCACCCAACAATGTTAGGGTTCATATATTCACCGCAGAGGAGGCGGCTGCTTATCTCAAGAAAGAGGATGAAGGAGCCAGGATTCTGATTTTGGTGAGAAACGTTGTGTATTTAAAGGCTCTTACAGAGATGGGA
>MKRK01000166.1:0-309 GCA_001896915.1 Clostridiales bacterium 43-6
GGAGATATGCTTGATATTCTCGGTCCTCTCGGAAGAGGATATACCGTGATGCCTGCTCCGCAACATGCGGTTTTGATTGGTGGCGGAATCGGAACCCCTCCGCTGCTACAGACATTGAAAAGCATTGGGAATCCTGCCGATGTGATTCTAGGATTCAGAAATGCCGGCGCGGTTATCTTGGAAGAGGATTTTAAGAAATATGCAAACGAAGTTTTTATCGCAACGGACAACGGAAGCTACGGGCACCACGGGTTTGTAACGGATTTGCTTATGAAACGGTTGGAAACACCCTGTGACAAAATCTTTGCC
>MKRK01000166.1:376-4613 GCA_001896915.1 Clostridiales bacterium 43-6
TCTCCATGGAGGAACGGATGGGTTGCGGCATTGGCGCTTGTCTGTCCTGTGCTTGCAAGGTCAAGGGCATTGACAGCTATGTGCATGTATGTAAAATGGGCCCGGTATTTGATGCGAGAAAGGTGGATTTCGGTGGCTGATTTAACTGTTAACATTGCTGGTGTAGCCTTTAAAAACCCGGTCATTGCGGCGTCGGGCACCTTTGGCTTCGGCAGGGAATACAATGAGATTTTTGATATTAAAAAACTGGGTGGAATCAGCTGCA
This sequence comes from Clostridiales bacterium 43-6, assembly GCA_001896915.1. Classification (GTDB taxonomy): domain Bacteria; phylum Bacillota; class Clostridia; order Oscillospirales; family Acutalibacteraceae; genus MKRK01. The sequence continues at coordinate 642 of MKRK01000166.1, forward strand.
AAGGGATGACGCTTCTTGAGAAAACCGGCAACCCGCCGCCGAGAATTGCGGAAACCCCTTCCGGGATCTTAAACAGCATCGGGCTGCAAAACCCCGGTGTGGAGCATTTTATCAAATATGACCTTCCTTTTCTCGCAAAGAAGGATGTTGTCATCATTGCGAACACTGCCGGCAGCACCGTGGAGGATTACTGTAAAATGGCAGAGAGGCTCAGTGAGACCGATATTCATATGGTTGAGCTGAACATTTCCTGCCCGAATGTAAAGGAAGGCGGAGTGGCCTTTGGTACTTCCTGCGAATCAGCGGCCGGGATAACGAAAGAAGTCCGGAAGTACTGCAAAAAACCGCTGATTGTTAAATTATCTCCCAACGTGACCAACATTGGCGAGATCGCACAGGCAGTGGAAGCGGAAGGAGCCGATGCGGTTTCCCTCATCAACACCCTCACGGGGATGCGCATTGATATCAGATCCAGACGTCCTATATTAAAAAACAACATCGGCGGCATGTCCGGACCGGCTGTGTTCCCTGTGGCGGTTCGTATGGTCTGGGAAGTGTCTAAGCGGGTGAAGATCCCTGTTATCGGTATGGGCGGTATTTCAAAATGGCAGGATGCGGTGGAAATGATGCTTGTAGGTGCAGCAGCGGTTCAGGTAGGCACCGCCATGTTCCACGATGCGTATGCACCCGTCAAGATCATAGAGGGTCTGGAGAAGTATTTAGTCGACAACAAGCTGGAAAGTTTTTCGGAGCTTACCGGAAAGGTTCAGGCATGGTAGCGTTCATGCAGAATGGATAATACAGAATCAACGTATCGTAAGCAATAATAAAAAAATCTGGACTTGAGATAATATCATCATTGGCGCAGCCGATACATTCGTTCTATATAAAAGGGGGGGCTTTATTGAAGATTATGGCGGTTGACTTGGGGCTGGTGCGGACGGGACTGGCTGTTTGCGACAAATCGGAATTTTTGGCTTCCCCTTTATGTGTGATTAAAGAAAGCAAGGAAAACGCTCTGATTGATGCGATTTCACAAAAGGCGGCGGAACACAAAATAGAGCTCCTTGTGGTGGGGTATCCCAAAAACATGGACGGATCCGCAGGGGAGCGGGCAGAAAAATGCAAGGGAATTGCCCATATGCTTCATGAAAAAAACGGTTTACCGGTGGAATTGTGGGACGAACGCTGTACCACAGTGATGGCCCACAATATGCTGAATGTGACCGACACCAGAGGGAAAAAGCGGAAAGAAATCATTGACGCAGTTGCGGCAACGATTCTATTGGAAGACTATCTGAATTACCGGAAAAATAAAAACGGCTGATACATTTGTCTAGAGTTCCGATGTTATTTATTATTTAGAAATATTCTTTTGAATTGACGGAGGAGCTTATCTATGATAGAAAAGGCCAATGATCAATCAAAATTGGATCATAATACCCAGCTCATTCTATGTGCTGGGTCGCTTTTTATTTTACGGTTACTTTGTTATAAGGCATTTTAATTGAAACTAGAGCTTATCAGGGTGTATAGACAGCATCTAATCAAAGATAAGAGTAATTTTTTAAAATCATGTGCCTATAAAAAGTTGACAAAATATATTGTGATTTCATGATTGACTTTGATATATTAAACAAATATAATAAAATAAAACGAAGGTAAGGAATTGCAGGGGTATGACGAAATACTTTAAGCCAATGTATGTTGTGTTGATAATACTCTTTATTTTAATCGTTGCGACGGTAGGATTGTTTTTGTTTCTGAACAGAGATATTAAGGTTCATTATTCTGTCAGCTACGATATGCAAAGAATAAAATCTGAAGCGTCAAATTTTGGGGCTTTGGACTGTGAATTTACAAATCTATCTGCCAGATGTGATGATAATTATTTTTTCCTCGAGAATAATAAGCTTATTTCAGTTAACGGAGAGTCAAAGAATGTAATCGCTGATGATATATCTGAAATTAACGGAATATCAAGAACCTGGATTTATGCTACCACGAAATCATATGATCCTATAAAGCCGAAGCTGTTGCGTATTTCCTACGCAGGAAAAGAGAAAGAAGTTATTTTCAGCAGCATTGAAAAGGGAAGCATTTACAATCCCACTACTAACTCCGTATATTATGTATCAAATATAAAGCCTTTGAGCTTTTCCTGTATGAATTTGATCACCAAGAGAACTGTTGTTGTTTTCTATGACCGTGGCAAAATGGTTGCCGATAAATTGGAATATGCACACGAGTATACATTCTTTTTTGACAGCACAAAAATTAATTTGCAGCTACAATATGGATCTGAAAAGGCAAAAAACAGGAACGTGATTTTCAATGATAGCGGCGTGATTTTTTCAGATAAACTTTTCGATTAATTCTTGACATGCTTTTCAATTGAAGGTATAGTATAAATCGGATTATTTTATTTTAGGAGAGTAGAAATGAATAATAACGATACGAATGGTTCGTTTTATGAGGATTTAAAAAAGAAGTTTCCTGTTTTTGAGAATGTGAATAAAAAGGTTTTTTATGGCTTCAATATTATTGTTTCGATTGCTTTGGTTTTGGGGATTGTAGCCATTATTTATTTCGCAGTAGGCAGCAATAGCAATACAATACAAAAGACAACCAGCATTGGTTTGCCTGTTAATAAAAATATGTTTAAAAATCAGGTTACTATTTCCGGCTTCAAATTTGATCCTAAGGAGATCACCATCAATGAAGGTGAAACCGTAACGTGGTTTAATTTTGACAAGGCATTTCATTATGTTACTTTTGACAATTATCCTTCCTTGTCCTCAAAAGGGCCAATCAAAGAAGATACTAAGTTTCAAATCAAGTTCGATAAAGCCGGTGTTTATGAATACCATTGCCCGAAACATGATGTTTATTTTAAAGGCGAACGTTATAAGGTGATTGTCAAGCCTGCGGCAGAACAAACAACTCTTTCAGGTAATCAGTCAAAATAGAAAAGATTTTAACAACGATAGGGTAAATGAATGGATATCACCGATTGAATACTGAGAGTTAATGGATGGCAAAATAAACAAAAAAATTTTGACTCTATTAGATGATATCAACAAATGTAAAAAATAGAAAATATAAACTCTTGTATTTGCAAAAGTATTATGCTAGAATATATTCGAAAGATGCTATATATTAAATATATAGCTGAATATTTAAAATATGGAGGAAATAAGAATGAAATTAGCAAAAAAACCTCTGGCAATTGTAATCGCTGTTGCATTACTATTGTCAACACTCATGCTCGGAAATCTTTTTAGTGCATCCGCAGCTGATACTGTATGGTGTACTTGGGGAAGCTCTTGGGCGGATGCCGAGAACAATCCGACAACAAAAGCAAATGTTTCTGAAACCTTTGGTTCAGGGATAACTGTCGACTTCAAAACCCGTTCTGCAAATCAGCAGCAATTTGGAACATGGGGTCTGGAAAAGACAACTTTATCCGGCAAAGACGGCGTTAAACTTAACGCATACATTCACAGTGGTGTAACATCATCATCAGGTACACCCCAGAATTTGAATGTTGCAGTGAAACTAACCTGTGGAAGCTTAACTTATGTTAAAGCATTATCGATTCCTGTTGGTACACCGAAAACACTGACAATGAAATTTGCTGACTTTAAGGCAGATGGAACAGGTGCTATTTTGAACCCAGCTGATTTACCAACAACATTTGGCGGAAATTTGACCATTGGTATCAATAGCTATGAAGTATTCTATGGATCTTCATTTTCCAACTGTTTGGTAGAATTATCTCCAATCTCTGTTGTGGATTCTGCGACAACCGGCGTAACAGCCTATGGTACAGGCACAACAGCAACAGCTCCTGTAACATCAGCTCCTGTAACATCAGCTCCTGTAACATCAGCTCCTGTAACATCAGCTCCTGTAACATCAGCTCCTGTACCATCAGCTCCTGTAACATCTACTCCTATAACATCCACTCCT
>MKRK01000166.1:4629-9677 GCA_001896915.1 Clostridiales bacterium 43-6
CTGAACCTGATACCACAACTACTACAACGATTCCCGACAATGCACTTGGCTTTGGATTTTCCTTCCCCAGCACTACTGTTGCTGCCGGTTCAACATTTGATGTTGTTGTAACTGCTGCCAATGACACCGATAAAGATATCGTAGGATTTGGTTTTGATATCAATTTTGACAGCTCAAAGCTGACAGTTGACAAAATTACAGCGATTGCTATGGATGCTTCGAAAGATAACTTCGAAACAAGCGTCAACGACGGTGTAATCACTGTTTTCTATGTTGATGACATGAATCAAACAAATCCAACACCGATTTCTAAAAACACAACTGATCTATTTAAAATCACATTTAAAGTTAAATCAGGCATCACTGATGGATCACTTGCTTTCTCAATCGTAGAAGCAGCAGCTGTCGCAGATGCTGGTGATAATGAAACATTACCGTTAGACACCTATACAGTTCCGTTCTCTTTGGATATTGTGGAAGCTGCTGCTACAGATGCAACTACTACAACTACTACAACTACTACAAAGAGCAACGATGTTAAAACTGGCGGTATGAATCCGATTGGCTTCGTAATTCTTACTGTTGCTGCCGGTGCTGTACTCGTAGCTTCAAAGAAAAGAAAAGAAGACTAGTCTCTGTAACTGAAAAGAGCAACCATAATGGTTGCTCTTTTTTTGTCGTTGTAGCTTCTTCGCAAATAAACCCCCGTTTTATTGGGAGAATATAAAACCTTTATTCAAGACAAGAAACATACCCTTAGATAAAATAAAAGCAGCTTTGCCGACTGCAACAATGAAATAAAAGGTGTATATGTTATGAAAGACATAAATGATCTACCGTATTTTAAATCGATATGCCGTTATCACATCGTATTTGTCCCCCAATATCGTAAAAAAGGGATGCTCGGAAAATCAAGGCAGACATCTAAAAATTGTTCAGTAGTATCAATTGAAGAATGGTAGTGGTATCATTGTGTTACGTGTTATTTTCATACTTGTAATTGCGAGTTGAAACAGATTCAAAAGTAAGAGTGGACGCAGTATAAACAATGGAGACGGTTGAATTTATTTATCAATCAAATCAAGTACAAAAATACAACGAACTAAAATTCTTTATATGGCAATTATCCAAAAAAAGAGATGATAAATATTTGTTTTAAGAATCCATGACTAACGAAAGATGAGTAAGTGTGGTATGATAACACAATGAAAAACTGCATAAATAGTACAAATGAACATTGATGAGACACAAAAAGTGATAAAAACACACAAAAATACAAAAATATGCTTGATTATGTAAAGATATTGTAGTATTATAATTAACGGTGTTTATGTTGTCTAAACACCCTTTCTTTCTAGGTCGCAGTTTCTGCGACCATTTTTTTTATAAAAAATAAATAGCATTGGAATAAATTTGTGAAGATTGTAATTCAAATACGTAAACTCTGAATCAGGAATAAAAAAGTTTTAAATTAACAATTCGTTTTGTACCAATAAAGATTAGATATAGAATAAAGTAGTAAATGAACGAATGATCGATACCATGGTATCTAGTGGAATGGTCACAAAGAGCTTTAGTGTGATATGAAATCGTACCAGCAACTCTATCATGAATTGGCAGCGAATAAAATGCCAAAATGGAAAGTCATATAATTAAAAGGAAAGTTGGATTATAAAAATTATCTATTGGAGCAAAAGAGTATATACGGCTGATCAGTAATATCTAGGAATAGATGAATATAAAAATAGTAGCTGCTAGGTTTAAAATATAAAATATAATGGAAAATTTCAGAATGCGATTAATGAAGCCATAAAATATGCAAACTGGATTGTTGAAATAAATCTTTGAAAATAGCTAGGGTGTGGTTTGTATAAGAAGGCAGTCTATCCTATTATGAGACTGATCATACTTAGGCTTGACTACGCCAAGGATAAAATAGGATGGCGTTTTGGAAAATACTTAATGAGAGCTTTTAAACAGCAAGTAAAGTGTTTAATATAAAGAAGAATGGCTGAACCTAGAGCCTTTTGCTTTTGTGATATGTTTGTATCTGAGTTTGTTGCTGTATTTCATGGCTGCAGGTGCTGTGTGTGGTTGTGAATCAATAATGTTTTTTTGATATCGGCTTTTTGACAAATAGAAATATCATGATTTTTCTATTTGTGGTGGGTTGGTTTATTGATGAAAATCAAATTGACCCCAAAGTGGTTATCGATCAATGTTAAACAGCATATGAGGGGCTTTTCTGAAATCCTTCACAGCTGTATCAATATTTCTCTCACAATTGTGCAAACACCACTCTCCTTAAAATAGCGTGAAAACATCCTGTGTCTGTATTGGTGGTTGCGTTTGCATAAAAACTGTAATATAATAAATCTGTTGACAATAGATTATACTTGGTTGCAGTATAAAGAGAACGAGAAAGGTGGGATGGGGCATTTGGAGCATAACCATGGATCACATGGATGTGTAGAAAAGAAGCCCCTGATTATGACAGAGATAGAAACCATCAAAACAATGGATGATGATGTATTTCACAAAGGGTACGTGTTTTTAATGATGTTGTTCATGTGGGCAATATCACTGCCGGTAGTCCTTTTGGGTGTAAAGCTGATGGAATCAGTGCTGATTCTTCTAATTTGCAATATGATTTTTACAATGTGGAGTGTGTTCCTGTTTTTCAGAAGGCACTTAAGCCGGCGGATAAGCAATTTGTTTCTCGGATTGATGAGCTTTTATTATGGTGTGATACTTTGCGTTGGTTCATATAAGCTTTTAGTCAATCGTCCCCAACAGCCGACAAACAGTATTAAAATGCTGTTATATATTTTTGTTATGCTTGTTTTTCATACGACCTTGTGTATGATGATTGAACTGCTGCGCATAAAAGGAAAGCCCTTTCTGGTCAAAAGCACGGGGATCAGTGTTATTTTTACGTCGCTGCTCAGCCTTATTGTCTTTTTCGCTTATACCGTAAATCAAAGACAAAATATCGGCGATATTTTGATGGCGTTCCTTATTTTTATATTGGCGATGACGATCAGTTCCTTTGCAACGCTGATTTTGAATGTCTTTGTCAATAATCCACCGAAACAATCCGAGCATTCAGACTGTGAGGAGAATAACCAGGCGCTGCTAAACAATTGACGGCGATCGATATAAGATGGTTTTAGCATGGGGTATTGTTTTAGACTATGTTAAGGAGTGATAGCCGGATGAAAAGAACGACCGCAATCATACTTGTTTTTATTCTGGTTTTGGTTGGCTGTGTAAAAACAACTCGCCCTCAGGGGCAGAGCCCGGAAGAAACGGTGCAACTTTATTTTTCCTATTGGCAGATGAAAAGCATCCATAAAATGGATAGCTTAGTGATGCCACAGCAAAGGGGTGCAGATTATGAGCTCAATAAACTTCAATCCATTGCGCTAAAAAGCTGTAAAGAAACCAAAAATCCGGAAGAAAAAAGCGAACTGAGTACTATGGTTTATGTGGAATTTGAAGTGAATTATAAAGGCGGCTCTGGCAGCGGAATGGAGAATGGTGTATACCACTGGTCTTATCGCTTAGTAAAAGAAACTGAAGAAAAAGACTGGATGATTGCGGGTTGGGGTGCCGGCTGAGCTGTGGGTCTTGCCCGGATGAGGGTGGAATAATCTGTTTTGAGGTGAATGGAATGATTAAATTTTTGAAGCTTGCCGGTATTGGTTACATTGTAATAGGGCTTGCTGCGGGGGCGATGAGCGGGAGCGGAATTGGTTTGTTCCTTGGCCTTGCCGGCGGTGTGCTTTCCAGTGCCATTCCCTTTGGCGTAGCAAAATTGCTGGAAAACCAGGAAATCGTTCTGACCGATTTATACACCATGAAAGGAAAAATGAACGTCATGCAAATCGAAATTGAGGAGAAGAGTAAGATAAACGAATAGATTGCCTCTTCAGCGATGGGTGTATCAATAGAAGAATATAACATAAAACAAAGACCGCAGTTCTGCGGTCTTTGTTTTATAGACGGATGATAACCTAAGTGAAAACAAATGCGATTGCCATTGTTGACAGGCACTTATAGATCAATCACTTTTGCCGGTTGTTTTTTTCTATCATTAAACCATAGAATCATAAAGCCTGCATAATTGCTGGCAGGTAAGTAAAACTTGAGGGTCTTTGTTTCGTTGTCGGATGAATAGGTAAACACAAACAGATAGCTGTATCTTTCGCTGCTCATTTCTGTGTTTTCAACCTTTTCCACACCGGTTATTTTATCAAAAGACAGGTTGATGGTTTCGGTTTCATGTTCAAATATGAATTTGTCATTGCATAGATAGATTGTGCAACGAGCGCCCTCCGATATGGATAAGCCAGAATGATGATAAACCAAATCTCTTTTTATGGCATTGTGTTCATCCAAAATCTTTTGTTCTTGTTTTTTGTCTTTTTTCATTGCTCTTACACAAAAAACAGTAATGATAACAACAATAAAAAAAACAATCACTAAAGCGATGTAAACATCAGGATTTAACATTATGAATCTCCCTCCTGCAAATTTTAACTTTATTATAATGGAAAATACTGAATTCGTCAAGAAAATACTCAATCCAAATTCGCTTTCAAACCCATGGTGCTTTGGGGCAGACCGGCTTCGTATAAATGGGAGGTATCACCAAAGGCGAGGCAGCGGGGGGTTGCCCATTGCTCCGAACGCTCCTCAAACAAAACTACAGAAACGGAGGTGGGAGCGGGCCAGAAGCCCGACCACATGAGAGTAGGAGGAATGCCCAACAAATAGGAGAGCCAGAACAGACCAAAAGCAGAGTGACAAAAGATGGCTACTTTGTCTTTGGTCGGGCGAATTGGAGAAAAGCGCCCGCCGTCTCTTTCATAGCCCAGCCGTTTCAGAAATCCGTCGGATTCCCGCATGATGGTTTCGGTCGCAGTGGCAAGCTCAGGATGGTCAAAGGGCGAAATGCTGTTCCAGTTTTCATGGGTGTGGATTTCGGGACCATGAATAATCTCACCGGGTACATCGGCGATATGCACCTTGCCCCAAGGTTCCAT
>MKRK01000166.1:9705-10696 GCA_001896915.1 Clostridiales bacterium 43-6
TCAAATCCGCAGTGTATTGCATGGTTGCCCTTGCCCGGCCCAGCGGAGAACAATATATTTTATTGATGCCTTCCTTTGCCATGCGTTTAGCCAGCGCTTGTGCCTCCTTGTGTCCTGTTTCGGTGATGGTATCGTTTTCATAATCCGGGTCTCCGTGCCGTATCAGATAAAGCTTCATCATAAATCCCCTTTGTATAATCTTGTATAAGGGTATCATAATTTGTTGATGCTTTCAAGCATTATTTATGACCGGGCAACGGCCGCAGGACGAGTTCGGTGTTCTATGCAATGTCAGCATCAGATTGATTTCCATTGTAGAGCATTTGGCCCGGAATTGGCGTTATTCTTATTATTGCTTGTAACGGTAACACAACACACCGACATTCATTGAGATGACCGGTATATAAAGAAACATAAGGTATTGGTTAGTTGCTTCTTAACACTGGCAAAAAACCAGTGCTGATGGCAGTGTTCGGTCACTGTTAAGTAGTTTGCGGAAATGGCATTGTAGTGTCGTGAAATGCATTTGCGTTCTTGACAAACATAGTGCATTCGACTATAATAATTATATTATGACGGACGTTTCGGTGACTTTGAGCGATGGGGTTTCAAAGAGAAACGCCCAATTTTGTTTTTTACAGATAATTTTTTATTATAAAGCCATAAAACTATTTAACGGAAAGGTCCGAATGCATATGATTTTTACAAAAATGGAAGCCCAGGGAAACGATTATGTTTATGTGAATGTAATGGAAACGGCATTACAAAATCCCGGTGAAATATCCAAAAAGATTAGTGACAGACGGTTTGGTATTGGTTCTGACGGGCTGATTTTGATCGGAAAAAGCGATGTTGCCGATTTTCATATGGATATGTACAATTCGGACGGTTCCCGTTCTGAGATGTGCGGAAACGGCATCCGCTGTGTGGGCAAATATGTGTTTGATAAGGGTCTGACCGACAAAACTGAGTTTAGTATCAACACCTTAGC
>MKRK01000167.1 GCA_001896915.1 Clostridiales bacterium 43-6
AAGAGCACCGACAACAAGCTTGTCAACCTCAGTGTCCCCTTCCTTAACCTTTATTTTCATAAGCTCGTGAAATGCTCCTCTTGTTCCTGAAGCGGCATCTCTTGCAACAACTGTTATATCTTTTCCTGCATCGAAGCTCGGTTTTTCCGCCGGTGCTTCTGTTTTGGGAGTTTCGGCAGGAGCCTCTGTTTTTGGTGTTTCTACTGTCTTTTCAGTTTTTGCACATCCGATTAATGCCATTGACATCATCAAGACCGCTGAAGCTATCATCAATATTTTTCTTGCTTTCATTTATTATTTTCTCCTTCATTCTTTAAGTTTGTACTAAATATAACTCACCTAAGTAAAGAAGCAATCATACAATTGTAAAAGCTTTGTAATTTTAATGTATGAGTCAACGCAATATAAAGCGTCGATCAATCAGATCGGCACAGCATACTGCCAAGCTTCAGCCTCTGCTTTGCCTCCTTTTTTAAACTGGCAAGCTTCTCTGTAAGCTCAAATACATTGCCTGTATTTACAGTTTCATTGTTTACGACGACGCACGTTACAGAAATCAAAGGAAACTTCTCGATTTCTCCTCTCCTGTTTACGGACATGATATAGCCATTTTCCCTGTCATCCCGACTGTAATAATTCAATATTTCTCTTTCAAATTCTTTTTTAATATCCATGAAATAATCCGATTCCACACATTTATTGGCAACTGCAATAAAATCATCTCCCCCCACATGCCCAACAAAGTGCAGACTTCTTTCGTATCTTCTGAGAATGTTGGACAAAAGCAATATTATACGGTCTCCTTTTTCAAATCCGTACACATCGTTGTATGCCTTAAAATTATCAATGTCAAGATAGGCAACACTGTATTCCTGACAGTTTGTCATCAGCTGACTTAAGGTCTGCTCAATTATTACATTTCCGGGAAGTCCCGTCAGCGGATTTTGATGTTTTGCGGCCGATACCTCAAGCTCCGTAGATTTTTGAAGCAAATCCCTAATGGTTACCGTTCCTTCATATTTGCCGTTATCGGTAACTACTATAAAATCATAAAGCTTATCATTAGCACGGTTCATAGCCATATTCGATACCATATTGACTGGTATGTCTTTTTCTACACTCAGAAATTTTATGTCCATTATTTCTGAAATACACTTATTGTGATAAAGAGAATATCCATAGTTCCCACTTAATTTCAGAGCTATTTTTTCCCTTGTGACAATACCCGCAGGCATGTCTCCATCCAGCACGCATATTCCGGGACAATCTCTGTCCTTCTTGAATATTTCATATACGTTGTCCACTTTTTCCTTTAAATTAACAACGTATGACCTCTGTGATAAATTTTTAATGAAAATTTTTGATGATGCGCCAAAAGATAAATAATCCTTATTAAGATTTATTTCGAAAATATCTTTATGCACCTGCTTACTTATTTCCATTATCTTTTCATCCGGCTTCTGAATAAAATACCCCTGCCCATATTGAACTCCCAGATTAATGACAGTTTTCAGCTCCTCATAGGTTTCTATCCCTTCTGCTATAATTGATATGTTTGATGCCTTTGAGAATTCAACCATTCCCTTTACCAGTGCACGCTTGAGCGTGTCCTTGTCTATTCCTCTGATAAGGTTCATATCAAGTTTTATAAAGTGAGGACTTACCTCACTTATAAGATTTAATCCTGAATATCCTGATCCCGTATCGTCTATCGCTATGCTGTATTCTTGATTCTTATAATATGTAATTGTCGATTTAAAGCTGCTGATATCAGTTATTACATTTCTTTCGGTAATTTCAAAAATTATGCTGCTTGGATTGATTTTATATTGTCTGAGAAATTCCTTTGTAAATCCGGTCTTGAAATTTTCATCATGTATAATCTGAGGATTTACGTTTATGAACAGCTTCTTGCTGTAAGGAGGAATCATGAATACAAACGCCGCTTCAAGTGCCTTCGTCCTGCATAACTGCTCCAGCTGCCACAGCCGGTTGTATTTCTCTGCCGCAGCAAATAATTCATCCGGATTGCTTATACTGCTTTGACATATAATCCTGCTCAGTGCCTCATGTCCGAAAATGCTTCCGTCCCTCAGGGAAATTATTGGCTGAAATATTGTCCTTATTTGCTTGTTGTTAATTATATAATCCAAATCCTTTTCAATTTGTTCAAACATCTTTCATGCTCCACATAATCCTAATATTATGGTTTAAGATAGCGCACAGAAATCATTTTTAATACAAACACAGGTAATTGCTGTGTAATTTTTGTGTAAATTATTATAATACTTTGAGCATATGAAAAAACATTAAACTTTTACACAGAAGTTCTTTTGATTTTACCGTTATCGGCTATATTTGGATACTGACAAATACATGATAATATAAGGAGATAATATGTATATTAAGTTAAATAAAACAACCGTAAAAAAGCTGAATCCAGAAAATATGAGGCTTGATAAGAAACTATCCATTTCATTTGCTGTAATAATACTGCTGTTTATTATACCCGTCTTCGTAAGCCTTTTGAAATTCAGCGAAACTGTAAAATTCCTGAAAGAAATTAATAATATAACAATACCTCAAATTTACACGGCATCCACTGTTTCCACAAACCTGAAAGAAATAGAAAAAAATTTGTACGCCTCCACACTTACAGATAATACAACCAAAAAAACGGAGTATATTTTTTACAGCAATAACCTTTACGAAAATACGGTCATCAGTCTGAACGAGCTCAGGAGCGCATCGTCAGAAAACAGCAGCCATGTAGATACAATCCTTGAATTATTTTTAAAGGAAGCCGAAATCAGAAATGAAATAATGAACAGCAAGTATAAAAGTGATGCCTCCAGAATTATTTTTAATTCATATGAGCCAATTGTAAATGAAATAAATTTAAACATAAATATGTTCACAGATAATATAAACAGCGCTCTGCGGAAAAAAACAATTGAGCGTGACAGAACTGCCGGTTTTTCAATAACACTTTCTGTATTTACGTACTTGGCTACTGTCGTTCTCGCACTGTTTATATCCAAAACCATAACGTCCAGCATAACAAAGCCCCTGACTCAAATTGAAAATCTTGCAATGGCGTTGGCAGAAGGAAGGCTGGACTACGAAATAACATATGGATCTGGAAATGAAATCGGCAGATTAGCTGAGTTATTAAAAAAATCTACGGCATCTTTAGCCGAATATATAAATGAGATAGATGCCGTAATGAAACAGCTTTCAGAGGGTAATCTGATTATAAATACTGATGGACAATTTAAAGGCGATTTCAGAAAGATCGGTGCCTCCATAGAAACATCTGCAGATATGCTGGCAAAAACCATGGAGAATATAAATCAATTGTCCTCTGAAGTTTCATCATGCTCAAATAAAATTTTATTAAGTTCAACAGATATTTCAAATGGTGCAGATGAGCAGTCAATTTCAGTCGAGACAGCATATGAAGCAATTAAAAATATATCTTCCTACATAAGTACAAACACAGAAAGCACCTATGATGCAGAAAACCGCTTGCTTGGCATTGACAGTGAAATAGCCTGCTGTAGCCGGAAAATGAGCGAAATGGTAGATGCCATGTCAGAAATAAGCGCAAAGTCAAAAGAAATAGAAAAAATAATAAAGATAATCGATAATATAACACTCCAGACCAACATATTAGCATTGAATGCAGCTGTAGAGGCGGCACATGCCGGTTCTTCAGGCAAGGGGCTTTCCGTTATTGCAGACGAAGTCAGAAGCCTGGCTGAAACCAGTTCCGAATCGGCTAAGAACATATCCGTTCTGATTGAAGATAGTATAAATGCAGTATTTAAAGGAAAAGAAATAGCTGATGAAACCTCGTTGTCCCTATCAAAGGTCAGTTCATGCACCAATGATGTCTATACCAGAGTAAAGGAAATCTCATCTATATCCGGTGAACAGCTTGCTGCCATAGAAAATATAAAATCTGTTATAGGGCATATTTCAAATGTTGTATCGATAAATTCATCAGCATCAAAGCAATTATATGCAGACAGTCATAAGATGTCTTCAGGAGCGCAGGAGCTTCATAATATGGTAAGTAAGTTTGTGTTCTGACAGCTTACTTACCGCAGCCCCCTCCCACATCTCCTGTTTTAACCATCAGGCATCTTCCGTTTGCGCCGGAATCGACTTTTTCAAACCCGATATTTTCAAAAATAGCCATGCGTCCGTCACATTCATATACATATGTTTTTTCAGCTCCCATATTTACTGCCCTTCTCACAAGCATTCTTACGATTAAGTCACCGTAGTTTTTTCCTCTGTGCTCCTTTACAACACCTACATTATCTATAAAATATCTGCCTTCCTTAAATAGCAGCCTGCCTGTTCCCGCAGGAGCATCTCCATCGTAGACAACAGCGCTGAAAGCAAAATCATCGTATATATCGGATACATCTACATCACGGCCCTCATGTAGGGCTTCTTTTCTTATTTCCAGAACATCCTTCAAATTATCTCTTCCCTGGAACCATTTAGTGTGTATCATATGACCTCCGTTTGCTATTAAACAATTTGTAAAAAATTATAGCATGTATTTGAGAAAAAAGAAATATTTGTATTTTATGCTGTTGTAGTTTTTACTGAATATGTTATAATATATGCAAATAGTCAAAAAAGAGGTGATTTATTTGACATTGGGCGAGAAGCTAAGACAGGTCAGAAAAGAAAGAGATATGACAAAACAAGAGCTTAGCATTGCATTGAATGTTCCGAAGGAAAGAATAAAGCTGTATGAAATTGGCGAAGAAGAGCCATCGGAATTTTATTTATCAAGTTTTGCACAGTTTTTTAATATATTAAAAGATGATTTAATACAATAATAAACATCTGAATATCTGAGCCTGAGGCTGTCTGAGGGCAAGGAAAAATATTAAGTATGCTATACTTTAATTCCTTGCGCCTGCAAGGAATTTTTTATATTCCAATTTATGCGACCACCGGGAACGAATAAATTGGTGAATGTGACTGTGATTTGAGGAGATGTTATGGATAAGAGAATCGGTGTAATTGGAATTGTAATTGAGGATCAGGACTGCGTAACTGAGGTAA
>MKRK01000168.1:0-253 GCA_001896915.1 Clostridiales bacterium 43-6
GGCTTTGTCCATAGGCATTGCTGCAATTGTCACGCTTGGTATCGGCTTTGTAAGCCTGTTCAGCGGACAGATCGCACTGGGTCTCAGCATGATAGCAGCCGGTATGATTCTGTCAGGTATCACGATTTTCGCCGTGCTGCTGGCCATTAAGATCACACAGGGCTTAAAGTTTATCTGCAGCAAAATTTTCAGGGCAATCTTTCGCAAGCTTAATAAGAAAGGAGGCGCCAGCTATGAATAAAGGCATGAAAAC
>MKRK01000168.1:344-2140 GCA_001896915.1 Clostridiales bacterium 43-6
GTAAACCAATGGTCCGCCGCAAACGGATATTATGAAGACCCCATGAAAAAATCCCTGACCAGCGACGAAGCAGTCACAACCATCGATATTTCCGCCGTTGTGTCCGATATCAAGCTTATAACAACAGATGTTGAAACCGTGAGAGTAACCTACTACGATACGTATGACAACCAGTTTAAGGCAAGCATATCGAACGGTAAAATCACTGTGGCTGAACAAAACAAATGGACATTTTTTAATTTGCAATGGATCAAACGGCTGATGGATCATGACAAAGACCGGGACACCATTCTGATTGAGCTTCCCAAATCCGCTGTATTATCCCAATGCGAGCTGAATACCGTCAGCGGAAACATTCAGATTGCTACCATATCTACAGAGGATTTGACAGCGAAAACAGTCAGCGGCTCTGTCAAATTAAACGATACAACCGCAAAAAATTCAGTGTTCAAAACCACCAGCGGAGATATCAACTTTCGAAACTGCAGTATCAACAGCATTGAATGCGACAGCGTCAGCGGAGACTTCCAACTGTCCTCGCCCCAATTTGACACCATGAAGCTGAAAACCATCAGCGGTGACATGGAGCTCCAGGATCTGGCGGGCACCGAGGATGATTATGCTGTCTCTTTCAAAAGCACAAGCGGCAAGCTTCGCATCAACGACAACCGTTCTTACGGAACTACACAGGGCGAAAAAAGCATTACGGCCCATACCGTCAGCGGCGATATGACCGTGAATACAATAAAATAAAGAAGGTTAAAACATGAAGAAATTTTTGAAAGCACTCATTATCATCGTCGTCATTTTGGCGGTCGTAAGCGGCGGATTGTTCTTATTGGGCAGATCCTATGCAGAAAAACAAAAGCAGAACATCATTTCTAAATCAGAAAAATACAAAGTGAACAAAGGAGAATTGTCCCTGACAGCAATCGGCAGCGGCAAAATCGTGTCTGCTGATGTGAAAAAAGTAGTGGCGGATGGCAGCATCACCGAAATTATGGTGGATGCGGGCGACTATGTGAAAAAAGGCGATGTCCTGGCAAAATATAAGGACATCACCGGGACAGAAAAGAATTTTACAGCCGAATATGAAGGTATCATCACCTCCGTCCCGTCCAGCACCACAGACACAAGCACAATGCTAAAAGCAGCCTCACAGAGCGGTGCATTTGAAATCAGCAACAGCAACAAGCTGCAAATAGACATTGAAGCCACTGAAAAGGATATCTATAAAATCAAGGTCGGTCAGTCCGCATCTGTTTATATTGACGCGATCAATCTCAGTGTGCAAGGAAAGGTTGCCCGGGTCAGCCTGACCGGCAACACCAGTGGAGACTTTTCTGTTTACAGCGTCACTGTGTCCTTTGATAAAACCAACAACAATATTTTCCTCGGAATGACCGGCAGTGCGAAAATCGCCATTGAAACAAAACAAAACGTGTTGAAGGTGCCGGTCGAAGCACTGATTGAACAGGACGGCAAGCGTTATGTTCTGCTCAGCGATTGGTTCAACAATATGAATAAGCAGAAAAAGGATTATTATGTCGAGGTCGCTACCGGTATCTCGGATACTGATTTTGTGGAAATCACTTCGGGAGAGATTGAGGGAAAAGAAATCCTCATTTTATCGGATGACATCAGCGGAGGTATCATGTTCAGCAGAGGCGGCGGTGATGATGAATGATCCATTTGAAAGACATCAAAAAGCACTATAAAATGGGCGACAATATC
This sequence comes from Clostridiales bacterium 43-6, assembly GCA_001896915.1. Lineage (GTDB taxonomy): Bacteria > Bacillota > Clostridia > Oscillospirales > Acutalibacteraceae > MKRK01. The sequence continues at coordinate 2,079 of MKRK01000168.1, forward strand.
GTAAAAGCATTGGACGGTGTGGATATCGAAATCGCCGAAGGTGAATTCACCGCCATTGTGGG
>MKRK01000168.1:2180-4729 GCA_001896915.1 Clostridiales bacterium 43-6
CCACGGCTGTATGATGTTTGTGACGGTCAGATTACCATTGACGGGAAGGATATCAGAAGCATTACCCTGGAGAGCTTACGAAACTCCATCGGCATTGTGACCCAGGATACGTATTTATTCAATGATACCGTCAGGTCAAACCTGTTATATGCAAACGAAAAAGCCACCGAGGAACAAATGACGGATGCCTGCAAAGCGGCAAATATTCATGAATTTATCATGTCTTTACCAAACGGGTACGATACACTGGTAGGAAACCGGGGTGTGAAGCTGTCGGGTGGTGAAAAGCAGAGGGTGTCCATTGCCAGGACGATTTTGAAGAATCCTGAAATACTGATTCTGGATGAAGCCACTTCATCCCTGGATTCAATTTCAGAAAGTGTGATTCAGGACGCAGTAATGCCGCTGTTACAAGGCAGAACGAGCATTGTGATCGCCCACAGATTGTCAACCATCATGGCGTGTGACAAAATCATCGTGCTGAAAAAGGGTGTGATTGTGGAAGCGGGAACTCATAACGAGCTGTTAAAGGAACAGGGTGTTTACAGAGAGCTTTACGAAACCCAGTTTAAAAAGGCGATTGAACAACACTTGGAAAATGAATAAGGAAAACCGCCGGCATTTTTCGCCGGCGGTTTTGCTTATGCGATTCCCGGATTGGGTTCCCGTTCTTTTTGTTTGACCTTTTTATCAATACTTTTCTTCCGGAAAAAATAGACCAGAAGCACCGCAAAGGGGAGAGCAAAGATAAAAAGTAAAGTGACCCATGGATATACATCGGTGGATTTGATGGTATCAACAATGGTTGTTCTGTTCAAAAACGGAAGGAGCGCCACAACAGCAGATAACAGAACAAGAGGCAGGACGAATTTTTTATGAGATTTTAAGTTGAATATTCTTTGCAAGATGAAGGATGTGACAAAATTAATCAGCGCCATATTCAAAATTGTTGTGACAAACCATGCCAAGGCGTTCAGTGATTCGACTCTTTGGATAAACTCAAACAGCTCTACCTGCCGTGTAAAGGTATAATAGGGATTCCATGAAATCCGGGCATATTGCACACCCAGTACTGTGATGACAGAAATAACCATGACGACAAAAAGAGTGGTAAAGATGATAAGAGAGAACCCGAAAACTTTATTGATTTTTTTTCTGTCGGTCAGATAATGATAAACTACGAAAATAATCAGGATATCCGAAAGTCTTGCGGCTGTCAAAAAAGCGCCGCCATTGATATCCATAAAGGTGGAATCAGCCAATATAGGTTGAAGCTCGTGCAGATCCATTTTATTGATGCCTAATATGGCAAATACGATAACAGTTAAAATTGCAAAAGGAACTACAATGGCGGCTATCCGCCCCAGCGTCGTCAACCCCGAAGTGGCGATATAAATAATTGGCACACCGACCAAAACTACAATAATCCATGAGGGCAGCTCGTCAAACAAATAGGAATTGATGAATATAATTGCGACCATCAGCCATGTAATGCTTAAAAAGATGAAAAATAGAGCAATCAACCCGGCAATGATTTTCCCTACGATGGTTCCCATTATCATATTCAGGACTTCGGAAAACTCAATGTTTCGAAATTTATTCATGAGAAACAGAATCGGAAAGCAAACGATGATTGAATAAACAATTGATAATATGCAGGAAATCCATGCATCCTGATTATAACTGGTACCGCTGATCAGCGGCAGATAGGTATATGCCTGCATCAATCTGCTTCCCACGATCAAAAGCACCAATTGATAAGCAGGTATCTTTAAACTCTTTCCCATATTCTCGATGGTTCCTTTCTTTGACCAAGCTTTGGTTATTGCTCTTTGGCATTAATCCTCGTCAGGTTCACCTACCAGCTTGGCAGGTTGGTTTATCTCGCCTGACCTTGTAATATTGGAGGTTACGGTTATCTTTATATCAGCTTTGTTAAAGTAGTCATACCAGTTGTTTTTGATTTTTTTCCACTGTGACGGCTGTTGTTTGTGCAGGCTTTTTCCAAAGCCGAAGATGTCACTGTTGTATTTGGTCTGAACATATTGAACGGTTTCAGTAAGCTCATTCTTGATTGTTTTATTCAGCTCTGTTTGGAGCGTGTTCAGTGTTTTGTCGTTATCGATGTTCTTTTTGTCTTGTTCATTGACAATTGTGCATTTCAATTTTAAATTAATAGAAACACTTGCCTTATTGTTTTGAAAAGACACTTTTGTCTCGCATTTGGAACCCATAATCTCAAAAACAGTTTTACTATCTTCTTTGCCAATGTCCATAAAGGCACTGCCGAATTGATTGATGATGAAATTGTAGGCTCTGGTCTGGGTACCGTCCAGATAGCCGATGAATTTATCCTCTTTAAATACGGCAAGACCCTCATATTTGATTTTGAATTCCTCTTTGCCGCCGCCTTTGTCTTTGTTGATCAAACTTTCCTGCGGTTCGGTTTTCACTTTTTCTATGACGCCCGCCACCGGCTCGATGCCCGGTTCATAATAATTTTTGATAAATTCCAACGTGTTCGGGAAAATGGATTTTGATAAGGAGGT
>MKRK01000169.1 GCA_001896915.1 Clostridiales bacterium 43-6
CCCCAATCACCCACTGCCGTCAGCGCCGGATTGTATGGCACGCCGTGCGCAAAGAGCGCTTCCTGATGGCCGCGGGTGCGATTATAGGCGTGGCTACTGTCGGAAGGGCCCGAAATCATGCCAATCGTTCGTCCGCCGGCACGGATCAGACGCTCGGTCGCCTCAAAGGCGGCTTTTTTGTCGTCATATATGATGGAAGGGATGGAGGAATCCAAACTGGTGCAATAGGCGCAGACAAACTTGGGTTCCGAATGGTCGGAGAGGGAGACGACAACATGGCTGTGGCAACCGATATAGATGATGCCGTCCACTTGTTTGCTGAGCATTTCGTCTACAACGCCATGAACGAGCTCCGTGCTCTCGTTCAAGTCTTTCGGTCCGTTCCCATATCCTTTGAAAAACCGCAAGTTTCCCAAAATATAATGATAGCCGGCCTCATCGCAAGCCGCGGCTATGCCGTCGACGATTTCGGGTGCGTTAAATACGGTCAAGTCTTCCGTGATAATGCCGAGCGTTTGGCTTCTCCCGCTTTTGAGATAGCGCGCGTTGAGGTTTGGGCGATAGTTCAGCTCACGCGCCGCGCTCATAACCAGTTGCCTGGTTTCCGCGTTGACGCCATATTTTCCGTTGAGCACCTTACTCACGGTTGCGATGGATACGCCCGTGCGCTCTGAAATCTCCCGAATTGTTGCCATAGACTCTACTCTTTCTTCGATAGATACGAATACTGTTGCTTTTATGTTAAACGTTATATGGCTGAAAAGCAAGGAAATTCACAGCTTAACGTGCCTTTTCCAAGCTAAAGTTATTAAATTGCGGAGAAATCGAATGAAATTTTGAAAAAAGCACTTTACAAACGCGTTTTGATTGCAGTATAGTAACGATACAAAGTAAACGTTTAATATAAATCATCAAAAATGCACAGAAAGCACGTCAATATTCGCAAATAAGAGTAAACGTTTAGCATGATAAGGAAGACATCAAAATGGCAAATAAACTGCACCCATCCAATATCCAGCATATTGAGATTACGGATCCTCTGTTCGGAAGATATGTTTCTATGATTGCAGAATCAATTCTTCCGTATCAATGGGGTGCGTTGAATGGCCGGGTTGACATCTCGGATTCCGATCAGTGGGAGGCGCTGAACGGGCGCGTGACCAATGAGCGGGTCTCCAGCTGTATCGATAACTTCCGCATTGCCGCAGGGGAAAAGAATGGGACGCATTCGGGGGCCGTTTTCCAAGACACCGATGCTTACAAGTGGCTTGAGGCTGCGGCATACTGCATTCAAATTGGAAAAGCAGGCGCGTTGAAGGAACAGGCGGACGAATTGGTTGACCTGATTGCGAGCGCGCAGCAGCCGGACGGATATCTGAACACGTATTTTACAATTGCAAATCCGGAAAAGCGCTGGAAGAATCTTGCGGAGGGGCATGAGCTCTATTGCGCGGGGCATCTGATCGAAGCCGCTGTCGCCTACTATCATGCGACCGGCTCTGAAAAGCTGCTTACCGTTGCAAAACGATTTGCCGACTTAATCGGAACCGTATTCGGGCCGGAGGAAGGCAAATGCAAAGGCTATCCGGGACATCAGGAGATTGAACTCGCGCTTGTGAAGCTCTATCGCGTGACCCGCGAAAATCGATATTTGGATCTTGCGCGGTTTTTCTTAAGCGAACGCGGAAAGGAACCCAATTATCTGATTCGCGAGATGGAAACGACAAAAGATTTTCGCCTGTTTCCGGAGTTTTCACATTATGACGCGGAGTATGCGCAGACGCATTTGCCGCCGATCGAACAGACCAGCGCGGAAGGCCATGCGGTACGCGCGGTGTATATGTTTTCCGCGATGGCGGATCTTGCCAAGGAATGCGACGATGAGCAGATGAAGCAGGCCTGCAAGACCCTCTGGGAAAACATCACAACGCGGCGGATGTATATCACAGGCGGGATCGGCTCTTCCGGTTTGCTGGAACGCTTCACTGTCGATTATGATCTGCCCAATGACCGGATGTATTGCGAGTCTTGCGCTTCGATTGGATTGATGATGTTCGGGCAGCGCATGAATCTCTTGACACGCGATGCTTCCTATTACGAAGTAGTGGAGCGTGCGCTCTGCAACACCGTGCTTGCGGGCATCTCCGCAAAGGGCGATCGATATTTCTATGTCAATCCGCTGGAGGTTTGGCCGGACAACTGCAAGTCGTCCACGTCGATGTCGCATGTCAAGCCTGTCCGCCAGGAATGGTTCTCCTGCGCCTGTTGCCCGCCGAATATCGCGCGAACGCTTGCTTCCGTCGGGCAGTATATCTATTCGGAAGACGAAAAATCAATCTATATCAATCAGTTTATCTCTTCTAAACTGCACACTGTGATGGCAGGAACCGACGTTACGATCTGTTTGAATTCCAGCTATATGCAGGATGGCTGCGTACGCATTACGGTCGAGAGCGCCTGTGCGCATCCGTTCACGGTTCGCGTCCGTGTCCCGTCTTTCATGAAAAACCCTGTTTTCCTTCTGGATGACACTGAAATTTCTCCTGTAACCGAAAACGGATATGCGGTGCTCGCTGTTTCCCGCGCGGGAGAACAGACGTTTACACTTCGTGCTCTGGTTGAACCCGAATTTGTTGCTGCAAATGATCAGGTTCGCTCCGATATCGGCAAGCTGGCGCTCATGTTTGGCCCGTTTGTGTATTGTCTGGAAGAAGCGGACAACGGAAAGAACCTTGCAAACGTGTTTGTGGACTGCAACGCTACGATACAAAGAGGGGAATCCCTAGCCGAACTACCGGGAGATCTCCCAACGTTTTCGCTGGATGGGGAACGTCTGATTCGCACAACGGAACAAACCGGTGCACTCTATGCAAAACCCAAGTTTGAAAAGGCCAAGGGAAGCCTGGAAGCTGTTCCATATTGCCTGTGGTGCAATCGCAACCCGGGCGAAATGCTGGTTTGGATGAAGGCACAACTGTAAGTTGCCGCGTTCGCACGATTCATTCCCAAGAAATATTGAATGCATCTCTTTGGTTTATATCAGCGGCAGGAAGTTGCTGTATAATAAATAAATATAAGGAAGGGAATTGGAAATGAAGACCAAGAAGTTATTTGCTCTGCTGCTCTGTGCCATGATGGTTTCCGCCCTATTCGCATGCGCACAACCCGCAGCAACTGCAACCGAAGCACCCGCCGCGGAGGCAACCGAAGCCCCTGCAGCGGAAACGACTGAAGCTCCTCCTGCTGAAAAGATTACGCTCACGTTCTCGCTGTGGGGTGATCCTGCAGAGCAGGAAACGACGCAAAAAGCGCTCGACGTGTACAACAACTCACAGGACAAAGTGTACGTCAAGGCGCTTCAAATTGGACGCGATGAGTACAACGAAAAGCTCCAGACCATGGCGACGGCCGGCGAAATGCCCGACTGCGGAATGGTTGCGGAAGACACGGTAATCGGCTGGGCACGCGACGGGCTGCTTTCCGATGTTGACATCTATGCCGGTCAGGAAAACCTGCCGCTGGACTATCTTGCCTTCAAATACAACGGCAAGACCGTTGCGTACTCTGCGGCAAACGAAGTTCTCGCTCTGTGGTACAACAAAGCGATGTTTGATGCAGCCGGTATTCCGTATCCCCCGACCACTCTTGATAGCGCATGGACGTGGGATCAGTTCGTCGAAGTTGCCAAGCAACTTACGATTGACGCAAACGGCAAACATCCGGGAGATGCCGGGTTTAACAAGGACAATATCGTCCAGTACGGCGCCTATGTCAACCAATACACCTGGCAGCTTGAAGTATGGGCGCTCTCCAACGGCGGCAGCTTCTTCTCGCCGGATGGCAAGTCGGTTGTGTTTGACGACGCAGCAATCGAAGCCATGCAAAAAGTGTTTGATCTGCATTTGGTCGACAACGTGGCTCCGCTCAATGACGGAACACAGGACAACGGCTTTGCGAGCTCTTTGGGTGCGGGTAACGTCGCAATGTGCACCGAAGGACAGTGGGCGACGGGATTCCGTTCGGGTCTTGAAGGCATCGATTACGGCGTCGCCGTGCTGCCGTACATGAAAGAAAAAGTGACCATCGCAACAGGCGGCCCGACCGGTGTTTTCGCCACGACAAAGTATCCGCAGGAAGCCGCTGATTTCCTGAGATGGTACAACAGCGAAGAGAACAATATCGGCACGATCATGGCGGGCTGGTGGATGCCTACAAAGATGAATTGGTACACGGATGAAACGCTCTTGAAATCTTGGGTAGACGATTGCGAACTGCGTGCGGCGTTGCCTGCCGCAGCATATAAAACGGCGATTGTCGATGTCGCCCTCAACACGGACGTCACCCATTCCACCGCTTGGTACTATACGCCGAACACATTCGAAGTGATCGTAAAGACTTTGCAGCCGGCTCTTGTTGAAGCAATCAATGGCAGCAAGACAGCCAAAGACGTCATCGAATCCGTTCGCGATGCGATGACTGCAGAACTCGGTTAACACACGTCGAACGGTTATTGTGAAATAACGTATGTGTAGTAGGGGCGCCTGAATAGCAAAATGCCTATGCGGGCGCCCCTGCGTTTTTATTTCCGAGAAAGAGTGAAAAAAGCCATGAGAAATCAGACAAAGCGGGCAACAAACGCGAGTAAGGAACAACGTGCGGCGTATCTCTTTCTGATCCCCGCACTGCTTGGGCTGTCGTTCATTACCTATTTGCCTTTGCTCGCAGTATTTGGGATCAGTTTAACAGACCTGAACGTTGGCCATTTTATCAAAGGCGGAACGCTTCCCCGCTTCCCCCGG
>MKRK01000170.1:0-522 GCA_001896915.1 Clostridiales bacterium 43-6
GACAGTGATAACAAGACTTCAAGCGGGATAACCTATACAGCAAAGACGAAGGATAAGGATATTCTATTTTATAATAACGGCGTTTGGAAAAAAACATTTTTGGTTGGTGTGAATGTAGGGGCCGGAAAGCCGGGCATTTTCCCGGGCGAGTTGACCATCACTTATGATGAATATTACCGCTGGTTCGGTTATATGAGCAGTATGAATATCAACGCCATTCGTGTATATACCACACTGCGTCCCCAATTTTATTCTGCCTTGCTTGATTTCAATAAAAAGGCTGAAAAACCGCTGTATTTGTTTCAGGGTGTATGGGTGGACGAAAACGACATTGATTCCTTGAATGATGTGTATGCCAGTGCCGATAAAATCCTCAATGATTTTATCACCGACAGCAAAAATATCGTTGACGTCATTCACGGCAATATCACACTGCCGCCCCGTGCCGGCTTTGCCTCAGGGAATTACAGTGCTGATGTTTCGCCTTATGTGGCTGGCTATGTACTGGGCATGGAGTTTGAT
>MKRK01000170.1:555-5561 GCA_001896915.1 Clostridiales bacterium 43-6
TTCCCCCTTTGAGGCTTTTTTGTGCAATGCCGGTGACAGTATCATATCCTACGAAACCGAAAAATATAAAAACCAACGGATCGTGTCTTTTACCAACTGGGTCACAACAGACCCGTTGACCCACAATAACGAGCCTCACCCGGATGAGGATTTGGTTGAAATCAATGTGGAGCATATTAAAGCACGTGATCAATTTGCACCGGGTATGATGGCTACCTATCATGTGTATCCTTATTATCCCGACAGCTTGAATTATCAGACGGATTATAAAACCTATGTGGATACCGCAGGTAAGATCAACCCATACAGGGCCTATCTGCATGACTTATACTCTGCCCATACCATGCCTATTGTTGTGGGTGAATTCGGTATTCCCACCTCCAGAGGAATGACCCATAAATCCATTATGGGCTACAATCAGGGCGGTGTGGATGAAACCGATCAGGGGATCATGCTGTATGACATGATGAACTCCATGTATGAAGAAAACTACAGCGGCGGCTTTCTTTTTGCCTGGCAGGATGAATGGTTTAAGCGAACCTGGAACAATGTCAGTTTTGACGACCCGACCCGCAGACCCTTTTGGTCAAACATCCAGACCTGTGAGCAGAACTTCGGCATTTTGGCATTTGACCCCGGGGAAAAAACAATTTGCAACGTTGACGGCGAGACAGAGGACTGGGCAGGAGATACACCAATCATTGACGACAGCGAAAAAAAGCTCTATATCAAGAGCGATGAACGCTATGTCTATCTACTTGCACAGCCAAAAAGCTATAATTTTAACAGCGATACCCTGTTGATTCCCATTGATACCAAGCAAAATCAAGGCAACCTTGCCATGAACGAAATGGGAGCGAAATTTGACCGTTCTGCGGACTTTGTGATTTCGATAAACGGTCAAAGTAATTCACGTATTCTGGTGGATTCCTATTACGACGCATTTTATTATCTCTATGCAGAGCAAAACATCATGCTACCGAAAAACGCCAATGCGAAGAATAAGAATTCCGGCGTGTTTAATCAAATGAACCTATGCCTGAGTTATGAAATGACATTGCCCTATGAAAAGAAAACCATACCCTTCACCAGCTACGAAACCGGTCTTTTGAAATATGGCAATGCTAACCCCCAAAGCCCCGATTATAAATCCCTGTCCGACTTTTATTACAAAGACGGCAATCTGGAAATCCGCATTCCCTGGCAGCTACTCAACGTAACCGATCCTTCCGGAAAAACGGTGATGGATGATTTCTTTGTAAAACGGGGCATTACCTCCACTGCTGTAACGGATTTTTATTTTGGCTTAGGGGTACTTTCCAAAACCAAAAACATCGCACTGAGCGGCACATATACCTGGAACGGCTGGGAAACGCCGACGTATCACGAACGGTTAAAACCATCCTATTATTATTTGAAAGAAAAGCTTATCCAATTCAACAAATAAGGACGGTGGAGAACATTACACGCACAAAAAAAATTCTGTACCTGACAGTGATATCGGTGCTCATATTGCTGTCAATCTTACTGGGTTTGCGGTTTTTTTATCCCGTAAGAGAAAAGGAAAGTGTTTTGACAACTACCGGCACCACCGCTGTGACGACTGCTTTCAGCCAGACCATAGCGGATGCGGACAGCGGAAGCATCCAACTCAACAGCAGGGCACAGGGCGATTATTTTTATATCAAAACCGGAGGCATTTGGCAAAGAACCTTTTTAAAAGGGGTGAATATGGGGCTGTCTCTGCCGGTTTCGTCCCTTGACCATGTTGAGATTTCTTATGATGTCTATCTGGACTGGTTTTATGATATTTCCCGGATGAACGCTAATACCATTAAAGTTTTCACCATCATGAATCCTGATTTTTACAATGCGCTGTATGATTTTAATGAGAAAAATCCCCGGAACCCCCTTTATCTGTTACAGGGTGTATGGATCAATGAAAATGATATGAACAATATCGGAGACGCTTTTGGTGAAAATTCCCGGATTTTGAATCACTTCAAAAAGTCCATCAAGGAAATCGTTGATATTGTTAACGGCAATAAAACACTGGCGGCATACGGAACGGTACCCCAAGCAAGCTACAAAAAGGACATTACCAAATACATTGCCGGTTGGATACTGGGACTGGAATGGGATCCCCGGTTTATCATCAACACCAACAAAAACAATCCCGATAAAACCGAATACGACGGATGTTTCCTGAAAACAAGCAATGGCTCTCCCTTTGAAGTATTTCTTTGTGAAGCGGGGGATTATTTGATCCGCTATGAGACGGAAACCTACCAAAAACAACAACCGCTTGCTTTTTTAAACTGGAGTACAACCGACCCGTTGGAGCATTCTGCTGAGCCTTTTCCCGAAGAAGACAGCGTTTCTCTGAACACAGAAACGATTCACTCCACAGCCGGTTTTTATGCCGGTCTGTTTGCAGCTTATGATATGTATCCCTATTATCCCGAATTCATCAATTATCAGCCCGATTATATCACATATACCGAAAACGGGATACCGAATCCATACAAGGCTTATTTAAAGGACATTAAGAAGTTCCATACCGTCCCTGTGCTGGTTGCCGAGTTTGGCGTTCCGACCTCCCGGGGAAGAGCCCATGAGAGCGTCATGGGGTACCATCAGGGCTTCCTAGAAGAAAAAGAGCAGGGTGACATGGTGCTGTCTATGATGAAGGATATCCAAAGCGCAAATTATGCCGGCGGTATGATTTTCACTTGGCAGGATGAATGGTTCAAGCAAACCTGGAATGTGTATCAATATACAGCGCCCTCCATAGCACAGCGATTTTCCAACGTTCAGTCAGCAGAGCAGTGTTACGGCATTGCGGCTTATGATCCGGGTACGGTAAAATCCGTTTGCTATCCCGATGGGGATTTGTCTGAATGGAGAAATGAAAAAGCAGTTTTTGAAAGCGAGCATGTGACGCTGTATATAAAGACCGATGAACGGTATTTTTATATTGCCGGAAAAACGAAAATTGATTTGAATACCAATAAACTGGTAATTCCCTTGGGAACGAGCGGAAGAGGCAATAAAACAGATGGAAGCAATGGGTTGAGCTTTGAAAAACCCGCAGATTTTTTAATTACCCTTGACGGTCAGTGCAATACGAATATAAAGGTGGATGCGGCTTATGATGTGTTTTATTATACTTATCATGTCACAAAAGGTGTTTTCCCACGTAACCCGTCGCTGGAAAAGCAAAACAGCGGTATTTTCAATGTGATCAATATGTTCACCAGCAACGAGCTGGTCCTGCCGCTGACGGGTAAAACCATCCCCCCCAGATTCATCGAAACAGGTGCTTTGACCTATGGAAACGGAAACCCGGAACGGGAAAATTATGAATCGCTGTCGGATTTTTTTTATACCTCTGACAGTTTTGAAATCAGAATACCGTGGAATTTAATCAATGTTCTGGACCCGGCAGACAAAAAAATTATAGGGGATCTTTATCAGAACAAAGGAATCAAACCAACGGCGAAAGAAGATTTTTATATCGGCGGCGGTATTTTGGGGCTTGACAAATCTATCAAAATGAGTAAATATAATATCAGCGGCTATGACACCGCTACCTTTCATAAACGTCTGAAACAATCCTACGGGATATTAAAGGACGGACTGAAAAATATAAACTAGGGGATGGGATTTTGGACAGCATAGATTTGGTGTTGCGGATCACGCCACTACAGGCTGCACAAATTGTGGAAACAGAGATTGTAAATGGCGCCTTTTCCGCGGAGCTTGTGGATAAATACTATACCTATGGAAATAGCGGCGAATGCTATGTACTGGTATTTGAAAAATACTTTATGAGAACCAGCAGCAGAGCAAGCCTGACGGTTTTTATCACCAACATCAGCGGGGTAACCCGTGTGCATGCGGTCGGTTCCGGAGGCGGACAGGGGACATTCCTAAGCTTTGATTGGGGTGCTGCCTCCAGCTTTGCCGGCAATGTTGCAGCTGCTTTGGAACAATATCAGTAACGATACCGATATCATAGTATAAAATCCTCTGTCACCTCATACCATTGGTATGAGGTGATTTTGATGTGTGATATTACGATCAAAAAAGATGAAATGCAAAAAGCCGAGAAGGAAATGATGCTTTTGATTAACAAGAGTTTGTATGATAAAAAAATGATTACAGAGGAACTCTACCATCAAGCATGCGAGCTGATTCTGAAGAGAAAATGAAATTAAAGAATATGAGAGCCTACGGGCTCTTTTTTTGTTGATTTATTATAAAAACGTGTTGTTATTATCTACAAATTATACAGATATTCTATACTTACGTGATTTTTTAAAAAACTGTTGACAAAAGTTCTTTTGATACATATAATCATAGTAAACATATATGAATTATATACAAGGAGTGAGCGTATGAAAATCCATGGAACGAACCCATACAAGAGGATGACTTGTGCAAGATACGTGTGTAAGATAGAACTGTTTAAAATGCGCATTACTCAAATGAATTTGCTTTCAATAAAATCGGCTTGTAAATCTTCATGATCAAAATTCACTCGGATTCGGATCATTTTACGCCAGGAAGCAAACACTTCCTTTTTTGTTTCCATCATACTGTTCCACAATACAAGGAGGGGTACTATGCTGACACATTGCCTTTGGAATAGCACAAAAATTTGTGTCACAGACAAAAACGGAGTATTCCGAATGCCTGCATTCTGCACGGCTGATATTACATAAAGAGAGAAAATGAAGGGATAGAGATTTATGTTTACTGAATTAGGCAAAATCACCGATATCGGTGTGAATTGGATTGCGATATTTGCATTGTCTATCACGGCACTGATTTTCATCGGGTTGTATTTCTTAAAAAAGAAAAATTTTGATTTCAGCATAAGGACTTTGATCGGATTGGGAATTGGTATTCTGTTCGGCATTTTATTTCAGGGTAATCTCGAATATGTTACGCCGGTTGGTGTAATCTATATCAAAATTATCACCGCCATCGTAGCACCGCTG
>MKRK01000170.1:5616-8809 GCA_001896915.1 Clostridiales bacterium 43-6
TTTTGGTTGCTCCTTAATACGACAATCGCAATTCTGATAACTTTGTTGGTTGGTCTGGTGCTGAATATTGGAAAAAATGCTAATTTGGCGATCACCACGGTGGACGCTACCAAGCTGGCGGAACGAAATGTGAAATTTACGGACGTTGTCATAGGATTCTTCCCTGAAAATTTCTTCAATGACCTGTTGAACAACAGCATCATACCTCTCATTATTGCCTCCCTTGCCATTGCGGTTGCCTTTATCTTAATTCCTGACAAGAAAAGGGTAGAACCCTTTCGTAGCTTCGTGGAGGCCGCCAAGGATATCGTTACTGTAGTTGTTGATTTCATTATCGAAACAACACCTTATGCAGTATTTGCCCTGACCGCCACAGCGGTTTCCAAAGCCGGCAGTAAGCTGGACGCAATCGTACCGCTGTTAATTTTACTGCTCGTTGTCTATGCCCTGTGTATTTTCCAGACCTACATAGTGAATGGATTTTTACTCTTTTTTGCCGCTAAGCTGAACCCCGTCCGCTTTTTTAAGAAGCTGGTAAACACCCAGATCACAGCCTTTACGACGCAGAGCAGCGTAGGGACATTGCCCTCAACGGTAACTAGCTTGGTAAAGAAAATAGGCGTTCATGAAGAGATCGCAAACTTTACAGCACCTTTGGGCACCACCATCGGCATGCCGGGCTGTGCAGGAATATGGCCGGTCATATTGGCCGTTTTCGCCATCAATGCACTGGGGATAGAATATTCGGTAATACAGTATATTGTTCTTGCTATCATTGCCCTCGCAGTTTCCTTCGGCACAGCAGGCGTACCCGGCACAGCAACCATAACCGCAACAGCAGTCTTTACTGCGGCAGGACTGCCAATCGAAGTAATCGTTCTGCTGACACCGATCAATGCGATTGCAGATATGGCACGAACAGCCACAAACGTAACCGCAGCCGCTGTGTCTACAGCTATTGTTGCACGCAAAGAAGGTGCATTGGACGATTCGATTTTTAACGATGCTGCTTCCGGACCGGTCACTGCGACACCGACGGAAGCATAATGGATCAACGGAAAGGAGTATTTTATATGAAAAAAGTTATTATTGTTTTGGTAGTGATTAGCTTGGTGTTGGGGATTTTGGCGTTCAGCCAGATTTCCGCTGAAAAAAGCGTGAAGCCGGCAAATACCAATCAGGAGACAACCACGCAGTCTTTGGGTGAAACCCAGGCACAGCCAACCGGTAATGGGACACTGACGGAGACACAAGTGGCTGTACCGGGTGAAACCACGATACCGGGTGCTACAACCATATCAGGAGCAACAACGGTTTCCCAAAAGCCGGGTGTCACACCGACAACAGTGAAGGGTGCCGTCCCCCAGACGACACAACCGACCATAGCCACCACAAAAGCACCGGTACAGACAACAAAGGCAACAACAAAGGCAACAACAAAAGCACCGGTACAAACCACCAAGCCGGTTACCACACAAGATCCCTGTGATGTGGAAGAAGAATGCCCATAATCAATCAAACATGCATAAGAATAGAAGGAGTGCTTTCGAATGAGAAAATCAAAAAAAATTGTATCTGTAATATTGGCAGTAGTCTTGCTGCTGACCCTCAGCGTACCCTTTACTTCCTCGGCAACCAGCAGTGTGTTGTTTACCAACACCTATGATTATTTCACCGCAGAATATGAAAATCTGACCGATACAGACCATGTTTTTAAAACTGCTGAATATTATCAGTTTTATAACTATTTTCTAGGCGGCACAGACTTGGGTGCTGTTTATAGCACCACCGCTCATGCGACGGTTCAGCCGGCTTCCGGTAAATATGTATTCTTACTGGGCGGCGTTTCGTCACAAGCCACAAAGGCGGCAATCGGTTATGTCAACGCTGTGGCAAAGGAATATGGCATTACCGCAATTTATAATTTTGACCCGAAGCTGGATGGAGAAAGCCTTGATATCTCTACGAATACTGATTTTGCAACTAAGTATAACAATATCGTAAGCAAATTTACCGGCCTCACGAAGCTGGATTTCCCCTCAGTCATTGTTTATGAAAAGGACAGTGTAACCACAGGTCACGTTGTATCCTCCTATGCATGGACAGATACGAGTTTTGCCAATCAGACAGCCATTGAAACCTTCAAATCAGATCTGCGCACCAATGCATTCAATCCTGCGGCAAGCAGCGGAAAAATCGTAAATATTAAGGTTTCCGACTCGGACTATGTCAGAAGTGTTCTCAATGCAAGATATTACAGTTCCTATAAATCAACCGCTTACAGAGAGCCTTTGAGACCTCTGCCGGAGAATAAGGAAAACGTTTATGAAGTTGTCACCCTCAATGAGCTGAGAAGCATTCTAGGAAGCGACGGCAACTATGCAATTTTACTGGGCGGACTTTGGTGCCACAATACCTGGGCGGTTGTAAATGCCATTGAAAAATACGCAGAAGAGTATAATGTGAATAAAATTTATTTTTACGACACTGTTTTGGATAGTGCAACCAGCTCTGTCAATAGCATTGATCAATTACAGACTCGTTCCACAACATATAAGCCGGGTGGATCCGGTACTGCTGATGTTGCATCACCGATTGCACATTTGTATGTGGACTTAATCAATGATTTCATCCCCAATATCTATACCCTTAATCAGGGCGAAGCAGACGGCGCAGTAGCAGCCGGTACAGAAGTACCCGCAAGCAAATATATTTCCTACAATGATGGCACGAAAACAGTGACCGGACGCAGAGCACAGCTTCCAAATTTCTTTGTATACAATAAAAAACATAAGGATGCACAGGGCAACGCTGCTCCCGTCATTGGTCAAGTTGAAATCATGACAGAATTATGGCGTATGGATTCTGCTTCCACGGGTACAGGCGCGGATGCGTACAATGCCAGCGGTGTCTTTGACCAATACACAGTGGGATACAACAGAACCATCAATGCGTCCTTTACCTACTGGGCACCCGGCTTAAATCAGGTCTTTGGTGAATATGCAGGTCTTCAGCTTGCATCTTTGATTAAACAGTCTACCCAGCTGACCCCGGCCAACTATACCACTGCTTCCTTTGCTGCCGTCACAAGTGCATTGAATACAGCAAACACAGTGAAATCGGCCATTGATACAGCGGTTGCAGCAAAATCAGCTACTGCAAAAGCACCGGAAGGCTCCGTGATCAGCGGTGC
>MKRK01000170.1:8844-9097 GCA_001896915.1 Clostridiales bacterium 43-6
TGGAAGCAGAACAAACCACTTCTTCAACCGTTACACAAACCTCAGGCGGTAGCTCTACTACTGCATCTTCAACAACTAACACTCCGGCATCTTCCACTACTATTACATCGACCACCACAGCCGAAGAGACAGAAACCACAGTGGATAACGAAGAGACAGAAACAACAACCATCGTTGTTGATACAGAAACAACCACCGTCAACGACCAAAAGGATGTTGACACAGGATCCTCTGACGGACTGACGGACTGCTT
>MKRK01000171.1:0-415 GCA_001896915.1 Clostridiales bacterium 43-6
AATCATATAGTATACCGATTTTTCGCGCATTCGAAAAGGATGGATTTCCGCCGCGCCATACAGCGCAACAGATCAAACGCGTTTTGTTGCGCTTTGCGATTTCTTTCGATATACTCTTTGCCATGGATGGAAATTTGAGTGGAATTATGAAGGGAAAAGTCGTCATCGTCACGGGCGCAAACGCCGGAATCGGCAAAGCCACGGCGGCGCAACTTGCCGACCTTGGCGCAACTGTGGTTCTCGCCTGCCGCTGCAAAGAGCGCGGTGAGACGGCGCTTTCCGAGCTTTCCTGCGTCAACGGGCGCTGCTTTGACCTGATGGCGCTGGACTTGGTCGACCAAGGCAGCATCCGCGCGTTTGCAGAGGCATTCACAGAGAAATACGGCCGCCTGGATGTGCTGATCAACAACGCGGG
>MKRK01000171.1:602-5525 GCA_001896915.1 Clostridiales bacterium 43-6
TGCAGCCTATGGGCACTCAAAACTCTGCTGCCTTCTCTTCACCCGCGCGCTGGCAGAAAAGCTCCGCGCCCGCGGCAGCTGTGTGACGGTCAACGCCGTGCATCCCGGCATCGTCGCCACGGATATCGTGGTCAACCGCACAAACGGGCGCTTTCAATGGGTTGCATCGCTGATGAAGATTTTGTTCATGACCAGCGACGAGGGCGCAAAGACCAATGTTTATTTGGCGAGTGAGCCCTCGCTTCACCGCACCAGCGGGGAATATTTCTATCGCTGCAAAATCGAGCCTTCCAGCGCGGAGAGTAAGAATCTTGCCAGCGCAAACCGTCTCTATGACACGAGCCTTAAGTTATGCGGGCTGGACGATCCGCTGAAATCCTGATCGAGCAAAAAAAGAGGCGAACGCAGACAACCTGCTTCGCCTCTTTTGTTTCAAATCTGCTTGCCGGGCAAACGGTCACGGGCTAATCACGTAACGCCGTGCGGGAAGAAGTAATAGTTCCACCCGCACAGCGCGACAACTTTTAATATGTGAAATTGCTTCACCAGTGAAATGTTTCTTCGACGATGTACCAGTTGCCATCGATCTGCGTATACGCAACACTGTCTGCCAGGGAATGTTCTTTTGATACTCGATTTCTTTTTTATCCGTAAACCAATAGAGCGTTGTTCTCTTTGAACCAACATCAAGTTTTTGCGAGGCAAAGTCAATGTATAACTTTATAGGTCTACCCTTGCGCTCCATCATGATCATATACGGATGAAGATTTTCAAAGACGGAAACGATGTCAGACCATTCTTCTTGTGAAAAATATATCTCATCATGCTTCGTATAAATACCTGTATCTCCATCCTGTTCATCAATTAGCGCTTGCAACACCTTCTTGTTTGAAAGAACAGAATTTTTTACACTGTTTAGCAATTCCTCGTTCTGCCAATAGAGGTCTGACAATTCCTCTTTTGTGTGGTACTCGACAGCTTTACCCCGAATAATGGTACTCGGATTGAGGATCAAAAAGATAATATATGACCCGAAAGATAACACACCAATAATCAAAATCAGAATAATTATCGTTTTCCACGTTTTCATCAAACATCTCCGTTAGCAGATACATTGATTGGCAGAAACTCTGCCTTCACAAAGCGCGCAAGCAGGATTGCGGAGAGGATACAAAGGGGATATTGGGAAAACGTTGATAAACTCATTCCAAAGTTCATATGCGTCAGAAACCCATTTGTAACCGTAATTGACTCTTGGAAGTTCTCAAACAGAATACAGCAGATACTGAGCAAGCAAATGATCCGAACGGTTCGTCTCCACTTGTCGGATCGGGTCGCCTGCAGAGGTTCATATTCGGCTGCCCGTTGTTGGCTGTTATTAACTTTCTTTCGATAATGCCATATGCCATACAAAACGATAGCCACAGTAAACAACGCCGCAAGGATGCTGCGAAATTCAGGAAAGTCGACATACCCCGGCATAAAGTAAGCGCCGCCGCAAAGCAGTATGACGGGGGATATGAGTGTTGAAGCAAAATATGACCAGCGTCGCACGAGGCTTTCACCGATCCAGTAGTCTGCGGCAATAGTCACGCATAGAATATAGGCAGGATAGCTAAAATATGGCACCATCCAACCCCCATTGTAAATTCCCGATGTATGAATCACTATTGAGTGCATCATCAGAAACACAAATAGAAACGTGCCGACCGCACTGCCGATTCCGCGAAAAATTTGCTTCAAGGTGTGTGTATCTTGGGTTTGCTCCATCCTGCCGCCTAACCTATTTGTCAACTTCTGCATCACGAGATTGGTTTATCCGAAGAACCCGATCCGCAGGCATTGGCAAGCGAATCGGGTTTTTCTTTATCGCGTATCCGTTTCTTCGACGATGTACCAGCCCTCGTCGAGTTGCGTGAAGACCCCGTCGGGGAACACGCCGGGTTTTTCATGGTACTCCCGTTCCTCTTCGTTTGGAAACCAGTAGAGATAGGTTCTTTTCGTAGTATCGTCTTCCTCGAGCGACCCAAATGGCATATAGAAAATTAGTGGTCTCCCCTTGCGCTCCATCATGATCATATACGGATGAAGATTTTCGAAGACGGAAACGATGTTTACCCATTGCTCCTCATCAAAGTATTTTTTATCGCTTTGAAACCACACATCAATATCGCCTTCATTGGAACGATCCAGCGCTCGCAGAAGGCTTTTGCTCGAGAGTACGCTGTCTTTTACAGAGTTAAGCAACGCTTTGTTCTCTCGATAGAAGTTCGTTATCTCCTCT
The DNA here is from genome assembly GCA_001896915.1 of Clostridiales bacterium 43-6. Classification (GTDB taxonomy): domain Bacteria; phylum Bacillota; class Clostridia; order Oscillospirales; family Acutalibacteraceae; genus MKRK01. Next base: position 2,887 of record MKRK01000171.1, read on the forward strand.
TTTGTGTGATATTCAATTGCATTCGGCGGAATGATCGAGTCGTAGTCGAACCACATGATTAAAAACCACGTTATGAAAGCAACTCCACCCAAAACAGTCAATCCCCGAACAACTTTTTTCAAAGTTTTCATGAATACCTCATTCAAGTATATTGTATATGCTAAAACCATTTTTAATCATCTTTTGGTCATCAAGTTGATCCCCATACCCTTCGTGACTCAGCTGTATAGATTTAATCTGTGCTTCGATAGTCTCATATTCTTCATCTTTTTTTAATTGCGCAGCTCCTGCCTGCTGCAACAGCAACCATTCTGGTATACCTAGTGTTTTTCCTACCAAGGCATAATTCAAGTTGCCCAAATCGGAAGAGCTGACCTTGTATCCGAAAACATCATACACTTGGTCTTCTTTCGGGTAGGGCAAATTAGGAAATGTTTTATACCAAACAGCAGGGTTTTTATAATCCATTGGTTTATTCGCGTCAACGTTATTCAAGAACCATTTTGCCTGCGTAGTATAAGCACCCGGTGCATTGCCATATACATAATTCAAGTTGGCGCGCTTTTTTGCCTCCTCCATATTCCTCATGATTTGCGTTTCGATCAGCTTGGATGCCTCAGCTGAGTCAATATCCGCATATTGGGCTCGCCTGTGTAAATCAGCGGCAGTTTCCTTAAACTCTTCCGATTCTGAATCCTCCCCATTATACCATTTAGGCTTAACTTGTTCACTTGCATTTTTTGTCAGATTATCCAGTATATTTTTCTCCTCCTCATCCAACCACCGCAACGCCTTTGGCGCAAAAACAGCGTCGTTCGCGTATTTGCCGGTTCGCTTGCTTGCCGCGTCCCGCTCGGACGCAATATCAAACAACTCGCTTGCAACGTTTCGCGCGTCGGCAACGGTGATGCCGAACGTATAGCGGTTGGCAAATATGTCCTGCACCTTGGCAATCGTCTCCACATAGTGCGGCGAGGAATTGAGCAACAGCTGCTGATCTTTTAACGAAAGGCCTGCTTTCTGCGTAATCGACAACTGCTGCATTGCCGTCTTATCCGCCCAGTCTTGAAAATCGATCGTCGAGCCGGCCTTGTTCAGCAGGTTTGCCAAGTCAGCATACTCCTGCGGCATAGCCGCGGTTGCCGATGGTGACCCTTTCAGCAAAAAGGCGCGCAGTTCAGGGGACACGGTTGTAATGTCTCTGCTGCCGGTGACCACGCTGATCGGAATATAGGGGTCTTTGGCGCGTCCAGACCCCTGACCTTTGCTGCCATCGTCGTCTGAATCCGTCTTGGGCAATATCGCCCCCACGCCTCCGGTCACTGCGCCGAAAATCGGCGGTTGCTTCCCGCCCAGGGCCCCGTTGGCAGGTGAGCTTGCCCTCTGGGAAGCCAGCCCGCTATTTCCCGCGATGTTGCTTGGAGAAGTGCTTCTACTTCCAACTGCTCCGCTCAGGATAGGGGATTGCCGGCTGCCACCAGCAAAGTCAGTCGTTTGATTTGGAAGCGATTTCTGAGCGGGCGGTGTCTGCTGTGTGTTCGTGCCAGCATTCTTTTTGTCCTCTAGCTTCATTTTGGGTTTTGCAATCAGGCTGCCGAGCCGGTTTTTCAAAGTTGCCATCGTATGTCTCCTATTTCTTTTTTTTTGAGCTTGTCGCCCTTAGAAACAACATACACCCGAAATCATGCGAAAATTTACGATAATTTTTAATGCGGATGCAAATCCGTTTCTTCCTATGAGTCGTTGATATCACAGATCTCCCTCTTCCCGAAAAGCACCTGTTTTCTCCACATTCCCGCATAATCCTCTCCTGAATCGTGGCAGGATTATTAACTTTTTACGGTTTCCCTTCCCCAAGGGCAGACATTTGGTATAATATCATTGCTTTACCGGGGGGTAAATTTCAAAGGATCAAGGTATAAAATGAAACGATTTTTCGCATTTCTCATCGCGACCCTCATGCTGAGCAGCACGCTGTTGACGGCGGGTTGTTCCATCGTGACGCGCGGCAGCGATTACTGCTACCGTTTTTTGGACTATATCTGCGAAGGCTCGTTCGACAAAGCCTACGAAATGCTGGCCGACAGCATCAAAGCGCCTGAAACAGAAAAAGAGCGCGAAGAGCGCCTCAAAGAAGAAGAAAAGGCGAAAGAAGAAAACCGCAAGATCTGGCGGCAGGTATTCGGGCTCGACAAAGCGGGCTCTCCTTCGCCCGCGCCTTCCGGCACGCCGGCGCCGTCTGCCGGCACACCCGACCCGAACGCAACGCCTGACCCAAACGCGACCCCGAACCCCAGCGTCACGCCTGAAGCCTCCGTCACACCCGAGGTTTCCGTCACGCCGGAGGCTTCCGTTACACCGGAATCGGGCGCGACCACCTCACCCAACACCGTGAACGAGAGCGACATCCCCGCTGACCAGCGCGACACGGACATGACCCCCGCGCCGGGCGCCACGCCTTCGCCCGCTGCCTCCGTCACGCCCGCAGGCAGCTCGACGCCGGACCCGAACGCGACCGTGGACCCCAACGCAACGCCTTCGCCCACGCCTGACCCGAACGCAACGCCTACCCCCGCGCCGACAGACGCGAACGGCGACGGTGTGCCGGACGTAGACGTGAACAAGACAATCACAAAGGT
>MKRK01000171.1:5687-6460 GCA_001896915.1 Clostridiales bacterium 43-6
CGACTGGTCGCCCAAACTCATCTTCCCTGATATGGAATGGGGCGACAGCCTCCGCGTTGGCGTATTGCAGGCCAGCCGTGGCGAGATCCTCGCCTATGGCGAACCATACGCGCAGAACGTGAACGCCATCACGGTCTTCTGTGTGCCGAGCACGATTCCCAATGTGGATGAGTTCATCCGTACGGTTGCTGCCGTACCGGAGATGGAGATGAAGGAAGACGACGTACGCGAAGCGCTCAAGAAAGTACGTAACGACTTCGTCAAACTCAAAACGTTCTATCCGGATGAGGCGACGATGGACTTGAAGCAGCGGCTGCTCGCCATCACCGGCCTCGCCATCGATACAGCAAACTATGGCACACTGCGCTATTATCCAAACGGAGAGTCGCTCTGCCATATCATTGGCTACGCCGGTATCATCTCCAAAAAAGAGAAGATCAACTACGAAACCTACGGCGACATCCGGTATGACGCGGCAAACAACCGCTTTGTATCCACCCCGACGCGCTATAACGGCGACAGCTACATCGGAAAATACGGCCTTGAGCAGCTTTATGAAGACCAGCTGCTGGGTACCAACGGACGCTTTACCTACATCCAAACCAAAGAAGGCGGCAGCCGAGGCATGCTCTATTCCACCAAGGCGGTGGACGGCAACGACCTGCATCTGACCATCATACCCGAGCTGCAGGAACGCTTGGAGGATGTTATCGACACCGTGGTCTATGACGAGAAGATCCACGGCAGTGTAGTCGTGCTCAACCCCAAAACCG
>MKRK01000171.1:6472-7410 GCA_001896915.1 Clostridiales bacterium 43-6
CGAGGCCTCCCAATTGAGGAGTGGAACGCGTTGCAGACCGATAAGGTCAACCTCCCGCTGTACAACCGTACCACACAGGGTTTGTATACCCCCGGCTCGGTGTTCAAGCTCATGACCAGCGCCGCGCTGCTCGAGACCAACACCATGACGGTCAACGACGTGTTCCCCGGTTCCGAAGACATCAAGGTCGACACGTGGTATCCCTCTGAAACGTTCCTTGCAAACCTTGCCGATCGCGCAAGCTCGCTGACCTGGAAAGAGCAGAGCAACGACCGCGCCCTGGTTCGTACCCGTGCGGACAGCAGAAAATCCCCGATGAACATGACCAACTCGATCATCTCGTCGGATAACCTCTTCTTCTCCTACGCCGCAATGCGCATGGGCTGGAAGAAACTGACAGCATTCATGGAGCAAATCGGCTGGACGACAGCCATCCAGCTGGAGACCGATGGAACCCAACCGCGTATTTATTGGGAGATTAACCCCAATGATCCGGAACAGGTTTCCTGGACAAACCTCGCGGAAGGCGGCGAGACCATCTGGCGTCAAAAAGCGGATGGAAGCTATGAAGAAATGCCCAACGTGCATCTGAAGCTGGACAAAATGCTCAACGGCCTCGACGTGAGCAAGCCGCAGCTGGCAAATGAACGCACAGCAGACAAGCCCCTGAACGAATATGACCTCGCGGTCACGGGTTACGGTCAGGGCGAAATCCTGATGTCGCCGCTCCAAATGGCGTGCTATGCTTCCGCCTATGCAAACGACGGCATGATCATGCAGCCTTATGTTGTGGACAGCATCTGGCACGCAGATGGCACGAACTATACCCTCGTGGAGCAAAAGGAGCCGAAGATCTACCGCACCATTCTCCAACAGGGCACGGTGGACAACATCTATCCCTCGCTGTTGCAGGTCGTCACCGACGGTACCGCGCGTAG
>MKRK01000172.1:0-3620 GCA_001896915.1 Clostridiales bacterium 43-6
CAGAATTGCTGGACGATCTCATCCCCATGCTGTCCCTTTATAAAAAAACAACCTTGTTTGTTACCCATAACATTGATGAGGCTTACCGCCTTTGTGAACGCATCATTGTCATGGACAAAGGAAGCAACATTGCCTGTCAAAGTAAGGATACTATTTTTGATGCTCCCAGCAGCGTTGTTGTTGCCAATCTGGTGGGTTGCCGCAATCTCTCCAGGGTTCACCCGACTTCGCAAGGTGAAATCTTTGCCGCCGATTGGGGTTTGACACTGACTGTGAACACAAATCAGCCGCCCAAAGCCAACGTGGGTATCCGCCCGGAATGCATCAAGCTCATCACCGAGCCGGCGGAAAACGCTTTTCTTTGCACTGTGGCAAGCATCAGCGAATCCCTGTACAAAAATACCCTGTATGTACAGACACAGCACAGCGACACTCTGTTCAGATGCGATATCCAAAAGGACAAATGGGCCAAGCTGATGAAAACACAACTGCCTCTGTACATCCACCTTCCCAAAGCCACGCTTGTTTTCATGGATTGACCGCTATCCCTTTCAATTTTTTCAGTCTTCTATAAACCACAATAAAGCCGATGCTTTGTTGTGGTTTTTCTGGTAAAAGGCAAACCATTGGTTGAAGAGCGAAAGCTTCTGAACACAATTGACTTTGTGATTGACAAAATAGCGTATTTTTATTATACTTGCTTTAAGGATAAAATTAACTGTAAAATTTGTTATCGTTATATAATTGGAATATGATCAACGGAATGGCGAAGGTTTCTGAACGCATTTGCCTTTATAAAGATGCTCTTGTATATCCGGAGCAGGGCAATCGAGTATCGTTATCTGCGTCATATATACATCATAAAGCAACTTTTGACCAATAAGTTTTATTTTAGGGAGTGTTTTTAATGAAAAAGTATCATAATTGGCGCGGGTTTCTCACGATTGTTTCGGCATTGCTGTTTTTATCGATTTGGCCGCTAATGGCGTTTTACAGTTATGGCAAAAACGAGACGGACGGCGGAGATTCGTTTCTAATCACCGGAGTCCTTTTTTTAATTATTTTGCTCATATTTACACCGGTGCTTTTTATTCGTTTCAAGAAAAAAGTTGATGCAAAAAACGCTTACCTTACCCTTCCCGAACAAAACGCACCCGCAACAGTATTAAATAAAAGCGAAAAGGTTGTAGGAGACAAGTATTCAACAGGAACTGTTTTCTACATTACCTTTGAAATGCCCGACGGGGAAAGAAAGAACTTTCAAGTGATCCATGATAAATATGCTACGATTGAAAAAGATGATGTAGGAACCCTGATTTACAAAGAAGGCAACGGGTTTTTATTTTTCGTTGATTTTAAACGCAAACCAAACAAAGATCAATAAAACTTGCCATTCCTGGCGATTTCTAAATTTACAAAAGGGTGATTTTATTGAAAAAGCATCATAACTGGGGCGGAATTATTATAGTTTTATCGGTTTTGCTTATTTATGCTTTGTTAACTGGATTTGTTGTATGGGGATCATTTAATAAAGGCTGGATTGTTTTTGAAATTGTTTTTCTTCCATTGGTAATACCGATAACAGTAATTTGTTTCAAAGGTCTATCCAGAAGAACCGCAGCTAAAAACGCTTTTATTACCCTTCCGGAACAAACCGCAGAAACAATGGTGGTCAATAAAAGCAAAAAGGTTGTAGGAAGCAGGTATACAACAGGAACTGTTTTCTATATTACCTTTGAAATGCCCGATGGTGAAAGAAAGAACTTTCAAGTGATCCATGATAGATATGCTACTATTGAAAAAGATGATGTAGGAACCCTCATTTACAAAGAAGGCAACGGGTTTTCATTTTTCATTGATTTTAAACGCAAACCAAACAAAGATCAGTAAAGCTGGTTATTCCTGGCGATTTCTAAATTTACAAAAGGGTGATTTTAATGAAAAAGCATCATAATTGGGGTGGATTAATTTTAGTTTTATCGGTTTCAGTTTTCTATGTTATGTTAACCGTATTCGCTGTATGGGGTTTTTTTTATAATCCAGATGCACTGAATACAGCGAAACAAATTATTGTATTTGAGGTACTTACAATTTGGATAGCAATACTTTTAGTCGTGCATCATTTCAAACGTAAGTCAAGAAGAATTGCGGTCAAAAACACCTTATTAACTCTTTCAGAACAAACATCTGAAGTAAGTGTTGTATCGAAAAGTAAAAAAACGATTGGGGACAGATATTCAACAAGTTCAGTTTTCTATATTACCTTTGAAATGCCCGATGGTGAAAGAAAGAACTTTCAAGTGATCCATGATAAATATGCTACGATTGAAAAAGATGATGTAGGAACCCTCATTTACAAAGAAGTCAACGGGTTTTTATTTTTCATTGATTTTAAACGTAAACATACAACGGCCCCTAGATGAAAAATTTTGTTTATACTGAACAAGAAAATACGAGATAACATCAATCATACACCAACAGCCAAAGGCTGACACACTGATTTTCAGTATGTCAGCCTTTGGTTCTACCATATTTTCAGTTGCATCCTAAAACAATATCCTTGATTTCGTTCTGAACCTGTTTGGCCTTGCTTCTGTCAACACCCAAGTCGAAAATCGGCTCCGAAGCATGCAAGAAGTCCAGCAAATTGCAATTCCCTGCACGTTCTCCGATGCCGAAGAACGTGCAGTCTATATATTTTGCGCCTTCTTTTGCGCAAACCAACGAATTGGCAACGGCCATTCCCAAATCGTTATGAACATGAATATCGATATCCATGTCGGTATATCTTGTCAGTGCATTGATGACTTCGCCGGAGCGTGTGGGCGTCAGTACCCCCACGGTGTCGGCATAGCGAACATGATGCACATCGTATTTCTTTAAATGATTAATCAAAGCAATCAAAAAGCTTTCGTCTGCACGGGATGCATCCTCCAGCCCTACCGTAACCCGAAAGCCCTTATCCTGGGCAAACGCAATGCAGTCAAACAGGGTTTTTTCCAGCCACTTTTTGTTTTTTCTCAGCTTGGAATAAATCTGGACATAAGAAACCGGTGCGCTGATGTGAATGATATCGGGGTTGCAATCAAAGGAATGGGCGATATCACCGCGGTTCATGCGGTTCCATGCAGAAATCAATGTGTTCTTTTTGTCGCTCATGATGCGTAAGATTGCTTCCTTTTCCACATTGCCCAGGGCGGGTATCCCGGCTTCGATCTGATAAAAACCCAAGGTATCCATGCGCATTGCCATTTTATATTTGTCGTCCGAAGTAAAAGCGAGACCGGCGCTTTGCTCGCCATCCCTCAGGGTCGTATCGATGATATATCGTTTGGCTCTCACTGCGCTCATTCCCTTCTGTCGAGTTTTGTCACACGCAAACATCCTTGGCTATTTGAACAAATTCCCTGTCGGTCAGACTGCGTTTTTGCTTGACGCTCTGTTCCTGTACCGTCATTAACAGATCCCCGATTTTATCGTCGCTGCATTGCAGTCCATTTTCCTGCAGCTTGATTTTAATCGCTTTTGAGCCTGAATGCTTGCCTATCACCAGCCCCCTAGCACACCCTACCTTTTGGGGATCATAGGGTTCGTAGGTCAGAGGATTTTTGGAAATCCCG
>MKRK01000172.1:3646-3973 GCA_001896915.1 Clostridiales bacterium 43-6
AAAGATACTGCTGCCGATTACCGCCTTATTGTCTAGTATCTTCTCCCCCGTCATTTTCTCAAAAATCGCCTTCATTTCCGGAAGAACCGTGAGATCCGCACTCAGCTTAGACCGCCGGGTGATATGAAGCGCCATAATAAGCTCTTCCAGTGCGCACATGCCGCCCACTCCGGCAAAGCTGGTTACAACCCGTCCGCCGCCGTTTTGAATCCATTCCAGCGCTATGGCGGTGGCGCAGTGATATGAGTTTTGAGGACATAGCTCAATGAGCCCCGAGAAAATATTCTGAATGCGGGTAAACGCTTTTTTGTAGTCATGGCATAAAAT
>MKRK01000172.1:4019-4787 GCA_001896915.1 Clostridiales bacterium 43-6
TTGACGGCAAACTCATTGTACACATATTGATAGTTGCATATCGCCCTGCTGCGTGTCACATATCGGTTGAACCCCGAAAACCGCTCAATGTCAGAAACATCGTCAATTTGAAGAATGAACCCGTCATAGGTTGACGGGTCAATCAAACGGGCAGCAGGAACAGTGATTTGTATAAAATCCACGCCAATTTTGCGAAGCAGCTCACAAAACCGCTGTATTTCATCCGGTGATACACAGTTGAGACTGTTCTCAAGCACGGTCAGCGTTTTATCAATAATTTTCAGCATGTTTTTGTCAACTCCCTACCGCAATATTCAATTCTTAGTATATGTATCAGATCAGCAAATCTTCCACCTTATTGCCGTTTTCCAAATGTTCCTCCACAATGCGTTCCACGTCTTTTTCTGTCACATTGCCGTACCAAGTGGCTTCGGGATAAATGACCACAACCGGTCCTTTGTCACAGATGCCGAAACAGCCGGTATTGGTGACCATGACCTCGCTGGACAAGTCCCTGTCTTCAATTTCCTCCATAAATCTGCCAATGATGTTCACAGCACCTTTGGAGTGGCAAAAGCCTTTTTGTGTGCCGTTGATGCGGCAGCTTGCACAGACAAAAACGTGATATTTGGGTTGAACCATTTTTGATCATTCCTTTCCTATTGTACCATAAATTTGCTTTATAATAAATTTATTTTCTCAAGCCAATAATTTGATCGCCGCTTCCTTCACGGCGTCTTCAATCCGGTTGTAGGTCATAAAGGGCTT
>MKRK01000172.1:4810-5358 GCA_001896915.1 Clostridiales bacterium 43-6
CCCGATTCTCATGGCAAGAATTCCGTCACAATCCTTCACTGCATGCATGATTTTTTCCATTTTCTCTTCTTTTTCATCACAAAGCTCCGGACCTGCACAATATTTATCGATATCCCGTTTTTCTTTATAAATTACTTCGCCGTTTTTGTATTCATAGATATAAAATTCATCGGCATGCCCAAAATGCTGATCGATGAGGATGCCGGATTTTGATGCGGCTGCAAAGCGGAGTATTTTTTCGGTTTCCGGCACCTTTTTCGTTCCACAGCTTTTGCTGCATTCGGAAAAGCTCATGGAAACATCGTTGTCAAGCTGCCCGATGGCATCTGCTCTGCATTGGCGGCAATGGAACATCTGGGGCAAATCTTCACCGCATTCTTTGCGCTTATCGTTCAGCTCCTTGTTACTGGTAAGGGGCATTTTTTCAAACACGCTGCCCTCCACCGGTACCATTTGCATGATATTGGTGATGGCGGCTCCCTTTTCCTTTACCATTTTGACCACATCCCGGATATGATGGTCATTGATTCCCTTGAGCATGACGATAT
>MKRK01000172.1:5390-7134 GCA_001896915.1 Clostridiales bacterium 43-6
TTGAGCAAAATGGACGCTCCCTCAACACCTTCGTATCGTGTGCCGAGGAAATCCACATATTTATAAATCTTTGCACCGATTTCCGCACTGATGGTGTTAACCGTGACCGTTACATGGCTGACGCCCAGTTCCACCAGCTCGTTTGCATAAAAGGGCAGCATCAGTCCGTTGGTTGAGAGGCAAAAGGTGATGTCGCTGTCATCTTCTCTGATCAGCTCCAGGGTCTTTTTGGTTTTTTCAAAGTTTGCCAGTGCATCTCCAGGACCCGCAATACCGATGACCTTTAAATGCGGCAACTTTTCTTTGACTTCCTTGTATTTTTCAAACGCTTCGAGAGGACTCAATACCTTTGCCGTCACCCCCGGGCGGCTTTCGTTGGGACAGTCGAATTTTCGTACACAGTAGTTACAGCTGATATTACATTTCGGAGCAACCGGCAGATGCATTCTGGCATATTCATGAGCGCCTGCGTTGAAACAAGGATGGGTTTTTGTTTTTTCCTCAATACTGAGTTTTGTCTCTTTCATCTCTGTTTCCTCCTTAAAATAGGTTTTGTATATTTGCTCCCGATAGCGACCTTCCTTCCGCTCCAGCACCGCATTGGTAAAGCTGTCCAGAAGGGAAAGCATGCCGTCGTAACCAAAGGATTTGATTCGCTGGCCACCCACACGGTCATGAACGGGAAATGCGCAGCGGATCAGCTTGATCCCGTGTTTTTCTTCTATTCTTCTTGCATCAGAGCTGCCGATCATCAGGTTGGCATTCAGCTCCACTGCATATTTTTCAATTTCATCAAAATGGGTCTCGTCGGCAATGATATAATTTTCTACGAACAGAGTGTTTGCCAAATCCTTGATTTCATTTTCAATCATCGTCTTAAATCCGGCGGATTTTGTCCCTGTGGTTACCACCACCGGCATAATTCCGTTTTCGCTGCAAAGCCTTACGATGGAATATACAAAATCCGGTTCGCCGAAAATAACGGCTCGGCCTTCTGCGTTGTATTTGTGTGAATCTATCATTGCGTCCAGATACCGTTTCCGTTGTTTCTGATACTTTTCCGGAATCGCCTTACCGGTGATGGAAGAAAGCTCTTTTAAGAAGCTGTCGGTATCCCGTAAGGAGCTGGGATAGTTCATTCGTTGATAGGGAACGCCGTAATGGTCTGATAAATATTTCCCCACGGAATATTCATCATTTGTAAAAAAGCCCAGTTCTATGGTTAGAACCGCGCCGTTCATTTCTGCTATTTCTTCGATCGAGGTTCCTTTCGATGGGAGCCGGTCGTATACTGTTTCATAACCGCCGTCCAGGTTTTCTGATAAATCCGGTAGAAGTACTGCCTCTATTCCGAAGTCCTCTACAATTTCCTTTAGAATTCTGGCGTCTGCCGGGCTGATATACCCAGTTACCAGATTGATTTTATTGTGCTTCTTCCCTTTCATTTCCGTGTTTGTTACAATGGCATATACCGCCTTCATAAAGCCCTCATACTGAGAACCGGCATATCCGGCGGAGGGAACGGGAATGAGCTTAACGGTAGCTTCGGGATGGGTTTCATAGAAGCTCTTGATGATTCGTTCGATGTCCTCCCCGATGGTTTCGGCAAGACATGTGGTGGCAACGCCAATGACCTTCGGGTCATAGGTTTCAATGAGATTTTCGATGCCTTGAATGAGATTTTTTTCGCCGCCGTACACAGCACCTTCCTCTGTCAGAGAAGAAGAAGCAATATCCACCGGCT
>MKRK01000172.1:7143-11919 GCA_001896915.1 Clostridiales bacterium 43-6
AAAATCGTCATGCATTTTTGAATGCCGTAAAAAGCGGAAACAACACCCATCGGCATGCACATCTTACATGGATTCACCGTAAGGTTCACTAAGTTCTTGCTCACCCAGATACCTCCCTTATTCATGCAGAATTATATTTCGTTGCGAAGCAACACCATAACTCTTCCCTTTTTACTCCTATAATTTCACGCTATATAACCCCATACCGGGCTGTTCATAGATAGGTTGATTTCTTTTGCAAAGTTGGAAATGCCGATGAAACCCGCTAAGGGGTGCTTGCGTTCGTGGTTGTGGTCGCAAAAAGCAATGCCCAGTTTGTATGCCAGAGGACGCTCTTTCACGCCGCCCACTAAAATATCCGCGCCTTTTTCCTTCATGAATTTTTCCAGCTCAGCGGGGTTGGTGTCGTCCAGGATCACAGTGCCTTCGTTGACTAAGCTTGCAATAATTTCATAGTCCTCTTTTTTGCCTGTTTGGGTGCCGACCACCACAGTATCCATCCCCAGCTCACGGAACTGACGAATGAGCTAAATGGCTTTGAACCCGCCGCCTACATAAATGGCGGCCTTTCTCCCTGCCAGCTTATCCTTATACAGATCAATGACTCTTTCCGCTTTGATCTTTTCCTGTTCGGTAAAGGCTTTTGCCCTTTCAATGACGGCTTCATCATCCAGTGCATAAGCAATTCGCATGAGGGAGCTGACAGTGTCTTCAATCCCGAAAAAGCTGACCTTGATAAATGGAATATCCATTTCGTTTTGCATACGGTTGGCAAGATAGGTCATAGAACCGGCACACTGAACGATATTGAGCTGTGCCGAAGATGCCTTGATGAGCTCATCGTGAGTTGCATCACCGGTAATTTTGGAAATCACATTGACACCGATTTTTTTCAAATAATCCTTGATGATCCACATCTCACCGGAAAGGTTAAAGTCACCTAAAATATTGATGCCCTTTGTTTTGGGAAAATGATATGGTGTAATTAACGACATAATGGCGTTGCAGGCCGCCTTATATCCCATGGATTTGTGTCCGGCGAAGCCCGGAGACATAATGGGAATGACACGGATGCCGTATTTTGCCTCTGCCGCTCTGCAAACTGCCTCCACATCGTCACCGATGATGCCGACAATACAGGTGGCATATACAAAAATTACTTTGGGTGCATATTCGGCAACGACCTCGTCGATGGCTGCAATCAGCTTTTTTTCGCCGCCGAAGACCACATCCTGTTCGGATAAATCCGTGGAAAAACTGTTGCGGTATAGATCCTCACCGCTGGAAAGGCTTCCCCGGATGTCCCAGGTGTAGCTGGCACATCCGATGGGGCCGTGAACGATGTGAAACGCATCGGTGATGGGGTTTAATACAACCCTTGCGCCGCAGAACACACACGCTCTCTGGCTGACGGCACCGGACACGCTTTTGCTGTCACATTTGATCCCGCTTCCGTCACCGCTGCAGCCGGAGGAATATAAAATCGACTGTTCCCGGTCTTTTAAAATATCACTGCTTTTCTTTTTCATCGTTCAAACACCCCTTTTTTCAATGCAGAATGAAGGCATCGGCTTTGCCGGTAGCAAAAACACTTGCGAAGCAACACCGACACTCTTCACTCTGCTCTATTCACTTTTCACTGTAGCCAGCTACATTACCATTTCCATATCTTCCTCGTTGCATTCGGCGTCTTGTTTGTCCATAATGGCGTTCAGAATGAGTTCAACCAGTCTGATTGCACCTTTGTAGCCGACAATGGGAAGATAGGAATGCACGTATCTGTCAATGATGGGGAACCCTGCACGAACCAAAGGAATATTTTCTGCTCTTGCGATGTACTTGCCATGGGTTCCGCCGATCAATAAATCAACGGGATCGTTTTTGATCCACTGATGCAGTTCGAATAAATCACCTGCTGCTTTTGCAATGTAGTTTTCAACACCATACTTTGAGAAAAGTTCTTTGGCTTTTTGCTCAAAGATGATACCGGGTGTGCCTGTTACCAGATATTTCGGCACCATTCCTAGCTCCAGTGCAAAAGCAGCAATCCCGAGGACTGTATCAGGGTCGCCATAAATGGCTACGGATTTGTTGTGGTAATAAGGATGTGCGTCAAGCATGATGTCAACGAGCTGTCCTCTTTCCTCTTCCAGGTCATAAGGAACCTCTGTACTGGAGAAGCGGGAAAGCTGCATAACAAATTCATCGGTTGCCTCAATGCCGATTGGCAAAGGCAGAGCTTTGTAAGGCACACCGCATTTTCTCTTGAGTTCGTTGGCGGATTCCTCGCTGGTCATCTCGCCCAGAGCCAATGACAGCTCACATTCACCAAGCTTTTTGATATCCTCGATTTTTGTGCCGCCCTTGGGATACATTTCATAGCTGCCTGTCATGGGTGCGTCACAGACTCCTGAGGTGTCGGGCAACATGGTGAAGGGAACCTTCAAGTAGTTCAGGATACGTTTCATTTCACGCATGTCTCCGGGGTTTACAAATCCCGGGAAAACAGCCAGCTTGCCGTTTTTGACAGCACTCTTCACGGAAAGGTATTTAATAAACCCTGATACCATGTTGGTAAAGCCTGTAACATGGGAGCCTACATAGCTGGGAGTATTGGTATGTACCATATATTTGCCTTCGGGGATATCGATGTCCTGAATGATGGAGCCGATGTCGTCACCGATGGTCTCGCTGAGGCAGGTGGTATGGACAGCGATGATGTCCGGTTTATAAATATCAAAAATGTTCTTGGCAGATGTTTTCAGGTTGCTGCCGCCGCCGAACACGGATGCACCTTCTGTAAAGGAGCTGGAGGATGCAATGGCGGGCTCTTTGAAATGCCTGGTCAGATACATTCTGTGGAAGGAACAGCAGCCCTGAGAACCGTGGCTGTGGGGCATACATTTGTGAACGCCCAGTGCCGCATACATGGCGCCGACCGGCTGACATGTTTTTGCAGGGTTAATTTTGATTGCCGAACGTTCTGATACTTTTTTCGGTGTTAAACTAAGCACTTTGCTCACCTCCGGTTAATGTGCCCTCCAGTGTGGGCTCGGTTTTCCACGGTGCGGTCACGTATTTCCACGCCGGGGTATAAATGCCCATTACTGTGTCTCTGGCGAAGTTCACGGCACCCTTAAAGCTTGCATAGGGACCGCTGTAATCATAGGAATGCAGCTGTCTTGACAGGATGCCGCCCTTTTGCGCTACATATTTATCCTTGATCCCGGAATAGAATACATCCGGTTTGAGTAGGTTTAAGAATTCCTCGGTTTCAAAATGGTTCAGATCGTCAACGATGATGGCGCCGTTTTCCATTTCCTTGATCATGCCTTCGTAGTATTCCAGTGAGAGGGAATCCTTCAGTTCGTTATACTTTGTCTCTGACAGACGGATTTTATATTTTGCTTCGTCCGGAGAAACCTTGATGGACTCAATGTTTTTGCTGTCTGCGTCCTCTTTGATGAAGGGAATGACCTCACGGCCTTCATAATCGTCTCTGTGGGCAAACTCATAGCCTGCCAAAACGGTCTCCACACCCAGGTCCTTGAGCAGCTTCTGATAATGGTGAGAACGGGAACCGCCGACAAACAATGCAGCTGTTTTGCCTTTCAGTCGGCTCTTATAGTATTCAAGCTCTTCCGAAACCGCTTCCAGTTCCTCAGCAATGACTTCTTCGGTCTTTGCAATCAGCTCTTCATCGCCAAAATATTTCGCCATGTCCCGCAGTGACTTGATCATGGAAGAAACGCCGATGAAATTGACCTTGATCCAGTCTGTGCCGTATTTTGTTTTTAGCATTTCCGCAATGTAGTTGATGGAACGGTGGCATTGAACCACATTCAGCTCTGCAAGATGTGCATTTTTCAGTTCTGCATAGCTTCCGTCGCCGGTCATGACCGATACGATATCGTAGCCGATTCGTTTCAGCACACGGCTGATTTCCCAGCCGTCACCGCCGATGTTGTATTCACCGAGTATGTTGATGGCGTATTTTTTGACCGGTCTGTCACCGGTTCCGATGACGTGTCTGATCAGACCGTTATTGGCAATGTGGTGTCCGCCCGACTGGCTGACGCCCTTATATCCTTCACAGCTAAAGGCGATGACCTTTCTGTTATACAGCTTTTCTGCCTCCGCTGCAACGGCGTTAATATCATCACCGATCAAACCCACGGGACATGTGGAGCAAATCATGATTGACGCCGGATCAAATATCTCCACAACCTCTTGTATAGCCTGCCGGAGCTTTTTTTCACCGCCGAACACAATGTCGCTTTCCTGCATATCTGTTGAAAAACAGTATTCAAGAAAATTCTTTGTGTTCTCGTCGCCTTTTGCTTTATGACGACGGGTACCCCAAGAATAAAACGCGCATCCGATGGGTCCGTGGGTGATAACAGCAACATCCTTCAGCGGTCCCAACACAACACCCTTACAGCCTGCATAACAGCAGCCTCTGTTTGTCATGATGCCGGGAATTGTTCTGGAGTTGGCAGCTATTTCGGTTGCGTCCTCCGCTTTGGTTATTACGTGATCTTTTCTGTTCTTAAAAACTCTTGCACTGTATTTATCAAGCAATCTTTCTCTGGCTTCCATTGGTTACACCCCCTGTTAATAAGCATCCGCGTTCAGTTCGCCGCTTCTTACATTGTAGGACTCTGCAATAGGAAGCACGAAAATCTTGCCGTCGCCTTTGTTGCCTGTTGAATTTACTTTGATGATGGTATCTACTACCTTTTCCACATCTTCATCTTCTACGACGAAAGTGAAAAT
>MKRK01000173.1:0-2104 GCA_001896915.1 Clostridiales bacterium 43-6
CAGCCCTCCGGCTTAGTTACGAGATACCGTTAGGGCGGGAATGGGTGACGGAGTTGCTGCCTACACTTCAGAACAAGTGGGGAGACTACCGCTTTCCTGCTTTCGACGGTATGATAGGAGCGGAGGCCCGCTCGTTCCGCTATGCCCTGGATAACGGGATGCCAGGCGACTGGAGTCAACCGGACTATAATGATGCCAATTGGGAGGAGGGTATTTACGGCTATGGCCCGCAACTCATGACCCAGGCTGACGGTATAGCATGGACACCGGTCTCCTTCTCCTGGCAGTACGGCGTTTGGGACAATCCGGGTGCACAGGGATACCATGGCCTGAAAGGGAAGGTGGATGATCGTTTCTTTATATTAGACAAAGGGAAAAATCAGCGCTTTAGGACGTATGTCTATGCCCCGAAAGGTGGGGTTTACAGGATAGAATCAGACGGGGTATTACCCCAATGGATACATGTCAATGGACTGGAGGTGAAAGAGACGGTCCACCTGAAGAAGGGATGGCATGCTTTGGAGGTGCAATACGACCGGTCGGAACAGTTAGATTATAAGCCCCGCACGGGTTTGTATAACGACACGCGTCTGCGCGGAATGGTGCTCTTCTTTCCGGAGGAGACGCCTCTGCCGGAGAAACCATCCCCTTATGCCGATGAGGTGTCGTCGCGCTGGGTTACAGGCAAACACCTGCTGTTTGACCCTTACGGCGGTACCCGCAACCGGTGGAACTTCCGCTTTGACGCAGTACCGGGTCTGGAGGAGATGACTCTGGTGTTGCAGGGTGAACTGACGGACCTCTGGATCGATGGAGAGAAGGCCGCACGGAGTCAGATCCTTCGTACACCCGGTAAAAGAGGTATGAACCGTTATCGGGTGACACTCAGGAAGAAGAAAGAGCGAACAGCAACGGTTGCCTTCACGGTGCGTGCGGAAAAAGGTTACCAGGGTACGGCTGTGGTGCGGGAACCGGTGACACTGAAAACTTCAACGGGACTTATGAAGAGCGGAGACTGGTCACAGGAGGGAGCGTTACGATACTATTCCGGAGGGATCCGTTACCGTCAATCGTACGAACTGAATAACACCGCGGGGGCAAAGCAGATCATGCTGAAACTGGGAGAGGTGGTGGCTACCTGCGAGGTGACAGTTAATGGGCAGTCAGCTGGCGTGTTGATCAGCCCTCCCTATGAGTTGGACATTACCGGACTGGTGAAAGATGGTAAGAACGATATCGAGGTACTGGTGTACAGTACCCTGTCTAACCACTATCAGACTATCCCTACACCGTACCGGGGTGAGCCGCGGGCCGGACTTATCGGTCCGGTGTTGATGTCGGTATATGAATGAATTTACGGACTCGGGGCGAGTTTGTCCTTTTCATTCCTTAACTACATTAAGGTGTGGTTAAGGAATACCGACCGTGGTGAATTTGTTGTTGGCTGTCCCCGGTGGATTCGTTCGACAAGTTCCTGACATGTTCTGTAAGCCGGTATTACGGGGACAGAACCAAGTTCCCAGGATGTATTAACCTGAATATTTGCGTCTTTCGCATTCTGCCTGCTTCCTGCTTCCTGCTTCCTGCTTCCTGTGCGATACGTAGCAGTAGAAAATCGGAGTAAGAGGATACTTCGGGATCTTTCAGCGGATCTCCAAACTCAGCGAAATAGGAAAAACCAGCCTTTTGTGTAGTTCCCTCCCCGGGAATTTCAAGGGTTGACGGAGTTTATGACTGTCCTTTCAAACAGAATGCCACAAACAATAAACAAAACATTATTTTCTTCTTTATGATTATCAGTACGCTATCGCATGCATTTTTAGCTACAGTGAATATTCGGTATCCAGCCGTTTTATTATCCTTGCGGGATTCCCAGCCGCTATTACATCGTCAGGTATATCTTTAGTTACTACGCTCCCTGCACCGATAATTGTTCTGTTACCTATGCTGACCCCCGGGCAGATGGTTGTGTTTCCTCCAATCCACACATTATTTCCGATGAAGACAGGTTTCCCAAATTCAATTCTCGTAGCTCTCTGCTTCCATTGAACCGGATGTGCAGCTGTATATATTTCTACAGAAGGACCTATCAGTACATCGTTAC
>MKRK01000173.1:2182-3921 GCA_001896915.1 Clostridiales bacterium 43-6
CGTAGTCGCAGAAAAAAGGCCCTTCAATATGTACATTGTCTCCTTGCACCGGACAAAGTTCCTTCAATATCTCGGATCTCTTCCCTTTTTCGACGGGATCGATTGCGTTGTACTCCCTGCATAATCGTACAGAATTCAAATGTTCTCCGGATAATTCAGCACCTGAACCCATATACAATTCTCCACGAATCATTTTTTCCTTTTCTGTCATAAAGCTGTTTGAATGAATATAATTTTTTGCGGTAAAAATAAAACAATTTTCTCAGGTTTTGGTACTTTCTTCACAAAGAAAGAATTCGGATTTAAAAAAACTTGACTGTGCTTGGGCCTTTAAAAATAGGTCATAGCTGTTTCATTTTACATTTTCCAAATGCTGAAGGAATATGAAAATCCGGATCTTTTGTATGGGGATTTAACCAAGAGTACCAAATTACGGAATTTTCATTTTCTCCTGTAAAATCAGCCCTGAAGATGCCTAAACAAAAACCCTTATCAAGATCGATATCTATTTTTTTTAATTCTGATAATGAGATGCGTCCCTCCACAACATAGCCGGTTGACGTGATCTTACCAACAATATCACGATGATTAAAATTCCACAAATAGTTGAATTTACGATACAACTGCGCTTTATAATCCAGAATATACCCATTTGGATTTATTTCCAAACAATAGTAGGAGGATAGTTTGGAAGAAGGACTAAAAAACAATTCAACCCGATCCCCTTTCGCAACAGTTATTTCATCCGTATATTCCAAAACCGTCAGGGTTCTATCGATAACCTCGAAACAAAAATTAAAATATTTTTGAGAGAAAAAACAACGAAAAATTGTACTGTCTCGTTCTGCCGGTGCCCAGGGAGAATACAAATCAGTTAAGGTAGTTGAGCGGCTCCATTCCATTCCATCGATATCCCCGTCAATCTGAATTTCGGATGTGTGGTATTCAATAAGAAATGTATCGGGTTGTTTGAGTCGACATCCTTCACCCGACAAAAACATAACAATCAGACTGACCAAAAAATTAACGTTTCGCATCTTTTTAACGGAATTACATTAGCACTCGTTTTAGTCCCCATTTAACAAAGACCCGTATTCTTTTAATATTTCAACCGTTTCATCCTGTCCATACAGTTCAAAGTAGTGTTGATGAAGCATCCATGTGGCAAATGTTGTAAAAGAACATATCCCCAAACTCCGGTACAATTCAATATCCCGCTTGCAATAATTGGCATTCCAAGGAACTTTGTTCCATTTATTTCTGTCCCAACCAGAAAACATGGAGGCATCCAGCCAATACTCCAATACATGTGCTGTTCTTTTCGGAAAGATTTCCAAATTCTTTTTTAATGCTTTGTGCTGTTTGGAAGACAAAGAATCTTCATAGTTTCGGCCGATAGGGGCAAATTCGAGAAATATTCCTTCTTTTGGTTTTATTGTTTTCGGTGCTTCCAATGTACTCGCATAGGCTAAATGAGCTAAACTAGCCTTAGGATTCACTTTCTGGATAATCTTCAACATTCTGTTTTCGTATAACAGTGCCTGATCACTTGGTGAATAAAGGTTACATTTATCACAATGGCAAAATCCGTCGTATGAGTCATCAATCCAAAAGAAATAGCGGTTAGTGGTCGGTTGGATCCATTTGAGTAGTTCCGTTGTATTTCTTTCAACAACAAACCATGCCTCCTCAGAGGAAAAACACATATTGAGATCGCCCCTTCTTACTCCATTTGTATC
>MKRK01000173.1:3952-8907 GCA_001896915.1 Clostridiales bacterium 43-6
TACATGGCACTCATATTCCACCTCAATTTTATTTTTTTTGCACAAGTCAATCAATAATTGCCCATTTGGACTTTTGAGAAATATTTTCAAACTATCCAAATTCTCAGTCAGGGTGTTGGAGTGTAGCCCTATCAGGTTAATTTTCGCCCTTTTCAAAATATCAATAAGTTTGTCCGATTCGAGTGACCGTATATCACTTGGATACAGAACTACTCCGCGGAAAGTGTCCTTCGAAATTGTAGTTTCGTTACTGCTGCAAGAGATACTTAACAGTATGAGAGAGAAAAATAACAATGTAATTGAGATTATTCTATATTTCAAATCTGAAAAAAAATCGTTTAAAGTTTAATAAATTTAGGTTCTGCATATTGATTCCTGATCAGATGGGCATAATAGTTTATGAAATGATCGGATAACGGACAAATTTTTTTACCGGTTTTCGCACAGGCAACTTTATATACCAATGGAGCAGGTGATATCACCTGCCCATTGGTAGAGGCTTTTCCGGATCAACTCATTCGCCCTCCGAACGACCAACTAAAACATGTACTTGACAATGAGAAATCTCCGAACAAGTCTTGTCATGTTCCTTTTGTGGGTACGTCAGATTGCTTTTGAAATCTTCTGTAAGCTGTTTGATCCTATTCCCCGATAATTTGTACTTCACAGACTCTTTTTCTTTCACGGATCTGGTCCCAGTCCACAAAGTAAATGAACCCAAAATCGCCCAACGAGAGCTTTCCGTCAACCAGAGGTATGGTTTCGGAACGCCCGAAAAACACGGAACGTAAGTGGGCGTCAGTGTTAAGGCTGCCTTTCGGTTCTTCGTCCGGGAAGGTAAGCGCAAACTTAATGTGCTCCGGACCCGGATGCAAGTATTGCCCTTCGGTTCTGCATGTCGGTACCAGCTTCTCCATGATGTTGTTCAAATCCTGTTGCAGGTATTCCCTGCCGAAAAAATTGAGGTCGTGCGAACATTCCTGCGTCATCACCGAGCAGGTGGTGTGGTGCGAATAAACGACACAAATGCCGTTCTGAACGCCGGATTCATTCACAATTCTTTTTACTTCGTCCGTCACGTTGTGAAAATCCGGCCTGTGATCTTTTGACTGAAGGTCAATTGTTCCCCTGTAAAGTTTCATTTTTTTAATCTCCTTTCTTAGTTAGTTTGTAAATCAATTATTTATTTAAATCATCCCATGCTCTTCTAACGGCGCCGATCATTTCATCCAGCATCGCCTCCGGATCCTCCGCTCTCATGATCCCGCTGGTGGTGCCCGTGGCGTCAGCCCCCGCCCTGATCGTCCTGTAAACATCCTGCCCGTTCTTGATTCCGGCTGCTTGTAATACCTGAATCTCCGTATTTACCTTTTTTATGGCCGAAGTGGTTGCAATCACGTACTCCTCGTCGCTGGTCTGTCCCGTGCCGATCAATTCCGTGGGTTCAGCCACGATAATATTGGGAGAAAGATGGGCAACTGCCTCTGCCTCCCGGATGGAGTCGGCACATACCATTGAAACCAGACCCACTTCATCCGCCCGTCTAATTGCCTGGGACAAATCAGCCAGGGTCATCGGTTTTTCGGCGTGGTTAAGAATGACGCCGACAGCGCCGGCTGCTTTTAGCGCCTCTGGAAGGATGGAGCCGTTTCCCCTGCCTATCGGGACCGGATCCATGTGTTGAGCAAAAATGAGCACGTGTTCCGTCTCCCTGGCCAGCAGGTAAATATCCGACGGTTGCAGTGTTAGAATTATTCTCACATCGTACTTGACGGAAGCTTCATCGGCCGCTTTTGCCAGCCTCAGCATCCTTTCCCCATACATGTAAGCTTTGGGTCCAATTTCAAAAAATGGCGGTTTTATTGTTAATCCCTTATACATATTATTTGGTAATTTTATTTTTGGTTTCAGATACTCTATTTACCCGTTAAGCCTGCTGCCGACAGCGCCGCCCGGGTGGATTAAGGCAAACTGCTCCAACGAATACCCGGTGGTTTCCATAATGGAGGCAAGCATGGCGTCAAAAATGGCAATGGTGGCTACGAAGCTGGCCGTTGCCATGACATTCAACCCGTCACTCTCCTTCTCGATTTTCATGGGGACAACGATTTGTGAATTTTTAGCCAGGGGAGCATCCAGGTTCTCGGTAACCCCGATAAGGATCACCTCTTTTTTATTGCACACCTCGATGATGGGTAACAGCTCGGCGGTCTTTCCTCCCCGGGAGACCATCACTACCGCATCTCCCTTTTTCATGCATCCCATTCCTCCGTGGATGGCTTCCGCCGGCGACAGGAATTGTGCGTTTCTCTCGATGCAGCACAACGAGTGTGCGAACTTTTTGGCTGCGATACCGGACGACCCGCTGGCGCAGGTTATTATCTTGGGACAGCTGCTCAATACTTCAACGGCTTTTAAAAAGCTCTCTTTGTCCAGGTAATCAATGATATCCGAAATGGCCTTGCTTTCAATCCTTAAGGACTGTATTGCGCGTTGCAGGATCGCATCTTCTTTTAATTCTTTCATAATTTATTTTCCAATTTATATTTTTCTACATCCGCTGGATTTGGGTTTATCAGCTGAGCATATCTTGCCTGTTTTTCGAAATATTTTTCCCTGTCTTCCTGTTGGATACTCCCTGTCGCTCCGATTAATGCGGCCCCCTGGCAGGCCAATTCACTGCATTCGGGTACCATAAAAACTTTATTGAGGATATCGGCCTTTATTTGCATCCACAAAAGGCTCCGGGCTCCTCCTCCTGAAGCTATTAACACCTCTGATACGTTTTCTTTATCCAGACTGCAAATCAAGTCTCGTAAACTTAAACCAGTCGATTCGAGAATCGCCCTTACAAAATGTCCGTGGGAATGCTTGTTTGTAATGTTCTGGAATCCCGAAAGTGATTCAAACTTATCAACACAGGGAGAAGCTTTTAAACCATCACTTCCCGGGGCAATGCCTTCGGCCATCTTTAACAGTTCTTCAATGGATAATTCAGGAGCAAACTTTTTTTGATACCACTCTAGTGCTGTAGCTCCATTTTCATTGAAAGCCATTTGAAAATAATATTCTTTTCTTAAGCCTGGAGCTATGTTTATTCCCGCTCTCGGAGAGAATCCTTGATGATAATTCACGCATGCCAGCACAGTGCCTGTTGATTCGGAAATTTGGGTTGAACTCGTTAAGCCAGCACCTACAGCAACAATATGGTGGTCTAATCCTCCCAGGAAGAATTTCGTGTCGGCAGACAATCCCAATTGTATAGCTCTTTCTCCGGCTAAAGTGCCGACAAAACTTCCTGTTCTTTTGGGAGAAAACAAGAATTTTTTGTTGATATTCAGTGTTTCTAATGCTTCGTTCCACCACTTTTCTTCAAGTAGATCGAACAGTCCTGTCATGGATGATGTACTGAAGTCGCTTACTTTTTGTCCGGTTAACGAGAATGTCAGGTAGTCTGAAACGGAAGCAATGCTGTTTACCTTCTCCCAGATTTCCGGCTTGTTCTCTTGAAACCAAACTATTTTAGCTGCCATTGATTGCAAACCGGGCAAAATTCCTAATCCTGTTTTCTTTAGAAAATTAGGGTTTTCCAATAAAGAGTCCAGAACGGAAGGAATTTGTCCGGCTCTTTTGTCTGGCCACAGAATCAATGGAGTTAGCGGATGATCCGTTTCATCTAACAGGATAAAGCTGTTGGCTTGCGATGAATAGGAAACAGCAATTAGCTCGTTTGGGTTGATTTCTGCCTTTTCAATTGCCCGATTAATGCATTTACGTAGTGTAACCCAAAAATCAGCGATTGGCAATTCACAGATCTTTCCATCGTCTGTTTGTTTAATAACAAGACAACGTCCCAGTCCGGCGAGATTTCCTTGTTCATCGAATATGCCCGCCTTGAAGTAACTTGTCCCTAAATCTATTCCGAGATAGAATCCCATTTCACATCGATTTTAATTCCTTGATTGTTTCGGCCAGCATTAATTTACCGGCCTTGTAATCGAAGAAAGAATTTCCAGCTTCATAATAACCTCCGTCCTGGGCTTCCTGGGTAACGAGATAACCTTGAAGTTCGCCATTGGCATAGGTTATCAAAGCGATCTCTTTAGCATGATTTTTCAGTTCAATGCCGTACTCTACAAACACCTCCCCTGGCCAGGCTACAAATTTCCATTCACCCACTTTAATTATTTGTATTTCAGCAGGTAGAGAGCTTTGGTATGCTTTTCCCAATTTGTTGTCCTGAGCTAATTTCGACAAATACAGGAGTTCTTCTGAACCAAACCAGTTCACTTCTGCCGTGCGGACCTCCTGCGGAATTTCTGAATTCTTTTTAAGCTCTTCGAAACGTTTTTTGGTTTTGTCGCGATGTTCAACTGCCCATTCAATCGAGGGAAAAGCCCGTTTGGGCAAATCGACGAATTTTTGAGCGGCTGAAACAGGTATATGGGAGGAGAAAGTCACCGTCTCCGTTAGCTTGGAGCTGATGGAATCTGCAACAATCTGTCCTATTCGTTTGGCCTCTTCAAATGTGTTGGATTTTGTCACGTGTCTCGGGCTTTGATTCCCGGCAGTCCCGGTAAAATAGATGACCGGACGGTCATTTCCTAAAACTACTTCCTGAAGGGTTTTTCGGACAAAATGCGGAAAATCACTGCTGTACAGTGTTGAGTTTTCGTGCAATATGGTAGGGTGCATGTTGCAAATCAGCATACAACTGATAAATTCATCATTGTACTTATTTTTGACAAATACTGCCGGAACATCCGTGTCTTTTGCCCACTCAGGATTGTGTCGATTGGTTCCCACACCGGTTGCGTCTCCAACAACAACGGCAATCTCCGCCAACGTTGCATTCTCAACTGCCTGGCAAGCTGCTTTTACGGTGCTCTCCTCCATGAATTTCAGGTAGTTTCTATCAACTTTTGGAACGATTGGGTCGTTCGCTCGTTCGCACT
>MKRK01000174.1:0-1487 GCA_001896915.1 Clostridiales bacterium 43-6
AATCTGTCAAAAACCGTTCATTGCTTCGCATTCCAATTCCAGAAGCATGTGCAATCATCCCCGCAACCTCACCGACCGGCAGTTTCGGATGATTTCTGATTTCGGCGGACTGGTGGGAATCAATCTCTATCCCCTGTTTTTAAGCGATGGGAAAACAGTCGAATATGAGGATATCTACCGCCATATCGCTTATTTTCTGTCTCAGGGCGGAGAAAACACCTTGTCAATCGGTACGGATTTCGACGGTGCGGAAATGCCTTCCTTATGGAACGGCGTAGAATATATGAAAAATATTTATGATTATCTTTTGCAAAAAAATATGGATGAGACCATTGTAAATAAAATATTTTACGACAATGCCCGTCGGTTTTTCTCTGACTATAAATAGCCTTTTAGACCAAACGCATTTTCTAAATGGTGAAATCGGGTGATTTCAAACCCGAATTTGGATTTTGTTTCGATTTCGATTACATCAAATCTCGGCTGCAGTTCTGATTTGTTCTGAGACAAATAAAGAGAAGCGGACTTGATGATTTTCGCCTGTTTATACTGATCTACCGTCTCACGGGGGAGCATGATGGTATTCTGTGCCCTTGTTTTGACTTCAATGAACACAATATATTTTTTGTCACAGGCTATGAGGTCAATTTCACCGAAACGGGTGGTGTAGTTTCCTGCCAAAATCGTATATTTTCTGTTTCTAAGGTATCGGGCGGCGGCAATTTCGCCGGACACCCCGTTTTTATGTTTTCTCATAATTTAATGAATCTTCTTCAAAAAGCTTCTGCGGTGGATGGCACAAGCTCCGTGTTTTTTGATCAATTCCATATGAACAGCCGTACCGTAACCCTTGTGTTTTTCCAGAAGATATGCCGGGTATTTCCTGTCCAGCTCTTTCATGAGCCTGTCACGGCTGACCTTGGCCAGAATGGAGGCCGCCGCGATGGACATGGACAATGCGTCTCCCTTAATGATTGCGGCAGCCGGAACGGGCATGGTTTTGGGAATGCCGTTACCATCAATCAATGCAAAATCCGGCTTGACCGCCAACGCTTCCACAGCCCGGGTCATGGCCAGAAAGGTCGCCTGCAAAATATTGATGGTGTCGATTTCCTCCACGGTTGCATAGCAAACGGCATAAGCAACTGCTTCTTTTGTTATCACATCGTACAACGCTTCCCGTTTTTTCTCAGAAAGCTTCTTGGAATCATTCAGACCTTCAATATAAAGCCCGTCCGGTAAAATAACGGCAGCAGCACAAACAGGACCTGCCAAAGGTCCTCTGCCGGCTTCGTCAATCCCACAAATGGACTGAAAGCCCTGATTTCTGTATTCGGTTTCAAAGCTGTAGTCCGGCATGCAATTCCCTGCCCTTACGGTTTTTCTAATGTAATCCTGCCAAGTTTTAGATTACGGAATTCTTCCAACAACATATTGGCGGTTCGCTCTGTGTCAACCTCACCCCCGGATATTTTCATGCCTCTTTT
>MKRK01000174.1:1500-2947 GCA_001896915.1 Clostridiales bacterium 43-6
GATAACAGTTCATAGCTGTCCACGGGGTACTGCAAGACAATCTTAAACCGTTCTTGCAACAATACGGGATAGTTCGCTGTTAAAAATTCCAACAGTCTGACAGCCAGGGCTTCCGTGTCCACCACATTATCCTTAATTGCACCGGTGAACGCAAGCCGTTCCCCGACTAAGGGATCATCGAATTTCGGCCATAAAACACCGGGAGTATCCAGCATTTCAATTCCCTTTTCCACGGTGAACCACTGGTTTCCGCGGGTCACACCCGGGCGGTTTTCCACTTTGGCAGACGCACCCCTTGACATTCTGTTGATGAAGGATGATTTCCCTACGTTGGGGACGCCCACCACCATAACACGGAGTGTTTTACCGCCCATGCCTTTCCGTTCGTAGCGTTCCAGCTTGTCCTTCAGCGTTTCCTTGACGGTTTTGATAAACCGGTCCAACCCCTTGCCTGTTTTGCAATCAATGGGAATGACGGCAACAACGTCTTTTTTCAATGCATCAATCCACAGCTCGGTGAGTTCGCCGTCCGCCATGTCACATTTGTTCAGTAAAACAATTCTGGGCTTATTTGCAACAATGCCTGCCAGCTCCGGGTTGCGGCTGCTGACAGGTATTCTGGCATCGATGATTTCTGCCACGATATCAATCAGTGGCAGCTTGTCTTCGATTTGTCTTTTGGTTTTGGTCATATGACCGGGAAACCATTGTATGTTTTGTGTTTCACTCATATTCAAAGGGCAGGATGCCCGCGTCCCACCTTACATATTCTTAATCCGATTATTTCACAGTATCTAAATTTTTGAACTGATCAAAAGGGAAAACTCTGACGATTGCTTCACCCAAGACAAAACGTTTGTCCACCATTCCAATTTCTGTGGAACGGCTGTCGTGGGAATCGGCACGGTTGTCGCCCATGACGAAAATACAGCCCTTCGGAACCGTCACGGGAAACTTTACATCCTCTGTAATTTGCGTATCGGTTCGGGTATAAGCAGCCTCATCCAGGGGTACACCGTCCACCCAGGCTTTTCCGTTTTTGATATCGACCTTTTGACCCTCTGTGGCAATCACACGCTTGATAATGGGTTTATTTTCGTTGTCGATGATCATTTTTTCGTCGTTGGTGTAGTTTCTGGAAATGACGACGATATCGCCGTATTTCGGTTCATAAAAAAGCCGGGACAGAATGACAATGTCGTTGTTTTGTAGGGTGTTCAGCATCGAGGTGCCGGATATGCCGACAATGCTGAAAATAAATGTGAATAAGAATACCACTGCAATCAGAGACACAACAGCGGCGTCAATCCATTCGTAAATAAAAGATTGGATCGGATGTTTATCCGTATGCACTGTGTTTTCCAATAGATCCACCGGCTTTCTGTAAAATGCAAAAAAAGGGACAGTCGTCCCTCTTTTTTGTTATTTTAATCTTTCTTTGACCTTA
>MKRK01000174.1:3013-7761 GCA_001896915.1 Clostridiales bacterium 43-6
TAAGCAATACGGCGAACCGTAAAGGTTTCGGCAATTCCGCTGCCGTTACGGGCAATGACGGTGCCTTCAAAAATTTGAATTCTTTCTCTTTCACCTTCACGAATTTTCACGTGAACTTTTATTGTCTGGCCGATTTCAAACTTCGGCGGTTCGCTTTTCAGCTGCTGGGCTGAAAGCATTTTTACTGCATCCATGTATATTCTCCTTTTATTTTATCAGATATTCATAGCAAAAATGCTAGAGGACTATCCGCTTTAATGTCTGGGCATTGCCCACGGCATTAACCTCCGCCATAAGGTTGGCGAAATCAAATGCTTCAATATAATAACATAACTACATGGAAATAGCAAGCACTAATTTATGAATTTTTATCGTTATTCAAACAGATTAAAATCCTTGTCAAGCAGCTCGTTTCTTGAGATACCGACGATGGTAAACTGTACTGCTTGCAGTTTCATGGCATCTAAAATCACAGCGGGATTGAGGTTTTCTTCACTGCCTGCGGGCAAAACCATATACAATCGGAGTGCTCCGTTTTCAGTAAGGGACAGATTGTGTATTTTTTCTTTGATATCAATTTGATTGATTGTTCCCTTCTTTGTTTTTTTTGAAACGATAATTTCATCTTTTTCAAAATAAGCGTTGATCGCTTCCCTGTCCGCAGCTTGAAGCGTTATGGTAAAAGAAGCATATTTCAGCTCTTTTGATTTCAAAACGCAGTCCTTCACACCAATCACGGGCATGGTGGCGGGGAAAACATTCCTGAATCGTTCGGCGATTTCTTCATTGGTCATTTCGCCCTCGATTTTAAACTCGATGCTGTCATAATTCGTCTCAAACCCCAGAGACAAAGGCATAGTGAAAGTGATGAAGGGATGGGGATTGAAGCCCTCGGTATACCAAACAGGCACGCCGGAGCGTTTCACGGCACGCATCATGAACCGGTTCATGTCCAGATGGGAAATATATTTTGCATTCCCCTTTTTTTGATAAAACAACCTAACGTTTCTCAAAACTACACCCTCCGCCCTGATCGGCGCCGCAGCCGGAGCATCTTTGACGGCAGTTTTCCGTAACAGCTTCCATAGCGGCTTTTTCGTCTTCTCTTTGTAAAAACCCCTTAGTCACATAATAGTCCAGATGATCCCAGGGCAATCTCTCGTCATATTCCCGCTTTCGCAGATAAAACAGCGGGTCAACACCGCAGGCGGCAAAAGCCTCCATCCATTTTTCAAAATCCAAAAACTCATCCCAGCCGTCCATTTTGCAGCCAAGTGAAAACGCTTTTAGGAGCACAGCCCCCAACCGTCTGTCGCCCCGCGCCAGAACTGCCTCCAAAAAGGAGGTTTCCTTGTCACTGAAGCTGATTTTAATCTTTTTCGACTTGGTATAGGACAATAGATGCTGCTGTTTTGCCTTGATGCTTTCAGCGCTGTCAAAGGCAGCCCATTGAAAGGGGGTAAAAGGCTTCGGTACGAAGGTGGAGACGCTGATGGATACCTGAACGCTTTTGCCCTTTGGCTTGTCGGGATTTTGATAGTATAAATCAACCACCCGCTGGGACAAATCGATGATCCCTTCAATATCCTCCATGGTTTCATAAGGCAGTCCCATCATAAAATACAGCTTGATATTGATATAGCCACCTGCAAAAGCGGTTTTACAGGTATTGATGATCTCCTCTTCGCTAATGTTTTTGTTGATCACATTACGCATTCTCTGGGTGCCCGCTTCCGGTGCAAAGGTCAACCCGGATTTTCGCACCTTAGAAATTTTGTCCAGCAGTTGGGGAGAAAAGCTGTCAATGCGCAAAGAGGGCAAGGAAATGCTGACCTTATCCTGTTCCGACCAAGACAAAAGCTTGTCCACCAGCGGCTCAAGAGCAGAATAATCACTGGTACTTAAGGACGACAGGGAAACCTCGTCATACCCCGTGGTATCG
This sequence comes from Clostridiales bacterium 43-6, assembly GCA_001896915.1. GTDB lineage: Bacteria > Bacillota > Clostridia > Oscillospirales > Acutalibacteraceae > MKRK01. The sequence goes on from MKRK01000174.1 coordinate 4,956, forward strand.
CACAAGCATTTCGCTTGTTGGGAGACGATGTCAAGGTTTTTTTCTCTGACAGGGCGGTAAATCATGCCTGCCTGACAGAACCGGCAGCCACGGATACAGCCACGAAAAATCTCCTGGATCACCCTGTCGTGGACAATTTCCATATAAGGCACAACAAACCGATCGGGATAAAAAACCTTGTCAAGATTTTTTATGATCCTCTTTCTCACCTTTGCCGGCGCAGAATCCCTGGGAGCTACACTTTCGACGGAGAAATCCTCCCGATACTTTACAAGGTACAAGGAAGGAACATAAACCCCCTCGATTGCTGCGGCGGCGGCCAAAAATTCATCTTTCGTGCTTGCGTTTAGCTTATGCTGGCGGTAAAGAGACACAAGCTCTGCTGTGACCTCTTCCCCTTCGCCCAAAACAAAAAGATCCACAAAGTCGCACAACGGTTCGGGATTACAGGCACAGGGACCGCCGGCAATGACAAGCTGATGGAGTCCGGCCCGGTCAGCGGACAGAAGCAGCACATTGCCCAACGCAAGCATATTTAAAATATTGGTATAAGAAAGCTCATACTGTAATGTGAACCCGATGATATCAAATTCAGATAAATCGTCCCGGCTTTCGATGGCAAACAGTGCCCGGTTATTCTCCCGCAAGGATGCTTCCATATCGGTAAATGGCGCAAAAACGCGCTCGCACCAGCAATAGTCGAGCTCGTTTAATAGGCTGTATAAAATTTTCATTCCCAGATGGGACATACCGATTTCGTAAATATCGGGAAAACAGAAGGCAAACCTCACAGCAATCTGCTGTTTGTCTTTGAGCACGCTGTTCAGCTCGCCGCCCGCATATCTGCCGGGTTTTTGAACGTTTTCCACCAGTTTTGAGAATTCTAAATCTGTCATGATTTCCTCCAAAGGTTTTATCCTAGATATCATACCTTAAAAGAGGAAATATATCAACGTTTAAAATTCAAAATGGTAAGAATGATCAAATATACCGATGTAATCATCAGGGTCGGGTTGAAATACCAATAAAATAATACCACACCGAAAATAAGCAGAAGCACCAAGGTCACAACAGAAACAACCGTCATTCTGTGAGATTTACAGCGTGTAATGTTTTTGATGATTTCATAACCGTCCAGCCCGTTGACAGGCAGCATGTTAAAAAACGCAATGAACAAGTTCACCATTGCCACGGAAAGACTGAAGTTTTCGCTGATGTGAAACCGGTAAAGAACCGAAAACACAGCGGTAATGATTACGTTAAAAAAAATACCGCCGGAAGAAATCAGGATTTCATCCCGATAACTGCAGATTTTGTTTTTGGTAATGATAACCCCGGCAGGGATTACCTTGATTGCATCCGGCACCTGGTTAAGGAGCTTCATCATGATCAAATGCCCTGATTCGTGGATGATCACCGAGATCAGAGTAAGCACAAAAATACTGCTTCTGTCGAATAACAACAGCAGCGCAATCAGCGCCGTAAAAAGAAAGCTCACGGTAATTTTGCAGCCGAATATTTTAAATGTCATAACTCCTCTTTTTCTCCTATAAAATCCAGCTTGGGTTCAGTCTGGTTCCGTTCAGTCTGATTTCGAAATGACAGTGGGGTCCTGTTGAAAGCCCCGTGCTCCCCACCAAAGCAATGGTATCCCCCTTTTTCACCGGCTGCCCTTCCTTGGCTATGATCTTATTGCAGTGCCCATAAAGGGTTTCCAGCCCGTTGTTGTGGGAAACCACGATATAATTGCCGTAGCCCGTTGCCTTGCCCACGGTTTTGACGGTGCCTGACAATGCCACCTTGATTTCCGTGTTGTAAGCTGCGGCAATGTCTATTCCGCCATGAATTTCATTCTTTTTGGTTATGGGGTTCACCCTGGGTCCGAAGCCCGAGGAAATGGGACCGGCACAGGGAACCAACATGGAATTGATATCTCCGTCTTCCTTACTTTCCTCAATGGCTTCGGAGGCTTCTTCATAGTTCTCAAAATAAGGGATATTGGCTTCATAATCATCCCCGCCGACGCCCGCATTCACCGCTTTCACCTTCACTTTTGCATTGGCGTCCACCACCTGTGAGATACTTGTTTTGTCGCCGAAGAAGGCCTTATAGTAGCGTTTACAATCCTGAAATAAGTTTCCGCCAATCATTTTTACCGAAAATAGCATCAGAACAACAATCATGGATATGATGATCTGTGCCATCAAAAAATCAAATTTCGGGTCGCCTTTTTTCTTTTGTCTCTTATTTGCCGCAATCAGATGCTCCAGCTCTTTTTCCTCTTCATTCTCAACATCATTTTCTCCTACAGCATAGAGCTGCTGTTCTATGTAATTGTCCTTGATCTGCACCGCCCCCTTCTCAAACTTCTTTATAAAAATTTATGCGGGGGACATGCCAAACATACATAAAACCACAGAAAAGACATAAAAAAAGAAACGCACTGTAAAAATGCGTTTCTAAAATGGCTAAGGATTGGCTCTTATATACCGGTCCATGGATTTGGCCGCTTGCTTTCCGGCACCCATGGCAAGGATGACCGTTGCTGCACCTGTCACAGCGTCTCCGCCGGCAAACACGCCTTTTCTCGTGGTTTGGAGGGTTTCCTGATCTACCAAAAGACAGCCGCGCTTGTCGGATTCTATACCGGCTACGGTGGTTTTGATCAATGGGTTCGGTGAATTGCCGATGGCAATGATTACACAATCCACAGAGATTTCCCTTTTGCTGTTTGGAATTTCTACCGGTCGTCTTCTTCCGCTTTGGTCCGGTTCGCCCAGCTCCATTTTCACACAGCTGATGCCCG
>MKRK01000174.1:7866-8283 GCA_001896915.1 Clostridiales bacterium 43-6
GCCCCCATTCGTTTTGCACTGCGGGCAGCATCCATGGCAACGTTCCCGCCCCCTACAACAGCCACTCTGTCTGCACCCATGACGGGGGTATCATATTCCCGTCGATACGCTTTCATCAGATTAATACGTGTCAGATACTCATTGGCATAATAAACCCCCGACAAGTTTTCCCCTTGGATGCCGAGTGAGTTTGGCAGCCCTGCACCGGTTCCGATGAAAACAGCCTTATACCCCATAACAAACAAATCGTCAACAGAAAGCACCTTGCCGATGACCATATTGCATTCTATTTTTACTCCCATCGTTTTCAAAGCGTCAATTTCCTTCTCCACAATCACTTTGGGAAGGCGAAACTCGGGAATCCCGTATACCAACACACCCCCGGGGGTGTGGAAGGCTTCAAAAATTGTGACGTCA
>MKRK01000175.1:0-1163 GCA_001896915.1 Clostridiales bacterium 43-6
AACTCGCTTACGGGGTCGAGCATCTCGCGCATACGAAGCCTGCCCCAGATGCCCTTGATGGAATTCATCACGATCACGATCAGGAGCGCATAAACGATTGCAATCACAGCAAACGTAACCGCCTCCCGCGCGCGTTCTTTCGGCACGGCGCGGCTCAACCAGATTGCAAGCCCAAGCCCAAGGAGCGCAGCCGCCAACGATACATAGACCGGCAGCTCGTGTGCGATATTTTCGTTGACATAGTTGATCGTTGCAAAACCAAACATGAATGCAAACGCCGCCGCAAGAATCCCATATGCCCCCGCAAGCACAGCGCCGGTCGTCTTGGTTTTTTTGCTGCGGAAACGCAGCAGCGTCAGCGCACCAAACAACGCGAGAAACTGAATCGGTGCCTCGCCAATCACCTCGAAAATGGTACTGAACAGGTTTTTGCCATACACTGCCTGCGATATGCGCAGATCAAAAAAAGTCGCAAGTAAAAGCAGCGCAGCCACACTTGGAAATACGATCCATCGTTCCGTTTTGGTCATACGATTCCTCCTGTCAATCGGGTGCAATATTTCGTTTTACGTTCTGAAAAACCGAGTAGTTATTGGAAAAAGCACGAAGTGTTGTATATCGATATCATAACAAGCTTAAAATCGGATTCCTACAAATATTCTTCTAAAAATAGCATGATTCTTCACAAAATCATGCTATCGATATGGGAAAAATATGCCGTTTTATGGATTGCAAGTAGATAGAGTTTGAAATCCATCTGCAATATCGGTCTATCCCGCCGGATTGATCATCAGGAGTTGACATTTACAAACAGCTTCGGAGTCATTCCGGTGGTCTTTTTGAATTGACGAATGAAATAACTCTGCGATGAAAACCCGAGCAGATGTGTCACCTCGCCGCACGAGCGCCCGGTAACCAGCAGTTCTTTTGCCTCATCGACGCGCACCTTCAGGATATAATCACTGATCGAGATCCCCATCTCTTTTTTAAACAGCTTTGCCAGATATTCTTTTGTGTATCCGGTACCCTCGGCAAGCTCTTCGAGTTTGATCAAACCGTGTGAATGCACCGTGATATAGTCTACGCAGGCGCGCACGACCGCGGAACAGTTTTGCAGTGATTTTGTCTCCTGCACCATCTGTGCATAATCATAAACCGTCTGC
>MKRK01000175.1:1229-6041 GCA_001896915.1 Clostridiales bacterium 43-6
CGCCGCCGTCGATTGCCGCCCTGCACGCAAGCGCAACCGCCGAAACAGCCGCGTATTTCAGCTGCATCAACCGGTTGCGGGACGTCCTGCCAACGGCCACTTTGAGCGCCGGCGTTTCGAGTATCATACGCTGATAAAACGTCAGCATCTCCTTCGGTTTTCCATCCGTGATGAAACGGTAGAGCGTCTTCTCCATCTCATACGGCACACGCTGAAACAAGAGCTCACGCTGTTCAAAGAGCGTGTCTGCACCTGAAAAATTCAGAAACTCCAGCAATTTGGTCCAGTTTGCTTCCATATTGTTTGCCTGTTATGATCGCCTTCCGTCTTGAAATCATGCTCCGCTTTTGCGTCTATGATACGCATTATACAACAAATAGCAGAATTGTGGTATTTTTTTGATCAACGAAGGTTACATTGTAGCAAGGTCAAGCAATAGAAGACCGCACATGAAAGTTCGAAGCTATATCCCCATGTTTTCCTTGAATGGTTCTGCGGTTCTCACCTGCTGAGCAAAGATCTGCGTGACTTGTGGATCGAATTGCGTCCCTGCGTTGCGTTCAATCTCTGCGATTGCAGCCTCGTGTGACATTGCCGCGCGATAGGGCCGGTCTTGCGTCATTGCATCATAGGCATCCACAACGGCAATGATTCTCGAAAGCAGCGGAATATTCTCGCCGCGTAACCCCTGCGGATATCCGGTTCCATCCCAACGCTCTTGATGGCAGAGAATTCCTTCTGCTACCGGGATCAGTTCGGGGGAAGACATCGCAATACGATAGCCAATCTCAGGATGGCGTTTCATTTCCACCCATTCTTCATCGGTTAACTTCCCTGGTTTTGAGAGGATTCGATCACTAATGCCAACTTTTCCAATATCGTGTAAAGTCGCCAGCAGCTCCAACCGGTCGCGATCCTTCTGAGCGAGATTCATACCGTTTGCAATCAGCTTTGAGAGAATAACCAGTCGCTCCGCATGTTCCTCTGTTTCATGGCTCTTTTCGAACATTGTCGCCTTAATGGACGATATGATTGCGCTGTGCGAACTGTTGTGCTCCAGAAGCTTTCGCTGATACATATATTCTTCTGCAATTTTGATAATCTGAATGATATCCTCGTTTGGAGTCTTCTTTGTCCCAAATCCAAGGGAAACGCTATGCTGAAACAGGTCGTTCTTCTCAGATAAGTCATAAGACTTCAGCGCAGATTGAATTCCCATCAGTACTTTGAGTGCTGTGGCACTGTCGGTATTTGGCATGATCAGGCCAAACTCATCGCCGCCGATTCTGGCAAGCGTATCGTTTTCCCGGCAACAACTGCTGATAATTCTTGCCGACTCAATGATGAGGCGGTCTCCTTCCGCGTGACCAAAAGCATCGTTGATGAGTTTGACGCCGTTGATATCCCCCATAATGATGGAGATCGGTACATGTGAATTGGCGTCCACACGCTTGAGTTCGGATTCAAAATAACGGCGATTGTATAAACCCGTCAAAAAATCACGATTGCTTAGGAATATGAGTTCCTCTTCCGCGTTCTTGCGGTCGGTTATGTCTGTGGAGAATCCAAGATATCGACCGCCGGAAAGCTTCGTCGCGGTAACCGTCCACCATCGCCTCATTCCATCGGCACGGACAAACTGAAGTTCGGTGTCCAGGGTGTTGGATTGCTTCAACGAGTGAAACCCCTGTATTGCGTCCTTCATCGATTCTTGTGCCGTAATATCTTGAATGGACATCTTCAGCAAGCGTTCACGATCATATCCGGTGATTTTGCTTGCATAAGGATTGGTGTCGATATACTCTCCGTTTTCATTCACGACAAATATACCAAACGGAGCGCTGTTGATATACGTGCTATACTTCTCTTCGCTGTTTTTTAGCGCTTCTTCAGCAGATATCCGCTCCGTCACATCTACAGCGAGATATCCAAATAGCCGCTTTTGCTGGTTTGGCGCAAGAATTGGGAATAGCCGGCTTTCATAGTATTTTTTCTCATTCTCATTCTCAAACACGTCGAGGTCACGAATAATCATGTCTTGGTCCGACTGCTGAAGCGCAGTTTGGATCTTCTTTCGAATGATGGAAGGTGCGCAGCGCGAAATCGATCCATCCTCCGCTGGAACGCAGTGGTCAATCAGATTTTCAGCCGAGGAAGATACTTCGATTAAATTGCCGTCTTCATCAATAATCATAATCGGGGTCGGACTGTTTTCCAATAATCCCCGCAGTCGGGACATGATCCATTTTGCTTCCTTTTCCGCATTCACTCGCATCGTGACATCTGAAAAAGTACAAGCGAATTGTCTGGGAGCAGGCTGATAAGCACTCACAACAAAATGCTTGCCTGTCGTGCTGCTGTAATTCTCGAATGCAATCGGCTCGCCAGACATTGCCACCCGGCCGTATGTTTCGATCCAATACGGCTCTGTTCCCGGCAAAATCTCCAGTACCGTCTTCCCGATAATCTTGCTTGCTGATAATCCCGTCATCTTTTCAAATGCGGAATTGACCGCAAGAAATCGATAATCCACCGGCTTGTCATTCTCATCGCAGATAATCTCATGCAAAGCGAACGCATCCACCATTTCCTGAAACAGTAAATAGTAATTCCGGTTTGCCTTGCGCTCTGCGCTTACATCCTGAAACGTCGTATACGCCTGGTTCGGCGTTGTGTCGCCAGGGCGAAAAAGCGGAGTTGCGTTGATACTGATCCAGACAAAATCCGCCAGCTTGGGGTTGTAAACGCCAAAGACAGTCGGCCCGCAAGGTTTCCCGGTTCTTAACGCGATGATAGCAGGATGATCGCTTTCAGTAGTAGCCGTTCCATCCTCCTTAACTATTTTCCATATCGGCGACCCTGAGGTTCGTCCTCTCATCTCCTCAAATGTGCGGCCCAAAATTCGCTCTGCAGCGGGATTGACGGATATAATAGACCCATCCTTCGCTTGATAGACGACGCCAAGCGCCATTGTCTCAAACAAGCGACGGTATTTTTCTTCGCTAACGCGAAGATCGTCACCCATCTTTTTCTCGCTTGAAATATCCTTTAGAATACAGTGTGTCTGCAAAAACTCACCGTCTGCGCCATAGCCGATCCGGCCATCAAATGCAATAAAGACAGGATTGCCGTCTTTATGAATCATCTGGAATTCGCTATGAATCTGTCCCCGTTCCTTAAAGATCGGAAACCGCTGGCGAAATGCATCGCGATATTCCGGGGCAACAAAATCTCCAAACCACTTACCAAGCACTTCTTCCTTGGAGTATCCAAGCAAGTCCAGCCATTGTTGATTGACCTCAAGAAAATGCCCGTTGCTGTCCAGCGATTGATAACCAAGCGGCGCTTTCTCAAACAAAGCTTTAAATCGTTCTTGTGATTGTGCAAGTTGATCCTGAATGCCCTTGAAGTCCTGCTGTTGAATGAGTAAAACGCTTAACAAAATTGAACCCGCCGGATAAATTGTCAAGACAGGAAGTGCAATTGTTCGAATGACCATGAAGTTTTCCGGATAAGGAAGCAGCAGTGTACTCATTAACATTGCAACATGAACAACGATGCCCATCAAAAAAGCGCTGAGATAGCGCCCGCTCTTTGTCTTGGGATATAAATAATACCTCCACCCAAGACCGATTGCAGCGCTCGAAAGAATGACCGCAATGCCTGAAGGCATTCCAATACCGCCTGTGCCAATTCTTAACAAGATTGCAGTAACGCTTGTCAGGATCGTTGGAATCCATCCGAACATCAACCCCGTCACACTGATCAGAATGGATCGGGTATCATACACCAATCCCGGTTTCAATGTAAAAGGCAAATTCATGATGACGACGCAGGTTCCCGCGAGAACGACTCCCGTGATCCATGGCTTCAGTTTTCGGTGTTTAGGGGCCAATAAGTTCGTAGCCTCATATGCAACCGACATGATCAGCAAGAGTGCAATATTATTGAGCAAAGTAATGATCTCCGTTTTTCCTATCGTCACGTTCCCTTCGCCTCCGTTCATCAGATATTTTACTCGGAATCCGATTGGTACATTTACCTGACCATTCAAATCGTTATACGAGAATAATAATGTTTCGCCCAAGGCACGTCAATCTTCATTCATAGATACACAAATTGAACGGGACATCTGACATCATAGAAATTACAATATTTCACCAAACAGCTTGGTGTCTTCATCATTCACGTTGAGTAAACAGTTGAAAGATATCACCTGCTCTTTATAAATTCCGGAATTATTATCATTTTTCACTTCAGGCACCTGAGGCGATCTATCGTGCCTTTTTGCAGCAAGTTCATTTCTGTCATCCTCCGCACATCACCGCTCGGTCGAGGTATCGTGCAGGTTCTTTGCACCAATGCTGCCGGCACTGCATTAACTATATGAAAGAACTGCTCGTCATGCGCGTAACTTTTTGTCCGCATCGCCCAGTTCTGCTGTATTTTGGCACCGTCATTCCGCTCGTTGAACGAGCGCAGCACCAAACAATCAAATCCTTCGTCTTCGCTCATCTGTTTGATTCCTTCTTCAAAACCGGCAGATGACGTTGCCTCATCTTGCGATCCCTCCGTTTTGCAGAATGGTTTGATAGAGTCCCCTGATTTCCAGAGCGCATCATCCAGCTTCGCGTACATCCGTTATTCCGCTTCCGCAATTTCGTTTTGCATCAATACCCAAAAACTTTTTTTCTTGACGCTTTCTTGACGCCTAAGCCAAGGTTCTTGACACCATTGATCTGTAGAATTCTATATCATATTTCCTATAGAAGGCGATGCTTTATTCACGAGATAGTATCGATAGCCTTTTAG
>MKRK01000176.1:0-199 GCA_001896915.1 Clostridiales bacterium 43-6
CTTTGCCTTTGCCCCGTGTTCTTAGCCATAACATTGCTGACAGGGTATTTTCTGGTCCGCAGAACACTTCGACCTATTGACAAAATTACTACGACAGCCTTGATGATTGGCAGGGGAGACTTATCAAAACGGTTAAATATGAAAAATACGGGAGATGAGATCGGACGATTAAGCGCAACATTTGATGAGATGATTGAAA
>MKRK01000176.1:223-516 GCA_001896915.1 Clostridiales bacterium 43-6
AACAGCAGTTTGCTTCTGATGCATCGCATGAGTTAAGAACACCGGTTACTGTGATTTCCGCTTACGCAGAAAACGCTTTAAACGATGATGCAACGAAAGAGGAGTATGCTCGTGCTATGGAAGTTATTCTCAAAGAAGGCCGAAAGATGAGCGCGACGATCTCGAGTCTATTGATGCTAACCAGAGGGGATCAACACAGGTATCAGTTGAATTTAGAATGGATTGATCTTGGACAGTTGGTTGATGACGTGACAGAGGAGATGGAAACACCAGCAGAAGAAAAGGGCATATCC
>MKRK01000176.1:592-3582 GCA_001896915.1 Clostridiales bacterium 43-6
GACGGATTCAATTGTTTTAACGATTGAGGATGATGGGATCGGAATTTCGCAAGAGGATCTTCCCAAGGTCTTCAACCGGTTTTTTCGCGCTGAACATACCGGCGAAAAAGAGGGAACAGGGCTTGGCCTTGCAATCGCAAAGTGGATTGTAGAATTGCACCAAGGTGAAATTCGTGTCGAAAGTACGTTATCCGCCGGGACAACGGTGACGATTCGCTTGCCAATGCGCCGAGTAAATAATTCAGACATAATATGATCCCGGAAAACAAATGCGGAATCTGCAACGGAGAGAAATTAAAAAATATCGAAGAACGGATAATGTAATTAAATTATCATCAGATGCTCATTTTCCCCTTCTATAATTCGTTTGAATCTCAAGTGAGTCAATTCGAATGAGGGAGAAAGAGATATGCGACAAGAAAAAATCAAGTTAGTTCCGAACGCTGACAATGCAACAACAAATTCAATGCTGGGTCAGCAGATGCTGAATAAAGTTCCGGAGGTGACTATCTTCTTCTGGATCATCAAGGTTTTGTGTACAACCGTTGGTGAAACAGCTTCTGATTTTTTGAATGTCAATCTTGGTTTCGGTCTTTCCGGGACGGCGATTGCAGCTGGGGTATTGCTCGCAGTCGTTTTATTTTTCCAGTTCAGGGCAAAAAAATACATACCGGCTATCTACTGGTTAACAGTCGTTTTAATCAGCATCTTCGGGACGCTGGTAACCGATATTATGACGGACAGCATCGGTATCCCGTTGGAAATTAGCACCATTGGTTTTGTAATCGCGCTGATGATTACGTTTGGTATCTGGTATGCCAGCGAAAAAACGCTCTCGATGCATTCTATTGATACGCCGAAGAGGGAAGCTTTTTATTGGCTGGCAATCCTGTTCACGTTCGCATTGGGTACGGCATCCGGCGATCTGATGGCGGAGAGCCTCGGCCTGGGTTATCTTGTTACGGGTTTGATCGTTGTTGCCGTCGTCGTTGCGATTACCATCGCCTGGAAACTTGGGCTGGATTCCGTGCTTGGATTCTGGATTGTCTACATCATGACCCGCCCGCTGGGCGCTTCGCTTGGAGACTATCTCACGCAACCGCCAAAGTATAGCGGACTGGGGTTGGGCGCAACACTTACGACCGCAATTTTCCTTACCGCGATTCTAGTGACCGTGGTATTTCTGTCTATTACAAAAGCGGACAGGAAGATGAATAAACCCAATGAACCGAAGATTCAGAAACCCACTTACCGTTATTCCACGCTGATTCAGACGATAGCTGTGATAACTATTCTGGCACTGGCTGGTGGAATTGGGTACTACTATCGCCATGCGCAATTGATCAGCAGCGCTGCAACATCCGAAACGGCAATCGCGGCCGCCGCCAACGCCGGCCCTTACGATGACTTTATCAAAATTGAACAAGACGCTCTGCAATCGATCAATGCGGGTGATTTCAAGAGCGCTTCTGCGAGCGCCGATGATTTGGAGTATAGCTGGGATCAGGCGGCAGCAACACTACGGGCGCAGAACACGGAAAAGTGGGACACGATCGATCAAACGATCGACAATGTACTGCGGCAATTACGCGCAGTAAACCCGGACAGCGCGTCCTGTGTATCGGCGATTGACGACTCGATTGCCGCCATGCAATGAGTGGGCAGAATATAGAGCAGAACGGAATCGTGGACAACACGGACGCATAGCGCAGCACTGCATACAACATAAGCACAAAGCACTGCTTCAGGGCAATCCGGAGACAATGTTTTCTGTTTTCTTGTCAATTTCTTGCCACTTCGAACTTTTAATTTAAGATAGTAAATAGTAAAAAGCCCGCAAACTTTGATGTTTACGGGCTTAATGGCTCCCCCTGCTGGACTCGAACCAGCGACACTGCGGTTAACAGCCGCATGCTCTACCAACTGAGCTAAGGAGGAACGTTACTCGGAGATTTTACATGAATTCGACACCACTTGCAATCAACGCGGCGGGCGATGAGCGGTGATTATGATAAAATATGCAGCGAAATCGTGCGTTATCTTCGAAATGCTCGTCTTTGATTGACGTTTTGAAGTTCACTTACTATAATATTCACATGGATGAGAACGCCGTAGTCAACCTTCTTGCCATCGAAACCGCTGTGCCGAAACGGAGGATTGTACGCTCCGTCGGAGCGGTATATCTCGCCTTGATCGTGTTGATGATTGGGTGTATTTCGATTGGGAACCTGCTTGATGCGAACTGGCAGATACCAAGGCATGTGACGCAACCGATTCTCTACGCCGTGATCGCGATTTGCGGGGCATTTCTCTATCGGTGGCATTTTCTTTGCTTTCGATATACACTAACGGATGAACAGTTCGCTATTGAGCAAATTGGAGGCAGCAGGGAAAAGACGATTGCGGTGATGATGATAAGCGAGATTCGCGGAATCGTCAAGCAGACAGAACGGGATAACGTGCATGGCAAAAAAGTGGATGCATCGGTACTGCCAAGCAAGAACACAATTTGGATTTGCGCAACTTTGGGTGGAACAGAGATGGCATATCGCATCAGCGCAAGCGATGCGTTTCTTGAGAGATTGATGCAGCAAATGCTGAAGTTAAAAGATTTAAAAAGTGATATCAACGGCAAAAGCGGCAGCAATGCCGCACAGAAAGAATGATAGATCAACCGATGGGCAAGCAAAAACCCGCAACAACCCAAACATTACAGGAATCGCTGGGTGCGTATGAACGCGAGAACCCTGCGCGCTTTCACATGCCCGGGCACAAAGGCCGTGGGCTTTCGGGGTTTTGGCGGGACGAGTTGCAGCTTTGGGATGTGACGGAGCTGAGCAACACCGACAACCTGCATGCGCCAAGCGGGGCGATTGCCGCAGCAGAGGAGAGCATGGCGCGGGCTTACGGCGCGAAGGCTTCTTTTTTTGTGGTTAATGGCGGGACGAACGCCCTTCAGGCGATGATTCTGGCGTTGGATGAAACCGACA
>MKRK01000176.1:3608-5384 GCA_001896915.1 Clostridiales bacterium 43-6
CGATCCGCTGTGAACGGTGCGGCTCTGCGCGGGATTCATACGGACTACATCTCTCCACGGTATGACGAGACGCGCGGTCTGCTTGGCATGGTGACCCCGGATGATCTGGATCGGGCACTACTGGAGACCGGCGCGACCGCAGCACTGATCACTTCTCCGAACATGTATGGGTTTTGTGCGGATATTGAGGGCGTCGCAAAAGCTGCGCATAAGAACGGCGCGCTCCTGCTCATCGACAGCGCACACGGAGCACATTTTCCGTTTTCGGATGCGTTGCCGCGCGCACTCGGCGGCTATGCCGATGTCTATGTGCACTCCCAACACAAGACGATGGATGCGCTGACCCAAGCGGCGAGTTTGCACCTTGGCGAATGCCGCATTACGCCCGAACAACTGCGAAAAGCACTTGCAATGACGGAGACAACGAGCCCGTCCTACGTTTTGATGGCATCACTGGATTGGTCGGTCTATATGGCGAAGCGGCGGGACTGGACAGGGCAGGTTGCGCGCTGCATCGCGTTGGAAGAGAAGATTGAAGCGATCGACGGCTTAAGCGTATTTCACGAACCAGTCGGCATCGGCGTTTTTGAGCGGGATCGAACGCGGATTGTGATCGACGTCACCGGGCGCGGATACACCGGCTATGAAGCCCAGACGATACTGGAAGAGAACCATATCTATCTGGAGATGGCGGATGCGTGGCGGCTGGTTTTGATCTCATCGCCAAACGATGAAGCGATTTGGTACGATCAACTTTTACAGGCGTTGTCTTCCATGCCAAAGCGCACGAAAAAAAACGTGAAGACAGTTGGAGAAGAGATTCGCTTTTCCGCCAACGAGCAGCGGATGGGGATTCGCGAAGCGACATTTGCCAAAACGCAGACATTACCGCTTGACGAAGCGAAAGGGCGTGTTGCCGCAGAACCGATTGGCATCTATCCGCCGGGGATTGCGCTCGTCATGCCCGGCGAGGTGATCGACCAACGAGCGATTGACTACCTCACCACGCAGGAACTCGGCGGCGGTACGCTGTTTGGCGTGCGCGACGGCAAGGTATTTGTCGTTTGCCAATGAACCAGGATATTTCAACAAACCATTATGAATCTTAGGGATAATCATAACCAAGGAGAAACATGTCAAACCGACTGCTGGAAGCAATACAACAAGACCGCGCACCACACGCAATACTGATCTCCGGGCCGGAAGGCAGCGGTAGGCGGGAGCTCGCGCGCAGATGCGCCGCTCTCTTTTGCCTCGGGGAGGATGCGCCAAAGCGGCTGATCAACTGCCCGAACTATTATGAAATCGGCGAAAATGCGGTCAAGGTGGACGATATCCGGACGCTGCTGTCGTCCGCTGCCATGCAGGGATTCAACGGCGGGCAGCGTGCATTTGTTTTTGTCAACGCACAACTCATGAGTACGCAGATTCAAAACACACTGCTGAAAACGCTAGAAGAACCGCACAGTGAGACGATGCTGATCTTAACCGGAAACGAATTTGGGCTTTTGCCGACCATTCGCTCCCGCTGCGTGATCGAGCGGCTCGGCGCGGGAAGCATCGAGGAGACCGCGCAGGCGCTCGTGATGGACGGAATGCTTGCGCAGGAAGCGAACTTTTATGCCACGCTTTCGGACGGAATCCTCAGCCGTGCGCGTGCCTATGCAACGGAAGAAGCACGGACATTTCGAGCCGAAGCGATTCGGATTCTGGAACGCGCGGTCTTTGAATATGCACCGTTCTCAGATGCGGCGGACTTGATCACAATCCTCAGCG
>MKRK01000177.1:0-4645 GCA_001896915.1 Clostridiales bacterium 43-6
CGTTTACCGCTCCGCTGATTACAGGCGCTTCCTTCGCTGTCGTTGTCGTAGTGGTTGTTGTGGTGGGTTCTGTTGTGGTGGTTGTCGTCGTACTTGTGATTGCGCCGCTGGACCCGTAGGTATAAATATTCGAGAATTTGGCATTCCATGTCATGCAGGAACTGTGCCATCCTTCTGAAATTGTGATGGTACCCCGTAAATCGGAAATGTCGGTTAGCTGCTTACTGCCGTCCTTAAAGGATTCGATCGGGAACAATGCCAGAGCAGTAACACCCTTTGGCACCGTTACAACACTGGAGTATGCACTTCCGGATTTTGTAATCAGCTTAATGCCAATCGAGCTATAATCCGATTCGGATGCAATCTTAACGAGCATTACCAGCCCACCTTTTCCCACCAGTTGTTCCGTATTGAACAATGCGTTGGGATATTCGGGATAATTCCAACTCCCGAACTGATGCTCGGTTACAGCATTTGCGTTATTGCTGGTATAAGATACCTCACCTAACCCTGTGCCGAAAGAGCCGTCTGCAGATATGACATTTATCCCGCTGTTTGAATACAGTCCTGTTTTATCGCTTTGCAGCGGTGAGGACCAGTTACACCACACTGCGGCATCGGATGGCAATGTAACCGGTGCTGTGGTTGTCGTTGTGGTTGATGCCGGCGGTGAGGAATAATCAAGGAGCGTAAAGCTATTAATCAATAAAGCATAGCCAGTTGAGCTTGTGTTTTTTCCTGCACTGGTAAATCGAATGGTCTGAGACCCGCTTTGGGTAAAAGTTACACTGCCGAGATTATAGCTGTTCAGTGCATAAGCAGAAGCATATATATCTAAAACTGCCCCTTGATTAACACCGTTTACTGAAGTCTGGAACTTCCCTCTGTTACTGCCAACCTTAATACTGGTCTTGAGCGTATAAGTTCCCGCAGGCACATTAGGAACAGTCAATTCCAAGTAATAACCCGCTGTCCCGGCATCGTTGGATGCTTTGGAATCCAAGAAGGTCGCATTCACGCTTGCATCTACGGTTACAGCCGGAACAATATTGGCAGAGTTTGTATAGCTGAGGTTTTCGCACTCATAAACAAAGGTTTGTGACGGCGGCAATGTTGTCGGCAGAGGAATCACCGGCGGATTTGTACCCGGTGCATAATGTACCAGCTGAAAATCATCAAAATAGATGGTTCCCTGCAGATTAAATGCAATATCTACGTTTCCCATTGTCGCGAAAGCATCAGGAAAATTGCGAAGGTTGTATTTTGTGGAGCCATCTATGAAACACAAAGAGGACACAGGCATATTGACCCAGCCGCTTGCATCGGGCATCACCCTATAGGGCAACTCAAAGACCGGATTTTTAAATTCCTTGTCCCGCACTTGGTCATATAAGGTATAGCTGGTGAAAATCTTTAACCCGAAGGATTTTGCGGTGGTTGTGACGCCGGAAACATCCACCCAAAACCTCAAATATTCAGCGTCAGCCATATTTGTTTTCAACGTGGAGGAAGCTGCTTTCACGATCTGTGTGTCCCCTGCCGCCACATATTTCATGGATCCCAATGAACCGGTGGAAGGATTACAATACAGCGGATCTGTATTCAAAGATAAGGTTCCGCCCGACCAATTAGAAAATAAGCTTGAAGCATCTTCCATGGTGAAAATAGAATCCACGTTTGCCGGCGGATTTTCATCATAGACGAACACATTGCTGATTTTGACTTTCAACCCAGTTGCGGGCGGAGTGTGATTGCCAAAAGCAACTGTAATGTTACCGCTTAATGTTGAAGTATGACCGGACAAACTGGTTGTTCCGTCCTTGGTGTTGATAAAATTAGCGATCGGCATTTGTAATCTTACGATTTCGCCTTTTGCAATGCCGGTGATGTTTTGTGTATAATCGTCAAACTTAATCGTGAAATCATTGATGGTTGAGGAAGCGTCAAAATAGACATAACATGCAACACCTGTCGCATAGAGCAGCTTGTCTTTTTCAAAAACGGAATAACCGGCGTTGGCCCATGTGCCAAACTGAAACTGATCGCTGTATCTGCCCGTAATGGATTGGATGTCTACATTGCCCATACAACTTCCGAAGGTTTGTGAATTGTTGTTTGCGGCAACGGTGGCGGTAGTGGCGTCAACATTTGGAGTAACGGTTTTATCCGTGTCAACCCACGTGCCATTTTTCCACCCTGAGGCGGATCCCAAGGATGCCCATGTAACAAGAACCGAGGTATTTGCGGTTGCGCCGATCATTGCATGAATCGCCAAGGTGCCAATCAATAGCGTCAGTGCAATGAGGATTGCCAATGGTTTTCTGACTTTTTTCAGTAGACTCATTTTCAGCATTCTCCTTTACATGTTTATACTTAACCGGATATAGATTACTGTTAAAATATAGCATTCTGTTGTTTAAAATACAACGCTATTAATTTACAATATTTTCTTCTTCTATTTGTTAAAGTTGAATATACCTTCTGTGGAATCCGCTCGTTTCAAAGTCTTTTATACATTTATATAAATAAATAACCGGAATTTTAATAAATGCTGTCATATGTTGTTGCAGCATAAGAAACAATTATTACCGGTTTCCTGTTTTTCCTACTTCAAAACAAACGATAACAATCCGCCATGCATTCAAAAATGATAGGCAGAAGCATTTCATTTATAAATATATGAAAGTACATAAGAAGTATGCCAGGGGGAGACCTTTCAACAACAACATGGAATGCAAGGAAATAGACCTCTTAATGATAATGTTTCATTCGATAATTGTTTTTTCATTGCAAATAGATAAACCAATTAAATAAAAAATACTGTTTTATTTCCATATTTTTGATATTTATTCATACTTTTCCATTATTATGAATAACTATTTTTATCATTCGATAATTATTTTTAGCATATTTCACAATTTTTTGTTTCTAAACATGTCTCGTTATGATATAATAATCTTGATTGCATTTGAAATGCTGATATCTACAAAATTAAAATCTGTTGTAACATTCTATATGACCTGCATTTCATCTTTCTTCGCAAAGACTCACAGGGGGTCTGTCCTTGTTTTCTACACTTTTGACCTTCTTCACTTGATTGTTATATCATCAATCAGAAACAGGAAAAGGAGTAATTTTATGAACAAGAAAAAGCAAAAAGCGAGTATAGTGATTGGCGTGCTGTTGATCCTGATGTTAATGATAACCAGCGCACCTTTCGCTGCAAATGCTGCAACAGGGACCACATTTTATGTGGATTCTATCTCGGGAAGTGACAATAACAACGGTACCTCCCCTGACACAGCATGGCAAACCCTTGATAAAGTCAATGCAACAACCTTCACAGCCGGTCAGACCATTGCCTTTAAAAGAGGTAGCTCATGGGTGGGTGTATTGAAGCCCAAGGGTTCCGGTGTTGCCGGCAATCCCATTACCATAGACTCCTATGGAGAAGGAAATCTGCCATTGTTTGACGGCAACGATAAGTACTTCACCAGCAGTGACTGGGTAGATGCTGCTGTTTATCTAAACAGCCAGAGCTATTGGACGATTCAAAATATTGAAGTGATCAATGGTTCCGATATCAACGACAAGGAAAAAGTAAAGGACCGGCAGGGCATTCACATCGACGGAACCGGTCAGGATATCATGGGGATTACCATTCGCAATTGTGTGGTACATAACGTCGGCAGCAACGGCAATGACGGTGAGCACGGCCGCATGGCAGGCATTCTTGTTTGGGCAAGAGGCTGGAACCAGTCTGCCGGCAGTATTCTCATTGAAAACAATACCGTATATTCCACCGGCAGCACCGGCATTCATGTCAACGGCGAAAAATTTTCTGGTGATTCCACCAACAATATCATCAGAAACAACTTTCTGTATGACATCGGTGGTGACGGTATTATGATTCTGGACTCCAACAGTCCGCTTGTTCAATACAATACTGTTGCCGGCTCTCATACCAGAAGCACGCAGTACTGTGCCGGAATCTGGCCCTTTGCTTGTAATGATGCGATCCTTCAATTCAACGAAGCCTATAACACAAAAACAACTGTCGACGGTCAGGGTCTTGACGCCGACTATCAATGTTACCGTACGATATTCCAGTATAACTACAGCCATGACAATGAAGGCGGGTTTATGCTGATCTGCTGCGAAGCAAAAACCTGGAACGGCGGAACCTCCTGGAACGACGGAACCATTGTCCGCTATAACATCGGCCACAACAACGCCAGCGGCTTCCACATTACAACAAAGATGACCAATACAACGATTTATAACAACACCATTTACATGGGTCCGAATACCATCGGTACAACCATTGAATTTGCCTCAAAAACAAGTAATATCTGGCCCGTCAATACCTATTTTTATAATAACATCTTCTATAATCTCGGTACGGGCGGCTATTATCTAGGCGATAGCGTCAACACGGTCTTTGATTACAACATTTTCTACGGCAGAAATCCCATGACCGAACCATACGATGCCCACAAAATCACAGCTGATCCCAAGCTGGTCAATCCGGGCGGTGCCGGTATCGGCCTCGCTTCTTGCGATGCCTATAAAATAACCGCAGACTCCTCTGCCATCGGGGCAGGAAGACTCATGGAAAACAACGGCGGCCGGGATTTTTTCGGAA
>MKRK01000177.1:4662-8819 GCA_001896915.1 Clostridiales bacterium 43-6
CCTACTACAACGTTGGGCGCAATGAAATATACCACCGCTATTGATCTGGAAACAACACTCCCCTTCAACCAGGTTGGTGCATCACCAAAGACAATATTTGAATTGAGCAGTGACTATGTGAATCCTAACACCTCCAGCACAAAATCCCTTAAGGTAGCTTTCACCCCTTCCTCTTCAACAGGATTACGGCTGGTATGCAGCAACTCTTCTGCCATCGCAGATATCAAACGGGCTTACTTTGATATGAACGCACAAGGACTGCGTTTCTGGATGAAGGTTACAGAAGGCGCCTCCGCTGCCTTCTCCGGCAATATTTCACTTACATCCTCATATAAGATTCAAAACATGAACAACACCTTCGGAACCCAGGGCGCCATCCAGCCGGATGCAGATGGTTGGGTAACCATTCCCTGGTCAAACATCAGATGCTTTGTAGGGAACGGCACATGGCTCTCTATTTCCGATGCTTCCAGAACAGAACTGAACACCTTCTTTGCCGGACTGTCCTCTATTGAAATAACTACAAATGTTACCAAGGATATCCCCTTCACCGGGTATTTTGATGATCTGCAATTGTATGGCGAAGCCATATCCGAACCGCTTCCCACCTTAGTGATTCCGACCACCACGACCACCACAACCACTAAAACCACCACAACCACCTCAACCGCTCCCACAGCGCCAATGCTGGGCGGATTGATTTACGACTTTGAAACCACTGCAACAAAACCCTCCAGTTATGGATGGACCACAGCGACCTCACCGACCATCGGTATTGTGGAAGGCTTTGAATCCATGGGCAATATGCTGATTGCCACCACAAAACAGGATCACTGCTTATTTTTTAGCTTACCATCCAACTGGACCAATGTGGGAGATATGGGTGTTCCCAAATATATCAAGCTGAAAATGCGTGTTTCCTATGCCGATAATTCAGTTGCACGAAATTATAATTTTACGAAATCAGGTAACAGCCTGATCCAATTCAGCACAGGTGGCAGTACCGTCGGTATCAATACATTAACCTCCAATATCACCGTGAACAATACCGGCTGGACGGATGTCTTGATCCCTGTTACACCGGAAGTATTGTCCATGAGTTATATCAGAATGGGTCAGGGCTATACGTCTCCGTTGCCACAGAAGTGGTATATCGATGATGTAACATTATTATATGAAACCACTTCCTCTACCACAACCGCTACAAGCTCATCAACAACTGCAACTACAACGGCCACTACTTCCACAACAATCGCCACAACGACTACCACTACTACAACCCTACCAACCACCACTTCCACAATAAGCACAACACCCATTACTACCACATCTTCTACATCCACTACATCTTCTACATCCACCACATCCACTACAACCGTATCTCCGGTCATCCATCCTTTTCTTACAGGCAACGGATATCTGTGGGGTATCAATCCTGACGAAAACACAGCAGAACAGATTTTGTCACAATTCCAGTTGTCCCCCAACTATGAGGTCGGCTTATACAGCAATGATACACCCGTAACCACAGGCTTGGTTGGATCAGGATTCAAGGTTAAGGTCACATCCGGCGGCAGTCTGTTTGCAGAATATACTGCCATTCTTTACGGTGATGTGGATGGCGACGGCACGATTGGTGCAATTGACTTATTAAAAATCAAAAAGCACCTTCTAGGAATGAAAGTGTTAAGCGGCTCCTTCTATGTCGCTGCCAACACAGACAGAGATGCAGAAAATACTGTGGATGGGATTGACTTATTGAAGGTGAAGCAACAGCTTCTAAGAATGAATAACATCAATCAATATTAAACTCAGCTTTGACACAGCTTATATCACACTAAAATCACCCGGAGGAATGTAAATGAAAGACACTTTAAAAAGATTATTCGGTTCCGTTCTGGCACTGGTCGTCCTGTTTTCCACAAGCTATTTATCTGTTGTCACTGTGTATGCAGACACCAACAGCTATTACATCGACTCACAAAACGGCAGTGACAATAACACGGGAAAGAGCGCCGACAATGCATGGAAAACCTTTACGAATGTCAATGCTGCTACATTTCTTCCGGGTGATAAAATTCTTCTGAAAAGAGGCAATGTATTTTCCGGAACCCTTTATCCCAAGGGTTCCGGAACCGCCGCCAATCCGATCATCATAGGCGCATACGGCACCGGCAGTCTGCCGGTGATCAACGGCAACGGTGCCCGCTTCAATCCCCTGACAAACAACAGAGTTGATGCGGCGGCGTATCTCGCAAACGTAAGTCATTTATTCATAGAAAACCTTGAGGTTACCAATGAGATTCCCGATACCTTATCCCATGGTGTACCCTATGATTTTTCATCTACCGACGACCGCTCCGGCATCCATGTGGATGCAACGGCTGCCGGAACCTATACCGGCATTACCATTCGGAATTGTGTGGTTCATCATGTGTCCAGTGACGGCAACGATGTCGACCATGCCAGAATGGCGGGTATCAATGTTTGGGCAAGAAGCTGGAATGCCTCTTTTACCAATGTTTTAATTGAAAATACGAGATTTATACCACCGGCAGTACTGCCATCAACGTCAACGCTGAAAAATACGCGGGCCAGGCAACGGGGACTGTTATCCAAAACAACTACCTACACGACATCGGCGGTGACGGTATCCTGACCAATTCCTGTACCGCCCCCCTTGTGCAGTATAACGTGGCGAATGGCTCCCATATCAGAAGTGCAAAGGCCTGTGTTGCCATGTGGCCCTTTAACAGCACCGATTCCCTGTTTCAGTATAACGAAGCCTATAACACCAAAACCACGATTGACGGTCAAGGCTTTGACAGCGACTATAACAGCAGCGGCACCATATTTCAGTACAATTATGCCCATGATAACGAAGGTGGCTTTATGCTGATCTGCAACAGCGATACAGGGTTTAACAACGGTTCCGTTGTTCGTTATAACATTGCTCAGAACAATGCGGCGAGGCAGTTTGTAATATGGAATCGTGTCACAAACACCCAAGTCTATAACAATACCATCTATATCAAACCGGGTACATATGGTACGATTGTCTGGTCCGGGACCGACTGTAATGCATTGGCAGACAATATTATGTTCAAAAATAATATTATCTACAATGAAAGCAACAACGGATATATCATGGAAGGCCTTACTAATATGGTATGGGATTATAACACTTACGTTGGATACCATCATAGCACAGAACCTACCGATGCTCACAAAATGACCTCCGACCCATTGTTCTTCCAAAAGGGCGGTGCCGGTATCGGGCTATCCAGCTGTGACGCTTATAAACTGACTATCGGATCACCGGCGCTTGGCAGCGGAACGGTAATAGATAACAACGGAGGCAAGGATTTTTTCGGGAACCCTGTTTCTGCCACCGAAGCGCCTAACCGTGGCGCCTATAACGGTTCTCCCGTCACTCCCATGAGCACCACAACTACGACTACGACTACGACTACCACAACCTCCACAACCACGACCCAAGGGGACACCAACTATGCCTTGGGCAAACCGGCCTCTGTCTCCTTGTTAAGAAACGGAAACAATCTGACTAAGCTGACCGACGGTATAAAAAATAATGTCTCACTGCGTCAGGACATCCCCACCGGCGAACAGTGGGTCAGAGTGGATTTTGAGGCAAACTATACAATCAGCAAATTAAATGTATACTATGAAAGCCAGCCTACTTCCTATACAATCTATGTATCCCTGGACGGTGCCGACTGGACACTGGTCAAGGATGTTCCCACAGCGCCGGGCAAAATCGGCTATCCCGGCTTAATTTCCGATTCCTTCAGCGAAGTCAGCTGTCGGTATGTCAAGGTAGCTTTGCACACAACAGCCAGCCAATACGGTTACGGCATCTGCGAAATTGAAATATATAACCCTGCCCCCACGACAGCACCGACAACGACAACCACCACAACTCAGACCACAACCACCAAGGCAACTGAACCGGAAAATACGACTTATTATGTAGATTCCCTGAACGGCAACGATGCTGCTAGCGGAACAGATGAAAATAGCGCATGGAAGTCACTGGAGAATGTGAATTTAAAAACATTCTTCCCGGGCGATCAAATTCTGCTCCGCCGGGGTGGAGCATGGTCCGGCACGCTGTACCCCAAGGGTTCCGGCACCGC
>MKRK01000178.1:0-2601 GCA_001896915.1 Clostridiales bacterium 43-6
TCCCAGCTTATTCATCAGCTCGAAGGCGGCATGTGCCTTATTGATGGCAATGTCCATTTCAGACTTGCCCCCGAAGCATTTGTCTGCGGTACCCCTGCCGAACAGATCCGAACCGTCGCCGCAGAAGGTATGCCAATAGCTGGCGGCAAAGCGAAGCTGTTCCCGCATGGTCTTACCTGCGATTACCTCCTCCGGATTGTAAAACCGAAAAGCCAGCGGATTTTTGGTTTGTGTCCCCTCATATTCAACGTTCCCGATCTTTTTAAAAAATTCCATATCATAACCTCCGATGATTCATTCTGATACAATTATATTTTCAAAATCAGTTCTTTTCTATCATCAAATTGCGATATGATAGCAAAATATTGCGGTTAACGGGAAAGTATGATAGGATGGTGTCAACAACAAGGAGGGATGGCATGAGAGAACGGGTGTACAAAGAGCGGACTGACCATGGTCCAATATCGCTGTATCATCATGACAGCAAAGGGACGATTTTCCCCTGCCACTGGCATGATGAATATGAGCTGTTGTATTTTCATAAAAATACTGCCATCTTAAAGATCGAAAATCAATCCTATGTGATGCCCGAAGGCTCGGTGGCCATTGTCAACCCCGGCGAGCTTCATACTGTGGCTTCTTTCGAAAGCTCGGGATGCAGGTTATCTGCGTTGGTGTGTAAGCTGTCCGACGTGCAGGAGCATTATATAAATTTGCAGGATGACAACAGCCTTATTGTCCGGATTTTTGAAACCTATCAAACACAAAAAAATTCATATTTGGCGGTGAAAGGCATGATTTATCAGTTGTTTTATCATCTGCAAACGGAGGATAAGGTGAAACCCCTAGTCAACTCTCCGGCGGCAAATCAAAATATGAAAAGGGTACTGACCTATATGGAAGAAAATTATTTTGAAGCCATCACTCTGGAGGATATGGCAAGAAAAGCACGTTTCAGTAAATATCATTTCATCAGGGTTTTCAAGCAGTATACCGATAACACCCCCCAAAAATTCTTGAACGAAATCAGAATAAGCAAAGCAAAGGAGATCTTGAAAACAGGGAGCGTGGATATCACCAACACTGCCCTTCAGGTGGGTTTTGAGAATGTCAGCTATTTTATCAAGGTGTTTAAGGGTATCACCGGTCAGACACCGCTGAAATATCAGAAGAAAGACAGACAGGAATCCGTTGACTTACAGGATTCGACAAGGTAAAATATATAAGAATGTTCGTCAAAATGCCGATATAAGAAGGTTTACAATGAATAAAATCAAAAAAATAATCTGTTCACCTCGGCTACCCTTTGCTTTGTTTTTGATCTGTATTCTCCTCGCTGCTGCCGCCTATGCATGGCAGCGGATTTACACTTCGGATTTCAAGCCAATCAACGGAGATTTTCAAAATTACAATGCGTTTCGGCGCGTCCTCGGAGGTCAAATCCCCTATCAGGATTTTGCCAATTATTTGGGAGTAGGTATTTTGGTGACCAATGTGCCATTTTTGGCATTTTTCAATAATTTCACCGCCAGTCTGCTTATCACCAATGTCACAACCTATCTGATTTTTTGTGCTTCGGTCGCCCTTTTGTCTTATCTGGTATCAAGGAACAAGACAGTTTCCCTGTTCTTTGGTGCTGCACTGCCGGTTGCATATTTTCATATTTTAAATCGAGTACCTTCCCTGCTGCAATCGTTCGATTTTATCAATCTCTGTAAGCCGGGAAATTCCATGCGGATGCATCGGGCGTTTCTGCCGTTTTTGCTTGCCTTTTTCTTTCTTTTTGTGCTTCGGAGCATCAAAAAATCAGACAAAAGCATTCTTATGCTGATTACCGGAAGGAAGACCGTATCGATTTTCGGTCTTGTGATCGGGGCATGTATTGTATGGTCCAACGATTACGGCTTTGCCTGCGTGGCAAGCTCGTTTTTTATCTTGTCCCTTTTGCTTGCCAAAAACAGTAAGGCAGTAGGAAAAACCGCCTTTTTTTCGATGCTGTTGTTCCTTGCCGGCACGATGGCAGGATTTCTGTTCAGTCTTCTGGTCGTCACCCGTGGGCATATTTTATCTTATTTTACATTTACAAAGGGTGTGTCGGACGATCAGTTCTGGTATTACGGCGACACAAAGCTGTTAAAACTGAGCGACATATGGGCCAACAGTGATTACAGGCTTAGTTTTATTCTATTTGCAATTCTGACCATAGAATTTCTCGTCAGGCTGGCGATTGATAAACATGACAACAATTCTATACTGGCTTTTTTTATACTCTTCACAAGCTTTCTTGCCTCTCTTATCTACATATATGGATCCGGCGGATTTGCCTTTGAAGCATTGAGACTATGTATTTTTGTAATATTGCTGGCAAACCTGATGAAGCTTCTGGAATTCTTGCTTCGGGCGACCCGTTTTCGGATCGTGACACAGGGTGTTTTTACATTGTTTTTATGTGTGCTGCTCCTGTATTCGTCCTATACCGGATATGACACAATGAAGAATTACAGACGAAACACCCAGCCCAGTACATCCTACGTTGCCGGGCTGCGGGGCTACACCCACTATGCGGAAGGCTTGAAAAAGGAGGTAGAGCTGCTGGGTGGC
>MKRK01000178.1:2677-7316 GCA_001896915.1 Clostridiales bacterium 43-6
ATCATCCATGTGCTGGGTGACAAGCAGCGGCAGGAGTATCTGGACTGTTTTCAGAAGGGTAATTATGGGTATGTTGCTACCATTCGCAACGATATCAGCAATTATGAAGGTTGGGTAAAGCGTGCCAATTGGTTTTTCTATAGAGAGCTGTTCGCAAATTATGTTCCTGTTGCCTCCACCGATTATAACATCCTTTGGGAGAAATACGGCTTTCGCAATACCATAGAAGCCGGTTATACGATAAACATCAAGAAAATCAACGAATATTCAGCAGAGATTCTTGTCACCAGTACCAACCTGGACCATATCACAGCGGACGTAAGCATTGAGTATGACAGTAGCTTTCAGATGAATTTCAGCAGACTGAGTGCGTTCCGGAGAATCGTCTCGGTTGATGACCCGACTTGCAGACCGGAGGCACTGACGGGAGGCGGGCTGCGAGGCTATGGAATCCCCAATCAGGCGGATACATACAACATTCACATTACACTGGAGAACGGCAAAGGTTCTGTAGTCATCTCCTCAAAGCCCGGTGATTGTACGGTGCTGAACCTGAAAACAGCAAAGCTCAATTTTTTTGTACCAACCTTCACAGGGGAGCTGCTGGACCTGTGTAAAGAATAAATATCTGCAGTTTTTCATTTTTTTATATTTTTTACCAACACAACGGAAGAATGAATTGTCTCTCATATAAATTGATACGGACATTTGTATTGAGAAAATGGAAAGGGATGGTTGTTCTGAAAGTCGGAAAAGCCACAATAAGCATTGCGCTTGCAGTAATTTTAATGTTAGGAGCGGTTTCCTGTAGGAATTCACAAACTCTTTCGGGTGAGGAAGGTCAAGTCACAACAAAATCAGTGACCACAACACAGCAGCCCACCGTGACGACGACGAAACCAACGGGAAAGGTAGTACAACTGACCAATCTGATGGCGGGCATAAAAGCAAACCAAAGCAAAGCTGTTTTGCTTGATGAAGATTTTATCAACCCGACAGTGGATTTTTCGGTGGAGCTCTTCAAAAAATCAGTGACCAAAGGGAAAAACTCGTTGATCTCGCCGGTGTCCGTATATCTTGCCCTGGGCATGGCAGCGGGCGGCGCAAACGGAACCACCTTGGCTGAATTTGAAAAGCTGTTGGGCGGCCAAAACCTGAAGCAGAAGGATTTAAACCTCTATTATCGCGCCTTTTCAAAAAGCCTGACCGATGATAAAGAAGGCAAGCTGACCATTGCCAATTCGGTGTGGTATCGGGATGACGGCATGCTGGAGATTAAAAAAGACTTTTTGCAGACAAACGCCGACTATTACGGAGCCGGTGCCTTTAAAGCAGATTTCAATGCCACGAAAACCGTAGACGAGATCAACAACTGGGTTAAAACAAATACCGACGGACAGATCGATAAGATAGTAGATAAAATCGACTCATTGACAGAATGTTATCTCTTCAACACGTTGTATTTTGAAGCGGAGTGGGATGAAATATATTATGAAACGGATAAGGAACAAGCAAAATTCACATTATCAAACGGCAAACACATCACAACAGAATATATGAAGGGAAAGGAATCTTCGTATCTCGCCAATCAGAATTGTACCGGCTTCCTGAAACCATATCGGGGTGAGAAATACAGCTTCGTTGCCTTGTTGCCAAACCAAGGGGTTACAATGGACAAATTCATTACCTCCTTGTCGGGAAAGACCTTTCTTGAACTGCTTCACAAAAAGTCGGAGGAAAAGGTGATTACGAAATTGCCAAAATTCCGGTATCAATATGATTTTGATCTGAACAGTGCGTTGAGACAGTTGGGCTTAAAAACTGCATTTAATGAAAGTGCGGACTTTGGAAGCATGTCGGAAGAAAAATTGTTCTTATACGATGTGCGGCATAAAACTAGTATCCATGTATACGAAAAAGGAACCAAGGCAGGAGCAGCATCTGTAATGGAAATCTGGAAAATGGGACTTGATATGGACACGGATAAACCAAAGGAAGTGATTTTGGACCGTCCCTTTGTTTATGCAATTATAGACAACAAAACAAGCCTGCCCATATTTATGGGGACCATGATGGACCCGTCAAAGGAGTAGATGATGATGAGAAGAAAAAAGCTGCTATTTGTTGTTCTGCCGATTTTTTTGATCCTATCGATTGTTTCAGTAACCATGCTATTGCAAAGTAGTCAGACGGTAAAAGCAGAAAATTTGTTGGATGACATCAAACCAAAACCGATCTATGCGGGTTTGTTGAGTGAGGAATATATCGGTGCGGTTTCGGACTTTTCCATAGAGCTGTTTAAAAAGTCGATCAAGGACGGGAAAAACTCACTTGTGTCACCGCTCAGTGTTTATTTTGCTCTGGGGATGACGGCAAACGGAGCAGACGGAGAAACCCTGGCGGAATTCAAAAGGCTTTTGGGAAAGGACCGGCTCAGCATGGAGGAGCTGAACAAGAACAATTACAGCCTGATGAAGAGTCTCACAGACAATAAAACAAATCGGTTAACCATTGCCAATTCCATATGGTACAGAGAAAATCAGGGGTTGACTGTCAGCAAAGAATTTTTACAGACCGATGGGGATTATTACAAAGCTGATGCTTATATGGCAGATTTCAACGACAAAAGAACCGTCAAGGACATCAATAACTGGGTGAAAAAGAATACCGGCGGACAGATTGACAGTATCGTTGACGGGATAGATACCAATACCATGCTGTATCTTTTCAATACTCTGTATTTTGAAGCAGAGTGGGAAACGAAGTACTACAAGGAGGCTGTGAGAGAGAACAAATTCCATTGTTCCGACGGGGAAGACATCGAAACAAAATTTATGTACGGTTCAGAATACAGCTATCTTTCCAGTGACAATTGTCAGGGGTTTGTGAAAAACTATGCGGGGGATAAATTCGGGTTTGCGGCGCTGCTGCCCAATCAGAATATCAGCATGGACGATTTTATAGAGTCCCTCACCGGCGAAGCGTTTCAAGCGCTGTTCAAAAATGCCTCCAACGAAACGGTGCAAACCGCCATTCCAAAATTCACCACGGAATATGACTGCAGCCTGAACAACAGCTTGAGCAGCATTGGATTGACAGAAGCTTTTGATGAAGACAATGCGAATTTCACAAGCATGTCCAACAAGGATTTGTACATCGCTGATGTGCGTCACAAGACCTTTATTTGTGTGAATGAAAAGGGAACAAAAGCGGGTGCGGTTACCAAAATGGAAATGATCGCTAAAAGCGCAATGATAAAACCGCCCAAAGAAGTCATTCTGGACCGTCCCTTTGTCTATGCGATAATTGATAACCAAACAAGCCTCCCGGTTTTCATCGGGGTAATGGAAAACCCGAAGGCATAGAAAATGCAAAAAAACCGGGTGCAGAACTGCACTCGGTTTTTTGGTGGTCCGCCCAAGAGGACTTGAACCCCTATCGCCAGAATCGGAATCTGGTGTTTTATCCGGTTAGACTATGGGCGGAAACTTACCGATATAGTATATCATTTTCTCCCTTTGCTGTAAAGAAAAAATTTTGATGAAAATTGATTTCTAAAAACTTGCAGAATATTTAGATATCTTTAGGGAAAATTATTCTTAATCATTCGTGATATAAGCAAATAAGGAGAAATAGATATGCTTTTAATGGAACGGATCAAGCACCTGTCCCGAAGGTCATTGATCAGGCTCGCCAGCTTTGCAACTGCATTGGTCATTACACTGGCAGGCTTCACGATATACGGCTATATTATGGCTTACCGGTACAGAACTCAGCTGGAATATACCTATTCCAGAGCGCTGGATGAGCTGAGCAATTATTTAGACAATATCAATTTTACGCTCCAAAAAGAATTGTATGCGAACACACCGGTACAAATAGATGAGCTGGCGGCGTCCCTGTGGCGGGACTCCGGTTCTGCCAAAAACTGCCTCGCTCAATTACCCACCAATGATTCGCAAATCGATAATATCTATCGGTTTTTGTCACAGGTGGGGGATTATTCCCTTTCGCTTTCCAAAAAGAATGCCCTTGGCGGAGGAATTTCGGAGGAAGAACGAAACGGCTTACAGTCTCTCAGCAATTATGCCACAAACCTGTCCGGGAAGGTCAGCAACATGCAGGCGGAAATCAACGCCGGGCGAATGTGGATCGGCGAGGTACGAAGAGCCATTGAGAGCGGACAGCAGCCGGAACAAAAAGGCGGTTTTTCCTCCAATCTGACAAAGCTCAATCAGGCCGTCACGGATTATCCCACACTGGTATATGACGGACCCTATTCCGATCATATCATGCGCCAAAAACCAAAACTACTGGAAAATGCAAAGCAGGTAACGAGGGAAGCAGCAAGAGCCACAGCAGCGGCTTATATGGGAATCAAAAAAGAAAATTTGAAGGACTATGGGGAAGAAAACAGCGTGACTCCGGCATATTTGTTTGCACAGGAAGGGAACACTGTGGCCGTTACCAAAGCGGGTGGATATGTTTTGTATATGCAAAAGTCCAGAAACATTGATGATGAAAAGCTGGAGTACAAAGAAGCGTCCGCGATAGCAGCAAAATATCTCAGGGAAATAGGCTTGGGTACGTTTGATGAAAGCTATTATGTAACGAGTGGCGGTATTTGTATCATCAATTA
>MKRK01000178.1:7494-11812 GCA_001896915.1 Clostridiales bacterium 43-6
GTCATGACTGACGGACTGAAAGAAGCCTTGTGCTATGAGTTTGTTTGCAAAGGCAAAAACAATGAGGATGTTCTCGTGTATGTAAACGATGCCACATTGCAGGAAGAGCAAATTTTTATACTGCTGATCACCGACGGCGGTGTGTTAACAAGATAAAAAAATACTGTATCACAGGGTTGTGATACAGTATTTTTGATTACAAAAATCTGCGCCATCAGCCGGCAATCAATCCGTCCAGCATAAAGCTGCCGGCAAAAGTGGCAGGGACCTCCAGCCTGACGGTATGGACTGCTTTGTCTTGAGGTGGTACAATCAATTTGAACGCATAGCTTCCGCCCGTAGCAGAGGATTGCAGAAGTTTGGTTCCGTCCACAAAAATATCCACCGGGGGTGTGCTGCCTGTGCTTGCATGATAGACAATATAGGCGACAGAACAATCGACTTCAAATTCAATGAAATTTCCGGCTTTTCCGCTCCATGCCTTTGGGAAAGAAACAGGATTGTTCCACTTTGTTTGCCAAATCACCCAAGAATCAGAATTGGTCAATGAAAAACCACTTTGTGATTTTGGTGTGAGGTTACTGCTGCTGTACAGCTTTGCATTTTCAAAATCAACAGTAGAAATGCTCAAGGGATTTGCCAGAGCGGATGAATCCACCGTCAGCAGTCCTTGTTTTTGATAAATTTTCTCCAGTTGATGAATGACCAGATCTGCCGCCATGGCATCGCCGGGCTGGTTTTGATGAACAATGTCCTTGAAAAGGGGAGCGGGATCAAAGCCCGGTTCGTTTGTTACCCGATATTGCAGTGCCTGCATATAACTGATAGCGGGAATATGATACTGCTGCACGGTAGGCAATTGAATGCTTTGAATATTGCTAAAAGCACCGTTGTCATAGTAGCTCATAAAAAGAGACAAAATGCCGGGGTTGCGTGAGGATTTTAAAATTTTACGAATCAATCCCTCATAGGACAAGCCGCACAGCTCATCATAGTCGTTCACGGCATATTCAACAATGACAAAATCACAATTCTTTGCAATGATATCATTGTCAGCACGGGCAACACCAAATACAGAGCTGGTTCCGCTGATACCGGCATTCACCACAGTGACCTTGCCGGGAAACTTTGTTTTCCACCAATTTGCCACCAGAACGGCATACCCTGTGTCGGAGCCATAGGTAACCGAACCGCCGATAAAACCAATGGTAATATTTTCTCCCCGTTCTGCCTTTTTCATGGCTTCGGCAATGCGGCCTTTGTATCCTTCATTTGCAACAGAAGCAGTATACATATTGGTTACCTCCTTTGTGTTGGATGCAGGGGGTAAGCCTTTTATTTTTAATATCCAGCGTTTTAAAACGACCATATCAAGGATATTCACTGTTTTGTCCCCATTAAAATTCACGGACACGAACTGTATAGCCGTTGGAGATGATATTTTTAAGACATATTTCTTCAAGGATACCATATCAATAACATTCGCAAACCCATCACCGGAAGTATCACCGATGACAGCGATATCATAGGCTTCTGTAACAGAGGAGGAGGCATTCAGGCATACAAGCCTCATTCCGGTGCCGATCACCGTTTGGGAAGTGACGGTATTTTTTTCATATATGTTGGCGGTGTATCCTTGCTTCACACGAATGTCGCAGAGAAAATCCGTTACCAATGTGCCTGCTTCAACAGTGAGAACCGTAGCGTTCACCAAATCATAAATATCGCTTGACAGGTTTTTGGTTTGATCTTGTGCGGTTGCGGTACCGGGGAAACAGAAGCATAGGGAAACAATCAAAGCAGAAACAATCAATCTTACCCATTTTTGTTTCATCAAACAATCCTCACTTTCATAAATTCAGTTACGGACAGAAACCTTCGCCTTTCAGGCCAATTCTGTTTTTAAACAGAAAAAAAGTTTTGAACCAGTTTGGATTTGGTTTCTTATTTTTATATTATAACACACTTTTTTAGCCAATCCTATAATCAAAATATAAAAAAATCCGGCTGCGTATAAAACGCAGCCGGAGAAAGACGGTTTATCACTGGTCAGCAATTACCAAATCCGATGGCAGAGCAGCAGTCGGTTTATTTTTTTTGATGCTTTGCTCGATTTTTGCTTCAATCCATGCAGCAAGATCGGGAATCACAGATACCAAAACCTGCTGGGTCTCGGTGGACATGGTTTGCAGTGCCATATCTTTTGCTTGATTGAAGGCTATTTTTTGCGCTTCAGCATCAAATCTGCCCTCTCGTTTCAAGGCATCTACATAGGTCTGAAAGGTTGCATCAACTGCAGCAGTGACAGCATCAACTGCTTGATTGAAATGCAGCAGAAGCTGTTCGTTTTTTGTATGGCTGATAATCTCTTTTGCCTTTGCATTCAGATACTTGCTGACAAAGGTAGTTATGGCGGAAAAAAGCGGGACAAAAACAATCAGAACCAAGGTCTGTCCTGCGGGACTGTTTAAAAAATCTATCATTTTGACACCCTCACTTCTCAGACAATCTGAATATCTTTGATATAAACCCAGCTATAAAGCTCTTTGAGCAGTACCTGATTAGGGTTTACCTTTGCAGTTCCCACCTGGGACACGGTATAGGGCTTGTTTTTGTATGACGACGGGACCTTGACCCCTTTGCTCGCCCCACCGTAAACCGCATTGGCAGTCACGATTTTCACCTTGGTACCTACCCCGATGGTTTTTGGCTTAACCAGTGTTGTGGCGGAAACAACAGATGTTTTACCGCTTTCTGTTTTCACACTTCCACTGAGCTTAAAAGCACAGATTAAATAGGAATATTTGGTGTTTTCAGCAAGACCCGTATCGGTAACGTTATTCACCGTGACCTGCTTGATCAGCTCATATGCACGTTTCGTGTTACTGTAGCGATACACAGCATAGCCGGTAATTCCCGAGACAGCGGTCCAGGTAAGCTTAATGCTGTTATAAGAAACGGGAGTTGCTTTCAGTCCTGCAGGAATGGGAATTACCGGGGTTTTTGCTTGTACTGCCATTTTGTCAAAGGGAAAATACTGTCCCGGGCAATCCGTTGCATTATAGTCCTTATGCTTTTTGATGGCAAGACCCGGATATCTTCCTAAAATATTGCGCAGCAATTCAACGCCTGAATTGAATTGTACTGCAGGCATGACAGTTTCTTTTTGATAATTTCCCTCAAAGCAAATACCAATACTGTCAGTGTTATGATTTTTACTGTGGGCACCCACAGTATTTTCGGGTCTGCCTCTCCAGATCCCGCCATCCTTTCTGATATAATAATGATAGCCGATTCCCAAGTAATTATCATCAGTTCTGTTCAGATAATACGCGTGAATTTGCTGGACCGATTGTGGTGCGTCTGCACCCTGATGGTGAATAATGATATCCTTTGTTGATTTTCTGATATCAAGATCTCCGTCAAAAACCAATTTTGCGTCGTTGATAACCAATTTTCTTCCTCCTTACATTTTTTTGCCGCAGCTGATATATCAATGAGTGCGTGACACATTACGAAATGCAAATATACAGGCTCAACTGCTTTGGTTCAAGCCATGGATTTTGTGTCCGGTGCAGTTCAGCTCATTACATTAATATTCGATAGCTGCTACAATGATGCAAAAAGTCCTCTCATTTGTCAGACCAAATGAGAGGACTTTGCTATTTATAGTTTAGTATAAGGAGAGAAGACATTCAACGACACGATTAATTGAGCGCAGCGTCTCCGGTTTCTCCGGTACGAATACGGTATGCATCATCAATGGTCGATACAAATATTTTACCGTCGCCCACTTCACCTGTTTTCGATACCTCTAAAATAAGATTGATGGTTTGTTCAAAGTTATCTTCAGAGACAACAAGTTCAAGCTTTACCTTCGGAAGAACATTCAAAATCACTTCAGAACCCCGATAGAATTCTTTCCAGCCCAGTTGTTTTCCGCAACCCATGACCTGCGTGATTGTGATGCCGTTCACTTGGATTTTAAGTAATGCTTCTTTCAATTCTTCAAGTTTTGACGGGCGGATAATGGCTTCGATTTTTTTCATTTTTTTCTCCTCCTTATTGGTCTAAGCCTGTAAAGGCAGGATATGCAGATTCACCGTGCATTGCATAGTCAAGTCCGTCAGCTTCTTCTTTTGGTGTAACTCTGATTTTCATGAAGAGCTTTATTACCATAATGATAAGGAACGTACCGATAGACGCAAATGCAATTGTAAATCCAATGGAGATAATCTGCTTGATGAACAAATCAGCATTGCCCGAGATGAATAGACCTTCCAGTGCGAGAGAGGGGTTTGCTTGCTTGGCGGCGAAC
>MKRK01000179.1 GCA_001896915.1 Clostridiales bacterium 43-6
CCTCCTGCCCGGATGCATTGTAAAGATGAAGCTTTTTTCCCCAGGAAAACAGTTCCCCTTCCACAAAATACCGGGGTGCCCCAAGCTCATCCACCACACTGAATTTATCTGTCCAGGAAAACACCTTTTGTCTGATATAAAGCATCCTGCCCCAGCCTCCTTATGAATCGTATAATATCTTACAACCCCGGCAAACCCCATCCATACTGCGCCTAAAAAAGCAGCTGAAAAAAATCCGGCACACTTGACCATCTATGGGTTTATCGCCATTATAGCATAAATACAGGATAAGAAAAACCCCCAATCAACACACGTGCAAAAACAGAACTCAATTGTTTTACAGAGTATTTATTGTATATTTATGTTAGTTCGTGTTATAATCAGGGGGGTTAGAGCTTTGTCCATTGGTGTTAATGCGGGATAAGAAGCATTTAAAGTGTATCAGGGATCTCTCCCCTATGTTATCCATGGAAAAGCGTTACGGTACTCATTGTGAACATGGAGACAAGCAGGAGGATGGAGAGCTATCCCTGACCTTGAAACACAACACCGGACGAAGAAGGAAATACAAGACGCGATTATGATTTGATAATAGAGGGTTGGCTAAAATGATTGAAAACGCATTAAAAGAAGCTTGCTTTGATTTCATAAGCGACGATAACAAGAGATTTATCACAGCGTTTACAAATGCGCTGAAGGAGATAGGCTTCCTATCGCAAGAAATCGGAAACGGTTTTTGCTGGGGGAGATATATGATAATCTACCGGAAACAAGGAGCGAAATCGAAAACTGTCTATGCAAGAATTTATATCAGGGACGACAGCATTTGCCTGCGGTTGTTTTTCAACAATGTAACGAAACACGCAGAGTTTATCATAAACACTCCTGAATTCATCAGGGATGTTTTTATGGGCGATTACGGAAAATGCAAGCACTGCAAAGGGGATCACTGTAAATTCAGAAAAGACTATGAAATAAACGGTGTGAAGTATGAAAAATGCAACGGGGTTACTTTTGAGTTTTACAACCCTTCCATTGAAAAGCTTCCCCACTATATGGATTTGTTTCAGGAGTTTTACTGTAAAAAAAGCAAAATAGCAACCGTGTGATGGGAGATTGATAACAGAGCAAAAATTTGCTGCGTTTATACAATTGTTTTGTAGGAGTTAGCTGATATGAATATGTTATATGGTGATTTTTTATTGAGCGACGATACACAAAAAATTCAGCTTGACAGGGTATGTGAAATGTTATCGACGACATACTGGGCGAATAATCGTTCCAAAGAGGCTATTGAAGAATCCATAAAAAACTCTTTGTGCTTCGGAATTTATAAAGATGATATTCAAATTGGCTTTGCACGATGTGTAACCGATTATGCAACCATGTATTGGTTGGGCGATGTTATTATTGATGAAAAATACAGAGGCATCGGCTTGGGAAAGTTCCTGATTAAGTCAATAACGGAGCACGAAGAGATCGCTCCTTGCTTCGGATTACTCGGAACCAAGGATGCCCATGGTTTGTATGAAAAATTCGGATTTGTAAAAAATCAAGGCACAGCAATGGGAAAACCGCCCGAATCCACAAAGTGAGCATGATTCGTGGTGTTTTATACATCGCATTCCTGTATTGCTATGGCAATACGGGTTGCCGAAGGAAAGTGATTACAATAAAAACAAACTATTATTCTGTATTATTTTCAGGGATTGTCTTTGGGCTGAAGATCAATGTCCTATCCGGCATTGTCGGTCTTTGCCTTCTTATTTTCGGATTTCTCGGGTCATTTACTATTCTGAAAATAGTCGGAGCATTGGCAATGGTATTTTATTTGTTTATCAGCATTTACCAGCCGGCCCGAAACCTGAAACGGATCCGAGAGCAAGTCAAGAGGGCTGCGTTGGATGAAATCATTGAAACGGTGCTTCGTTCCCATACAAAAAACTCCCGTTCCGCCTATGAAAGGACAATCATTGCAGCAGAAAATATAATACAATCATGGGAATCAGATTCCAATGATGGCGCAGTGGAAAGGGAGGATTCATTCCTCCCATTTGCTGAAGAACAGAGCGAGGAAGAACGGCGTGCCATTGATGAGATCGACCATATTGCCATTCCTCGCCGGGGGCCATCCTATTCGGGCAATCCCTTCATCGGGATGATTACAATCAAAGGGATTGTAGGAATTCTCTTTATCCTTGGGGCAATTTTTATCGGGGTGTCCGGGATAAACGCTTACTCTCAGCAGTTACAGGAGAAAAGCTGGATTCCCTTCAAGGCTGTTGTGACGGATGTTATTCAGCGCAAAGAGTCAGGCAACGCAGAAAACTCTATAAAAACCGTTTACGATATCACCTACCGGTATCGTGTGAACGGGGACAGCCATACCGGTAAAATAATCGGCACGGTAACATATAAGGCTGTCAATGATACGGTGGATATAAAATACAACCCCGAATCTCCGGAACGCTCGACCAATATATTGGCGCCTCGACCCGAGGCTCTTCTTTATAATCTTATCGGTTCCTTTGCGTTTGCGGCAGTAGGTTTGTGGTTGGCGGGATTGTTACCGTTTCTTATAAAACCTAAAAAAAATTCTGTGTGATTTCATATAATACGGAGAGCGTTACATATGCAGCTATGGGAATTGGTTTCCCGTTTTAAGCAAAAATTTGTTTTCAATCTGTAATTTTCTGATGGTTGACACAAATCCACCTTGAATTGATTGAAAATCTGTGAGGGTATCGGTATGATCGGGTCTGTTTGTGGAGATATTATCGGGTCTGTTTTTGAATGGCATAATGTAAAAAGCGAAGATTTTGAGCTGTTTGGCAGAGAAAGCCGGTTTACGGATGATACGGTAATGACGGTTGCCGTGGCAGACAAATTGCTTTGCTGTCAGAACCGCCAGGGGCTGTTGTATGACGGCACTGCCGCAAAAGAATATGCCGCACGATTTCGGCAGTATTATTCACGCCATCCCCACGCCGGGTTTGGTCAAATGTTTTCCGGGTGGGCAAAGGACGATTCTTTAAAAAAGCAACGAAGCTACGGAAACGGCGGGGCGATGCGAGCGGTTCCCATTGGATATGCATTTGACCATCTGGAGGCGGTATTAAAAGAAGCGCAGCTCAGCTGTTTCTATACACACCATCACCGTGAAGCCGTAGCAGGCACAAAGGCAGTGGCAGGCTGCGTTTTTCTTGCACGCACCGGTGGGTCAAAAGAAGAAATCCGCAGATTTGTTGCCGAAAAAATCGGATATTCGCTGAACTTTACTTTGAATGACATTCGTTCAGAATATCGGTTTGACAGCCGGACAAGCTACAGCGTTCCGCCTGCTATTGTTGCTTTTCTGGAATCCGATGACTATGAAAGCGCCATACGAAAAGCAATCTCCATTGGTGGAGACAGCGACACCATCGCCTGTATTGCAGGGGGGATTGCCCATGCCTTTTATGGCTCCGTTCCGAAACCAATTTACGATAAATGTATGATGCTACTTGACAGCGGTCTGAAAAAAACGGCCAATGAATTTATGACCCGATACGGTATTTCTGTGTAAAGGAGGGCATCCTATACAAATCAAAATCAATCAGACAAAAGCAAATTTTAAAATTGAA
This sequence comes from Clostridiales bacterium 43-6, assembly GCA_001896915.1. Classification (GTDB taxonomy): domain Bacteria; phylum Bacillota; class Clostridia; order Oscillospirales; family Acutalibacteraceae; genus MKRK01. The sequence continues at coordinate 3,624 of MKRK01000179.1, forward strand.
TTTGACATAATTATTGAAGACAGCCATTATTCCGCAACCGCTTCATGGTTATCGAAAAAGCGGGAGTGTACGTTATTTGATCATAATAAAAACACAGTAATGAAAGCTGTTTATGATGCCAAGACCAATTGGAAAAACGTTGTGCCTTTTCGATGGATGGGAGGAACTCCTAAAATATCAAGAGCTTGCAGCATATCGGATTGTCATGGTGCACAAGGTGTTTTTCAACTGTCAACGGTAGGGCTTTTTAAAAGCTTCTATGAAATAACCTTCGGGGGCAGGAAACTCAATGGTTATGTTCTTTCAAAAGGGGACGCCAATTATGTTGTGCTGTATGATGCAGAAAAAGAGAAACAGGTGGGCTTGCTTGTTAAGTCCCTCCAGGTAGACAATCATCTGGATACATACAAGCTGTATCTTCTGGATCACGCAAATTGCGACCCTTTTGTTTTATCGCTGTTCGTGGTGTATTATGACAATTGGAATTATGGACATCAAGGTGAATTTGCACTGGCGAAAAGGGAAGTAAGCCGGGAGTGGACACTGTCAAGGTATCATAAGAAATACGACCCAAGCTGGCTTGCAAAGCATTTTCCCTTGCTTGGGTGCTCAGATCCGCCCGATTTTTCCGGTGAAGATAAGAATTAATAGGATAACACAAAAAAAGAAGCCGATTGAAACGGCTTCTTTTTGTATGGGTTTCCACGCTGGTTGAATCATCCGTCCCATTATGGTCACGGGGTGTATTCTGTCAGGGCGGTTGTCAAAACAGAACCGCTGTTTTCCGTAACGGGCCTGATTTTTATCCGGAAGGTAAACTTTTTCTCGGATAGCCTGTACTGCTCTGCCAGGGCGGGACCGCAGGCGCCGGAGCCGACGCCGCTCTGCTTATAGTCCGCCGTGACCACCGTGTGGCTTGGTTCCGGCAGCTCATAATTATGGGCCGCGGCTTCCAGCTCCTCGTGGGAGTAGGGAAGAGCGGAAAAATCCATGCCCTCCCGGCTGACGACCATCAGTCCGCAATGCTTGTTGTCATATACCGCACCGTATTTGGTGTTGTGCCGGTTGCCGTTTTCCTGGGGCTTTATAAGTCGGTGAACATGGTTTCCACCGTTCTCTTAAACCTGCCCATATAGGAGCTTCTGCATTTGTCAATATAACTGTCTTCGGGACCCATGCCGAAATATTCGCAGATATGAAAGGTCTTTTGGAGATGAAACCGCAGACCGAACCGGGGCAGGAATTCAATCAAATCGTCCCTGATTTCCACGTCGCTGCACAGGGAAATTTCTCCGTGGGAGTTTACGGTCCACTCACTGTTCAGATAGATTTTTGTTCTTCTCGCGTCCGCCATAAGGGATAAGGTAGTGCCGATTTTGACAAAGTCCTTTTCCGTTTCACAGGTAATCCCGTAAACCCTCGGTTTCAAAGCGTTCAGTCCGATTTTTTTCATTTGTTCCTTGGTAAACATATCATTGTCAATGGGCGCACGCCAGACATTGTATTCCACGGGGGAGGCAAGCATGTCTTTATTATGCACGTTCAGCTGGGCAAAGCTACCCAAGGTTTTGTCAAAGGTATAATGAAAGGACGGACCGATGACAGCAACAAAATTACCGTTTTCTGTGAAATAGACGGAGTTGGGGTGGGTTTTCACAGGGATGTATTGCACTTCTGCCGGCAGAAGGAACTGCGCAAAGCCCATTTCTGTTCCTTCCGAGGCAAAAACAGTATCGCTGATGAGACGGAAGGAAATACGGACATAGCATTCGCCATCTTGCGGCAGCTTATAATCAATCATAATCATATCGTTGTTCTGGGGCGGAATGGCCAGCGCACCCAGGCTTCCGCTGCCGACGACCTTGCCGAAGCGGGTCACCTCCCACACGCATTCATAGCGGGACAGATAAGTGAAGTCATATAAATTGTAAATCCTGAACCGACCTTCTTTCAGGTCGACCGGCTCGATCCTGACCGGCTGGATGACGTATTTCAGTTCCCGAAGACCGCTGTTGGGAACACGGTCGGGCGTTACCAAACCGTCCACGCAGAAGTTGTTGTCATGCAAGGTTTCGCCAAAATCGCCGCCATAAGCAAATTTCGGCTTGCCGTCAAAGGTGGTGCCGATCTGGATGCCGTGGTCGCACCATTCCCAGACAAAGCCGCCGCAAAAACGGGGGTTTGCATAAATTACATCCCAGTATTCTTTTAAGTCGCCGGGTCCGTTGCCCATGGCGTGGCAATATTCGCACAAAACATAGGGACGGTTCTCGTCTTCCCGTTTGAGATATTCCATGCAGCTTTCCACGGAAGCATACATGGTGCTGACCACATCCGGTTCCTTTTCCGGACCCGGTGCGTCCACATAAAACGCCCCTTCGTAATGGGTCAGCCGGGAGCTGTCACGGTTTTTGGTCCATGCCAGCGCTTTGATGAAATTCACACCGTAGCCGGACTCATTGCCCATGGACCACATAACAATACAAGGGCGGTTTTTGTCCCGTTCCACCAATAACTGCACACGGTCCAGAATGGCATCTTCCCAGTCCTCATCACCGGCCAGCATGCCGAATTCCTTCATGCGGTATTCGCCGCTGGTAAACAAAACGCCGTGGCATTCAATGTCCGCTTCATCAATCACATAAAAGCCGTATTTGTCACACAACTGTAAAAAACGGGGATCGTTGGGATAGTGGGAGGTGCGGATGGCGTTGATGTTATGCTCCTTCATGAGCAAAAGGTCCTTCAGCATCAGATCTTCCGTCACGGCACTGCCCACAACCGGATCGCTGTCATGGCGGTTCACCCCACGGAACTTCACCCCGCGACCGTTGATTTTTATAACGCCGTCCACGACCCGAAGATCCTTGATGCCGACACTTTCGGGAATATATTCGCCATAGGCTTCGATTACCAAAGTATATAAATCCGGGGTTTCCGCCGACCAAAGAATGGGGTTGGTCACCGTAAAAGCGCCGTATCCGTCAAAATCCGTTTTGGTACGTGCCAAAACAACGCCCTCGGGGTTCGATAAGGTAAGGCCGATGCCTTCCGGGTTGGGGGCTTCAATCTGTACGGTGATTTCTGCACTTCTGTAATCCGGTGACACGGCGGTTTTGATGAAATAATCGGTGATATGCCCCTTGGGACGGGACAGCACATACACATCCCGGAAAATGCCGGACAACCGCCACTTGTCCTGATCCTCCAGGTAACTGCCGTCACACCATTTCATGACGATCACAGTCACACGGTTTGTGCCAAACGTTACATAATCGGTAATATCAAACTCACTGGTGCAATGAGATACCTGGCTGTAGCCCACCTGTTTACCGTTAACAAATAAATAAAAACAGCTGTCCACACCTTCAAACACCATATATTGACGGTTGCCTTCGTCTTCGTCAACCGTGAAATCTCTCAGATAAACGCCCACGGGGTTAGCCAAAGGTACATAGGGCGGATCATAAGGGAATGGGAAACGGTAATTGGTATACTGAGGATTGTCATAGCCATGCAGCTGCCAGTTGGCAGGGACAGGAAGGGTGGGAAACCGCTCAATGCTTTTGTCGGTGTTGACGATATCCTCAGGGACATCGTCAATGCGGTCATAATAGGAAAATGCCCACTGGCCGGATAACAATGTAAACCGGTCGGAGCGTTCCCTGTTTCCGGAAAGAGCGGTCACAGCACCGCCGTAGGGGATATAATACGCCCGTGGTTTTTCACAGTTCACGTGAAAGGAATGATGATCCTCATAATACTTTTCCAGCTTCATACCTTATCTCCCGTCATAGATGTAATTGATCTGTCCTGTTTGCTTGCCCTTTTCAAAAAAAACACGGGGCACACGTTTTCCGATGAGACAAACGGTTTCATAATTGATCGTCCCGACCAAAGCGGAAACTTCTTCAATCGTCACAGTTTCGTCTTTGTCTGTTCCGAAAATCGTTACGATCTGCCCCTCATAAACATCTTCAATGTCTGAAACATCAACTACCATCTGATCCATGCAAATTCTGCCGATGACCCGTGCCCGCTTGCCGCCGATCAAAATATCGGCCTTGCCTGACAGCAAACGGCTGTATCCGTCGGCATAGCCGATGGGAATGGTGGCAACTTTCATTTCCCTGTCAGACCGGTAGGTTCTGCCGTAGCTGACGGAAGCACCCGATTCAATGGTTTTTACCATGGAAACAACGGATTTCAGCTCCATCACCGGACGTAAATCAACTCTGCCCGTCAATTCCTTTGCCGGGCACAGTCCATATAGAATGATGCCCGGTCGAATCATATCGAGATGCATCTGATGAAAAACAATCGTCCCGGCAGAGTTACAGCAATGCTTGATGGCAAAAACAACTCCCCGTTGTCCCAAGGCTTCTGTCACTGCCTGAAACAGGGAGAACTGGTTTTCCGTGAAGCTTCCGTCCTGGTCTCCGTCATAGTCGGCTGATGCAAAATGGGTAAAGATCCCTTCGGTTTTCAGACCGGGCAGTGTGCAAAGCGAAGCGATTTCCCCGGCGACGGACGCAGTTTGGGAAGGGTCGTGAAGCAAAAAACCGAGCCTGCTCATACCGGTATCGATTTTGAAATGGATTTTCACCTGCACATGATGGAGGACCGCTTCTTTTGACAACAAACGGGCGTATTCCTCGCTGAACATAGCCTGTGAAATATCATGGTCGGCAAGGGTTTTTGCCATCTCCGGGGGGGTATAGCCGAAAATCAATATGGGCTTGGTAATCTTCAGGCTGCGAAGCTGCAAGGCTTCTTCAATGTTGGAAACACCAAACCACGCCGCCCCTGCCTTGTCCAGTGCGGGTGCGATATACTGGACGCCGTGACCGTATGCGTCCGC
>MKRK01000180.1:0-2187 GCA_001896915.1 Clostridiales bacterium 43-6
GAAGGACCGTCAACGGTTTTCTGGGTAGCGGTTGTGGAGTGAACGGTTGTCATTAAGCCTTCCACAACGCCGAATTTGTCATTGATGACTTTGGTCAAAGGAGCGAGGCAGTTCGTGGTGCAGGAAGCATTGGAAACAACCGTCATATCCTTGGTGTATTTTTCAAGGTTTACGCCGCAAACGAAGGTAGGAGTTTCTTTGTCCTTCGCAGGAGCGGAGATAACAACCTTTTTTGCGCCGCCGGTGATGTGACGCTCTGCGTCTTTCTGTGCGGTGAAAACACCTGTGGATTCCACAACGTATTCAGCGCCGCAAGCGCCCCACGGAATTTCTTCCGGATTACGGGAAGCAAAAACGTCGATGGCTTGTCCATTAACAACGAGCTTGCCGTTCTCTACTGCGACTGTGCCTGCAAATCTGCCGTGGATCGTATCGTACTTAACCATATAAACCATATAATCAAGATCGATAAATGGATCGTTGATGCCGACAACCTGGAACTTATCCGGCTGTGAAACAGCGGCTCTGAAAACCAGTCTGCCGATACGGCCGAAACCGTTTATTCCAACTTTAATCATTTAAAAACCTCCAAAATTATTTTCATCCATATTTTAATTGATTTCATTCCAATTTGCAAGAACTTTGTTATAATTTTAACCATGTTTCCTTATTTTTAGCAGAAACACTAATTTATCAGAGCATAATCCTTAGGCTTTTAGCAGAATTATGAGGGGTTTTCTTACAGGATACAATGGTAACATCCTTGTAACAACAGCTGTTTTGTATCAAATGTTAATATTTTAAAACTTTTTTTATTTAAAGGTTGAAATATCCGATTGATTTGTGTAAAATGTATATGTATTGTTACGTGTAAAAAAATATCAGTTAGTTGACTGGCAGAGAGATGCTTATTATTAATTTCTTAAAGGAGTTTTAACATGTCAAACAGGCTTTTTCAGGGCGTAGTGTATCAGATGAGAGACGCAATAGACAGAACTGTCGGAATCATTGATGAAAGCTTTACGGTAATCGCATGCAGCGAGCTTGGTTACATTGGCGAAAGTCATGATGTCAATGCGTCCGATTTGATTTCATCCTCCGACATTTTCGTGAGAAATAATTATACATACAAACCCTTTGGAACCCTTGGCAACCCCGAATACATTATTTTTGTTGAGGGTGTTGATGCACAGGCTTCCAAATATGCCGCCATGCTGGCCATTGCATTGACCAGCATCAAACAATATTACGATGAAAAATACGACCGTACGAATTTTATCAAGAACGTTATTTTGGATAATATTCTGCCGGGCGATATTTATTTAAAATCCCGTGAGCTGCGTTTTAATACAGAAGTGGCTCACGTTGTTTTGCTCATCCGTATTGTTTCCCGAAACGAGGTGTCGGTACTGGATGTTGTGCAGAACCTTTTTCCGGACAAGCAGAAGGATTTTGTCATCAATATCAACGAATCGGACATTGCCCTCGTAAAAGAAACCCGCATCGGCATTGAGGCAAAGGATCTGGAAAAGCTGGCACGTTCCATTGCGGACACGCTGTCCAGTGAATTCTATGTGCATACATTGGTAGGCATCGGCACTACCGTGGAAGGGATCAAGGAGCTGGCCAAATCGTTTAAAGAAGCACAGATTGCCCTGGAAGTCGGCAAGGTGTTTGATACGGAAAAAACCATCATCAGCTATGACAATCTGGGCATTGCCCGTTTGATTTATCAGCTACCCACCACCCTTTGTGACACCTTCTTACGTGAAGTTTTCAAAAGAGGTTCCATCGAAAGCCTTGACCAGGAAACGTTGTTTACCATACAACGCTTCTTTGAGAACAACCTCAATGTTTCTGAAACCTCAAGAAGATTGTTTGTACACAGAAACACACTGGTTTACAGACTGGAAAAAATCAAAAAGCTCACAGGGCTTGATTTGCGTGAATTTGACCATGCGATTGTATTTAAAATTGCGTTGATGGTCAAGAAATATCTTGGTGCCAACCCCATCAAATATTAGTTTGTGAATTTTAGGAAAGAGAGCAGGGAATTAAAATTAATACGCAGGCTTTTAAAGAATCCGAGCAGCCGCTGATTGAATTTAAGGGTGTTTCCAAAACCTACAGTTCCGGCATTCATGCGCTGCGGGATGTAAATATAAAAATCAACAAAGGTGAATTTGT
>MKRK01000180.1:2233-6928 GCA_001896915.1 Clostridiales bacterium 43-6
ATCATTGTAAACGGCTTTCGTATGTCACAAATCAGAAAAAGAGAGGTTCCGTTGCTTCGCAGAACCATGGGAATCGTGTTTCAGGATTTCCGTATCATTCAGAAAATGACCGTTTTTGATAATGTTGCATTCACCCTTCGGGTCGTGGGTGCGTCCAGTCGCGAAATTCGCAAGCGTGTGACACAGGCTCTGAGTATGGTGGGACTTGGCAACAAAGCCCGCTGTTTTCCCACAGAGCTGTCAGGCGGTGAACAGCAGCGTGTCGGTCTTGCCCGAGCTCTGGTCAACAATCCCAGCATCATCATTGCAGACGAGCCGACAGGAAATGTCGACCCGAATATGTCCTATGAAATCGTAGAGTTGTTAACAGAAATCAACCGCCGAGGAACAACAATTGTTATGGTTACCCATGAGCATCAGCTGGTCAGGGACTTTGGTCGCCGTGTCATTATGTTGGATGGCGGCTGTATTGTAGCGGACAGCTGTGAGGCTCTGGGTTGATCGCCGGCGTTTATAAAAGAAGAAAAACAGTTCACAGATGGGATTATGGGTGTGTTAAATGAAATTAAGAAGTGTAAAATACCTTCTGTTTGAAGGTTTGAAAAATGTTTGGGCGAACCGGCTGATGTCCATTGCTTCCGTCGGCGTTTTAATTGCATGTATGTTATTGATGGGTGTTGCAATCATATTTTCTACCAACGTGGACAAGGCCTTAACCGGCTTGCAGGACCAAAATGTAGTCATGGTTTACATAAAAGAAGGAACCGATGAGATCAGCGCTCAGCATGTAAAAGATGAAATATCAAAGTTAGACAATATCAAAACAACTTTGTTTATCTCCAAGCAGGAGGGGCTGAGCTCCATCATGAAAGGGATGGGCTCTGACCTGCAGTCCTATTTTAAGTGGACCAATGAAGAGAATCCGCTTCCTGACGCGGTTCAGATTACCTTTAAGGATCTCAAACAATTTGACAAAACCATCAGTCAGATCAAGAAAATAGAGAATGTGGAGACCATACGGGAAGTGCGTGAGCTGGCAACCAAAATCGTGTCGATCCGTCAGATGATCAATACCTCAGGCTTTTGGATCATCGGTCTTTTGATGATCACTGCCCTCGTTATTATTGCCAACACCGTCAGAATAACCATGCACAGCCGAAAGCTCGAGATATCCATTATGAAAGCGGTGGGCGCAACCAATAACTTTATTCGGTTACCCTTTATTATCGAGGGCGTTGTTCTGGGAATGGTATCGGCAACATTGACCACGGGGATTCTCTATTTTATCTATAGAGTTGCAATCCGGTCTATTACGGTACATTTAAAAATACAAGCTGTTGCGTTTTCCTCATTCATTTGGTGGCTGGTTTTAATTTTCAGTGCCATCGGATTGCTGACAGGCGTGATAGGAAGCTTTATTTCTCTCGGTAAATATTTACGTAAAGAAGGAAGTGAATTTCGTGCGTTCTAAAAGATTTATTATTGCATTGTTAACCTTTGTCATTGTGTTTACTGCCATAGGAACACCCAGATTTGGCAAATCAGCATTCATCGCCGAAGCCAAAACGGAATCTGACTATAAAAAGGATTTGGCAAAATCACAACAAAAAAGCAAGGAGCTGCAGCAGGAAATCAATAAGCTGGCGGGACAGATCGGAAACAAGCAAGCCCAGATCAATAAAGTCTTGGCCATCATCGACAGCATCAAAGATGACATGGATATGATCAACGGGGAAATAACCAAGCTTAATGCGAAGATTAAGGATGCTGAACAGAAGATTAAGGCAAAAGAAATTGAGATTGAGAATAAAACCACACTTTTTAAGGAACGTCTGCGCGCCATGTATGTATCAGGCGGCAATACTGAGCTTCAGGTGCTGTTAAGCACATCCGATTTTGCGGATTTCCTTGCGAAAATGGAACTCATCAGCAGCGTATCGGAGAAGGACAACAAAATGATTGATGACCTGAAGAAGGATCTGAAGGTGATCAATGAGGACAAAGCTAAGCTTGAGGAAGACAAAGAAAGCAACAAACGCAAGCGGGATGATATGAAAGACCGCCAGAAAAATTATAGCACTCAATTGGCTGTGGTGCAAAAAGCAATTGATGAGGCTAAAGATGAAAAGAAAACCATTGAAGAGGAACGAGCAGAGGAGCTGCAAAAGCAAAGAGAAATCAAAGCCGACATTGCGGAACTGAAACAGAAAAACACTTATACGGGAACCTACGGCGGCGGTTTGCTGGCATGGCCTGTTCCGGGATATTATACCATTTCTTCAGGCTATGGTCCTCGCGGCAGCGGGTTTCATCCCGGTGTTGATATCACAGGCGGCGGTGTTTATGGTCATGATATCGTTGCGGCCGCAGACGGTGTTGTGGTACTGGTGAAATACAGCAGTACCAGCTACGGAAACCGGCTGTATGTCGGTCACGGGAAATACAACGGCAAAGAGCTGACAACGCTCTATGCTCATTGCAGCAGAATTATGGTCAGTTCAGGTCAAACTGTTAAAAAAGGACAGAAAATTGCAGAGGTGGGAAGCACAGGAAATTCCACTGGACCTCACTTGCATTTTGAAGTGATTTTGGACGGAGACCAGGTCAATCCCATGGGTTACTTAAAGTAATAAATAAAGCTTGAGAATCGTGTATAAACGCATTGTTCTCAAGCTCTTTCCGTTTTCACAGAACAATCATAAAAACAGCTCATATCAAGCAATCAATGATGAATAATATTAGATGGGATCCCTAGAATGTTTTATTACCAATAGGGAATGCATAGGATGAAATAGATTGATTGAAAAGGATTGGGATAATGAGCGCAATATAAGATTCATGTCAGCTTTGTTTTGGAAAGGAATGGTTAATTGTATGCACAGGAAAATATCCGTCGGTCTTTGTATGACTCTGATTATCATCGGAATAGCAGTCGCAATCTCTGTGACGATCCCGCTGACCTTGTATGGTGTCAACCATCAGGTAGGTATCTTTGCCGGTGGTCAGACCAACTTCAAAAAGCTCAATGAAATTGATAAAAATGTAAAAAAGTATTTCCTTGATAAAGTGGATGAAGATAAGCTGAGTGCTGCCTTGGCGAATGGCTATGTCTCTGCGTTGGGTGATGATTATGCGCAGTATCTGGATAACAAGCAATATGAAAATAAAATATCCATGACAAAGGGCGAAAGCAAAGGGCTTGGGATCGATATCGTAAAACCCCCGGACAATCATTATTTATATGTTGCGGCGGTGGCCGGCAAAAGTCCCGCTGAAGCTGTCGGTATCGTCAGAGGCGACTTAATTACCAAGATTAACGGAAAAGCCACAGAGACACTGACGTTGGAGGAAGCGGTAAATATCATCAAAGAGTCGGGGGATAAGCCTGTAGCACTTGCGATTTTATCCACAGGTACAACGAAGGAATTAAGTGTCACTCCGGCTGATTTTACCACGGATGCTGTGGATTATCGAATGATCGGAACCATCGGTTACATTAAGATTGATACGTTTGGCGATGAAACGGTGCCACAGTTTGAAGAAGCGTTAAAAGGTGTTATGGACAAGAATGCAACGGCGCTTATTTTTGACTTAAGAAATAACAGTGGCGGAACGGTAGATTCCTGTGCCAAAATTCTTGATATGCTTTTGCCCAGTGGTGACATTGTTAAAACAAAGGATAAAAGCGGCAACATTAAAGTGGACAATAAATCCGACGCCAAGGAGATCAGCCTTCCCATGGATGTTTTGATCAACGGCGGAACGGCAAGTGCTTCGGAGTTGTTCGCTATGAATATCAAGGACTATAACAAAGGAAAGTTGGTGGGCACGAAGAGCTATGGCAAGGGAATTGTACAAACCACTTTCCAGTTATCTGACAATACGGCAGTGAAATTTACCACTGGGATGTTCATAGACAAGAATGGCAACGCATATCATAAAAAAGGATTCGAGCCCGATATCAAGGTCGAATTATCTGCCGAACAACAAAAATATTTTGCTATGCTGAATGATAAGGATGATCCCCAGCTCATGGCGGCTGTGAACGATTTGAATCAGTAAATGTAAGGAGTGCTTCTTAGGGAGGCGCTCCTTTTTGATTGATAGGGTAATAATAAAGTAATATAAGATATACAATGGAAAACGAGGTTTTTTTTGAATGGATTGTACATTTTAAATAAGCAAAAATTTCATGTATGCAACATGCCCAAGTATTTTACGTAGATATTGTTGATTAGTTATATTGTTTTTTAAATGAAAATTATGTTATGATTATTTACAATGAGTTCCATGATTAGTGAATCAAAGTCGGTGCTTCGAAATATAACCTTGTTGATTGAATCGTTTGATTTTCGCAGATAGATAATCATAGCTATATTTTTTACAACATAAATTCGATCATGGTGTTGTGAAAATATGTATAGTAAGAAACCACAACCAAGGAACATTTCAGAATTGCATTTTCGCATGGTTTTAAATTAATTTATGGAGGATGAAAGATGAAAAAGGCAAGAATGCTCAAAGGACCTCTTAGTTTGCTGCTGGTATTTGCACTGCTGATCAGTGTATTTACCGTTTCAGCAGTCTATGAAGCGGCGGCTCTTACCCCGGATTCGATAGAAGTGAAGGAGGTATCCATTAACTCCTACGCTTACGGCGGTGCAATTGCACTATATGACAATGGATTGCTGAAAG
>MKRK01000180.1:6936-7809 GCA_001896915.1 Clostridiales bacterium 43-6
GACGGTTCCGGCACCGGATACATCCATAACGATTACCACAAGCTCTGTGCCAAGTGCAACCAATCCCATTACGAAAATAGCAATGGGATATAATTTTGCGGGTGCTGTTCGTGCAGACGGAACGGTGATTATGACGGGAAAATCACCGGATTATGATGCGATAAAGCCATTGGCAAAGCAATTTAAAAACATCGTGGAATTGTATGCCTGTGGAACTGCCGGGTTGGTTGGTCTTGTGGGATTGGATCATCCGGATCCTGCTATGCGTGGCAGAGTAGTTACTGCTTGCACCAGCGGTGACATGAACAACGGAAAAACAAAAATGAATAATGCCTTATTGGCAGCAGACACTCCCAACCCCGGTGACCCAGAAGAGTACTTTGTTCAAATATCAGCAACAAACAATCACATTGTCGGAGTTACCAACAGAGGACGTGCCATTGCAGGCGGTAATATTTCAAATGCAAAATTAGGAAGCACCAATGGCGGCACAGATATTTGGCCGGGTGCACAAATTGTTCAAGTGGGAGCAAGCAATGAAAACACCTTTGGTCTAAAAGCCGACGGAACAATCGTGTATAAGGGCAGCAGTGTTAATTTTGCAACGGCCACTACATGGACCGGGATCAAAAGGATTATTGCTGATGGTAACACGATCATCGGTTTTCAAGAAGACGGCACCATTTTAACGCAAGGTGACAACACAAGTGGTGAATTGAGCTTTCCGTGGGCACATGATGAAATTGAAGACTTCTACATTGACACGAATGTTACAGATGTCACCATTGCCAAACTCTCAAACGGTTTATGGAAATTCTGGGGTAAGGACAGCTTCATCAATCAAAACGTAGTGGACCAGGCATGCAACTCACT
>MKRK01000181.1:0-453 GCA_001896915.1 Clostridiales bacterium 43-6
CAGCGCCGTCAAAGGTGCTAAATCCTGCTTGTTTCCATTGGCATATACATGAGGGATCAAAAGAATGTTCCATCGTGTTTCATTGAGAATATACTCTGTTAACCGTTCATAGTTTTTCATCACCATTGTTTTTTCTCTGCCGCTGTCCAAGATCAGCGGACTGATGTTCATACCGATTGTGTTGTTTTCCCGCAAATCCTCAACAGGAAACAATTCATACTTCAAACTGAATGCCGGGTCGGGATACAACCGCAGCCTGTCGGCAGGAACGCCCGCATCCGCTATGGTTTGAAACGTGATACTCTCCCGGGCAAAAATCATTTGATACTGCCTGAGATCCTGAGCCATTTCTGTGTCGATCCTGCTTTTTTCCACAGAACAGCCAAACAGAATGTTTTTTGCCCCCCTTTTTTTTGCAACCCTGTTAAGGGCATACGGAATGACGGGGCGGTC
>MKRK01000181.1:537-5103 GCA_001896915.1 Clostridiales bacterium 43-6
AAGCCGGGTGAAAAGCGTTTGATTTTCCCATATTCAATGAACTCGTCCACGACACTGTCCAGACCTGCGGCAACATCCGCCTTTTTGTCAAAGGTCGCCAAATATATCACGGCATTTTTGCATGTACTGCGCAGAATACTGCAAACAGAGCGAACGATGGCTTCACAGCCCCGATTTTCACTTCCCGTATGACCGCACAGAATTATTTTCATACCATCCGCTTCCACCTTCTGAAAAACATCTTTCTATAATAACGCAGTTTTCTGACCGCTTTCACAAGCATGTTGGGATAAACGGTATTGTAATATCGCTTGTCATAATCATGGCTGCAAAGTACTGTGGGCGGTGCAGAAAGCGGCAGACTTACGGGATATACAGGCTTATAGAAGAAGTCACCGATTTTTTTCGGCAATAAGCTGATTTCGGATGCGGAATGAGTCGAGCCTGTTCCGATCCCCACATTGCAGATCAGATTTTTGGCAGGGATGATACAAAGCATGCTTTGTGAATATTTGATATAGTCCCACTGGGTATCCCAGTAACTGACGTTCATCCCGTCCTTTTGTCTGGTCGTTTTCAGATGCCTGATAATCCTTTTGCCTGCCCTGTTGTGACGGATATCCCTTTGCAGAAGCCTTGTATCGTCCATACTGCGAAGACGATAATCATACTGCGCCCATACCCGTTTCCAGGTAGCCCAGCCCCAGATCGCACCGGTTTTTCCAAAAAAATAATCATTTTTTCCGCAGTCATACGTTCCGAAGTGGTTCAGACCGCTGATCATGGCGATACGCTCGTCGTCCTTGTATTGTTCAAGCAATGCATCGCAAAAGCCGAAAAAGCTTTCGTCCGGGATACAGTCACCTTCCAGAATAATTGCCCTGTCCACATGTTCAAACACCCACGATATTCCGCTGTAAGGACGGACGCCGCAACCCAAATTCACTTCGGAGTAGTTTTTGTAAATCTCACAGTCCCAGTCGATTTCCTCAGCAATTTTCCGGCAGGCAAGGATTTTTTCCATATCCTCCGGATATCCCGCCCGGGGACCGTCCTGAATGAGAAACAGCTTGGCTGGGCGTGCTTTTTTGACTGCGTCAAATACCCTCCGAAAGGTCTCGGGACGAATAAAAAAAACCAGTGCTACGGGCGTGTTTATCAAAGAAATGCTCATGGATCAAAACCCATCCTTTCCGTAATTTTTGTTTTCTATTTCTTGATACATGGATAATGTCGCGGTAAGATTTTTCTGCCGGTCGTGATGCAGCTCAGATTGAATGATCGCCCAGTCAGAAAAACTTTTCTGCATTTCCTTATTTGTTAACAGCTCTGTCAGTCTCTGTGCCAGAAAGGGATATTCGGCATAATCATAGACAAATCCGTTGATGCCGTCCTTGATATAGTCCGCCATGCCGCCCCGGAAGGAGGAAACAGAGGGCACCCCCAGAAACATGGCTTCCCGCAAGAACATAGAGGTACCCTCAATGGCGGAGGGAACGACCACTGTGTTGGCTGTCTTCATCAGCTTTATCATATCAGCGCCGCTTTTCGGTCCTGCAAATTCCACCTGTCCCTTTAGTCCCAGGCTATCTATTAAGCTTATGATATAGCGCATATATCCGCTGTCCGGCGTTGCACCGGTCACGGTCAGGGTGATTTGCGGCAGCTGCTTTTTCACGATTGCAACCGCTTTCAACAGCATGTGCAGACCCTTCAAAGGGGTGCTGCATTGCCCGGTAAGAATACTGTATGGACGGCAGTTGTCATAATCCCATTTTTCCGCCGTATAAAATTCCGGACGAAGATTAAAGTCATGCTTGAATATTTGCAGCCTGTCATTGATCTGTTTTGTTACGGAACAATCCCAAGTATTGATTACATGGGCATATTTGACCCGATTGAGCAGCTCATGCTCATATTTTGCGTTTTTCTTCATGAGGAGCTTTTGTTCGATGGTTCCGTTAAGGTGTAAATACTCCTTCAGGGTACGAAACTTCACAAGCTCTTTCATGGTCAGACCGCCGTCATACACCTCGGCAATCCGTTTCAGCACTCCCTGAACGGACACAACAGCCGGAATCTCTCCATAGGCACGCAAAAAAGCCAATCCATGGGTATATTCCGTTCCGTGAATATGCACCAGCTGGGGATGAAAGCTGTGAACCACCTCTGCCCACAGCCGCTCGTTGTCCTTATGATAAAACATCATTCGTTTGGACCCGCCGGGCAGAAGAAAATATGTGATCCCGTCAATTGCCGTCTGAACGACGGTATCTCCGTTGTAAAAGGATGCGACGGCCAGCTCTATTCCGTTTTGGGGAAGCTGATAAGCAAAATCAAGCATCCAACCGCCACTGACGCCTGTGGATAGTCCGAGCGCCTTTGCCGGCGGTGGAAAAATCGTGTTGACGATCCATAAAACCCTCATTGCAATCACCTATTTTCCGTCTTTAAAAGAAGCCAGCTCTTTTTTTACATATTCTGTTTCTACAAGCTTTTCCTTCACCTCATCGAGAGACAAAAGCTCTGTATTATGAGAGTTAAAGTCCTCAACCGTGGTGATGCTTTTATCAAGCAATGCCTGACCGGCATATTTTTCATAATTCAAATCCCTGTCGTCTGCCGTGACCTTATAAAAAGAACCCATATCCTCGGCAAACATCATTTCTTCCCGTGTCAGAAGGGTTTCATACAGCTTTTCGCCGTGCCGTGAGCCGATAATCGTGATCCCGTTATTGGCGTCAAAAAGCTCAAGCAGTGCCTGAGCCAGCATGCCGATGGTACAAGCCGGGGCCTTTTTCACCATGATGTCTCCTGTTTTTGCATGCTCAATGGCAAACAGCACGAGCTCCACAGCTTCCTCCAGTGTTTGCATATACCGTGTCATCTCCGGGTTTGTCATTGTCAGCGGTTGTCCTTTTTTGATTTGCTCAATGAAGAGCGGAATGACAGAGCTGCGGGAACACATGACATTGCCGTAGCGGGTACCGCAGATGATGGTGTTTTTCGGATCGGTTTTTCTGGACTTTGCTATGAACACCTTTTCCATCATGGCCTTGGAAATTCCCATGGCATTGATGGGATATGCCGCCTTGTCCGTGGACAGGCAAATCACCTTTTTAACGCCGGCGTCAATGGCACAGTCCAAAACATTTTCTGTTCCGAGAATATTGGTTTTGATCGCCTCCAGCGGATAGAATTCACAGCTGGGCACCTGTTTCAGCGCTGCGGCATGAAAGATATAATCCGCGCCCTGCACAGGCTCCTTGATGCTTGCATAATCCCGCACGTCCCCGATATAAAACTTCAGTTTGTCGGTATTATAGTCCTTTCGCATATCCTCCTGTTTTTTCTCGTCTCTGGAAAACACTCTGATCTCCTTGATATCGGTATCTAAAAATCTATGAATTAAGGCGTTTCCGAAAGAGCCGGTTCCGCCGGTAATCAACAATACCTTGTCTTTATACACTTGAAATCCTCCTAAAGTAATTACTATATCATATGCTAAGATTAAAATTTGGACAAACACCGGGGCATATCGTCTGCTTTCATGGTGAGCAGCGGCAGCGACGGAATGATCATCATCATCACAAAGCACAGTGTCTGCACATTAAAGGTGGGGTTCACAAAGCTCAGCAGCAAAAAAATAAACAACATGGGAGTAAGATACCGACGGTAAGCATGACCCTCCCACAGCTTCCAGATTTTTTTATAGGGATAAAAGAAAAACAACAAAAAGCAAACAGCTACCACAATGCCGTAATTTGCAAAGAGACCCAGCATTGAGCTGTGTCCGCCAGCCAGCAGGGTGACATTCATGCCAACAGCCTTGGGCGCCAGCGTGCCCGTCAACGGATAATTCAGAAAGTTCATAAAATCGCCGTAATAAAGATCGATTCTGGCGGCGGAATGAAAGGAATTGTCTTCTCTGATGAAGCTTGCCATGTCAGAGAGACGCTCTGAGATATAACCCTGTGGAACAATGTTTGACAAGCTGAGTAAAAGCTGTGAAATATCCTGCAGCAATAACAAAAACACGATAGCGGTTATGGCAAACAGAGCGATCCAGACTACGGGTTTTGGTTTACATAAAACATTTACTGTCAATAAAATCAACAAAAAAACTGAAAGCATGATAGACAAGGTAAACTGCCCGTAAAACAGCAGAAAAACCGAAATAATAACGCCAAACAGCCCCAAAAAACGGATTTTCCCTTTTGCTGAGAAGAGGAGAAACAAAGAACCGCCCAGCACAAAAACAGCACTATAGAAGGTACCGAAATTGCCCAAGGCTGCATTCTGACCGCCTTCCGATACCGCTCTTTTGATCTCTTCCACCTGGCCGCCGAACAAAAGCATACTGACAGTACTGCCCATCAGATAGAACAAAAGCGAAAACAGGCAAAATAGCTTCAGCTCCTTCATTTTCCCCGAAGACATATAATAATCGAAGAGCATAACGCAGAAGCAGCTCAGCAATACCGCCTTCAGGCCCCCTGCAAAAACACTGTCTTCGGACGCACTTATCATATAAACAGCGGAAGCCCCCAGATAAACGCAGAGCAA
>MKRK01000181.1:5131-6710 GCA_001896915.1 Clostridiales bacterium 43-6
CCACAAAGCTGCAAAAAGATAGAACAACAGCGGATAACTGCAAAGTACCGGAACGGTATACCACGCACAGATGAAAACAGCAGACAGAAAATTCAGTTTGTCCGCTGCCCCGCTTTCTCCCGTTTTGCTCAAAGCAAGTGTGTTTGTGAATTGCAAGAGAATCAACCTCTCATTGATTGATGAAAAAAAACAACTTGTAAAACGCTTTAAAAAAGAGCGAACGCAAATGGAATACCGCCGTATGATACTTACCCGAAAAGAAACCGGGTTTCTTGCCCAAAGCCTTCGCATATTCCTGTGCCCGTTGTGCACCGGCATGCAAGCAGCGTCTTAACATATTCCCGCGCAGCATCATAAAATCATCCGAAGACTGATAGAGCCTCCGCTTAAAAAATTCATCTGTCATCCACAAATGAAACTGTACCATCTCATCCTCTGCCAGCGCCGCTTTTGTATGGGTCACCTGTTTCGGATGAAGTCTGTTTTGCACATCACAGCCGCCAACGTGATAAAAACGGTAGCCATGAAACAAAAGGCGAAACCAATACTCATAATCAGAAACGGTGCGGAGGGTTTCGTTGAATAAACCAATCTTATGAAAACAGGCATAAGGCAGCAAAAAAGAGCAGCCGTTAAAACGGTTATGCCTGATGTTTTTCAGTATAAGCTCCCGATTGTCCTTTCCTTGATACGCCCGTAGCTCACAGACATGCTTTCCGCTGCTGTTAATGATCTCGGCATCCCCATACAAAACGGTTTTATCCAAGTCAATTTCATCTCTGTTTTGCAGTAGTACATTTAAAAGCCGAATTTGATTTTCAATTTTTCCGGGTGCATATCCGTCGTCATGACTGAGCCAGGAAAACCACTGCCCGCTCATTCTTGCAATTCCTGTATTGAGTGCGGAAGATACCCCGCCGTTTTCCTTTTCCAGATAGATAATTTGTCCGCCATAGGACAGAGCCGTTTCTCTTGTGTGCCCATTGTCATTTGAGCCGTCGTTTACCACAATGATTTCTAGATTTTTATAGGTCTGACCCAGTGCGCCGTCAATTGCCTGTTTCAAATACGCTCCGCCGTTATAAACCGGAATGATGATTGTGACCCTCGGTTGGTAGGATAACTCGCTGCCAAGCAGAGTCTGATACATTTCATACACCTTATCGGCACATTTTCCACCGTCCAGCTTTTCCTTTACCAACACTTTTCCCTTGCGAGCCATTTGTTTTGCTTCCGCTTTATGACCGAGCAAGTATTCCACGTTCTCTATGATAGAATCCGGATCCTTCGGTGCAGCCAAAAGCCCGGTTTTTTTGTCATTCACAATATCGGGAAAGCCACCCACGTTCGTGGCGATGGTTGGTACGCCGGCCGACAGGCTCTCCGCCGCACCGCCCAGATTTTCTGACAGGGACGGATGCACAGCCATATCCAGCTCCCGATAGATAGCAGTAATATCCTCACGGAACCCGGTAAACAAAAGCCTGTTACCGCACAGCTTTTCCCCCAGTGTCTTCATTTTGCGGTAATACCTCTCCCCGTTTTGCCAGGGTCCACCAATGATAACCCCCACGATATC
>MKRK01000182.1:0-4683 GCA_001896915.1 Clostridiales bacterium 43-6
GGGGATGTATCCTATCGGTTCTCAAAATGGGATCCCGACAACAAGGAAAAATACATCGGCTCACCGGAGCAATGGGATCAGGTTCAGGACAAAATGAAAGGGATTCTTGACCATATCGGGATAGATTACAAAGTCGGAGAAGGCGAAGCGGCGTTTTACGGTCCGAAGCTGGATATTCAAATCAAAAACGTGCACGGCAAAGAGGATACGCTGATCACGGTTCAAATTGACTTTTTATTGGCAGAGCGTTTCGGCATGGAGTATGTGGACAGTGACGGATCAAAGAAATTTCCTTATGTGATTCACCGTACCTCCATCGGCTGTTATGAAAGAACCCTGGCATTGCTCATCGAAAAATATGCAGGGGCCCTGCCCATGTGGCTGGCTCCCGAACAGGTCAGAATTCTTCCCATTTCCGACCGCACCATCGAAGCAGGCAGTGAACTCCTTGAAAAGCTGAACGAAGCAGGGTTGCGGGCTACCATTGACACCAGAAGTGAAAAAATCGGTTATAAAATCCGGGAGGCTCAGCTGGAAAAAATCCCTTATATGCTGGTGTTGGGCGAAAAAGAAGTGGAAAGCGGTACGGTTTCGGTCCGTTCCAGAAAGGATGGCGACAAGGGCGCTGTCACGGTGGAAGATTTCATGAAGGACGCCTTGTACGAAGTCAATACAAGAGCGCTGTAAGGAGGAGACGGTGTGTCATTGAAAAGTGATATCGAAATCGCACAGGAAGCGACGTTAAAACCCGTTGCTGAAATTGCACAAATCCTGGGGCTTTGTGAAGAAGAGATTGAGTTTTATGGAAAATATAAAGCCAAGGTTGATTATAATCTATTGAAAAAATATTCTGACTAACAGGACGGGAAGCTGATTTTGGTCACCGCCATCAACCCTACACCCGCGGGGGAAGGAAAGACCACAGTTACGGTCGGTCTTGGCGACGCATTGAAGAAAATCGGGAAAAACACGGTCATTGCTTTGCGCGAGCCATCCCTCGGTCCCGTGTTCGGCATCAAGGGTGGTGCGGCCGGCGGCGGATATGCCCAGGTGGTTCCCATGGAAGACATCAATCTTCATTTTACCGGTGACATGCACGCCATCGGGGCGGCCAACAATCTTTTGGCGGCCATGCTGGACAATCACATTTTTCAAGGCAACGAGCTTGGTATTGATGTCCGTAAAATCACATGGAAACGCTGCGTGGATATGAACGACCGCCAGCTGAGGGCGATCACAGACGGTCTGGGCGGCAGAGTGAACGGCATTCCTCGGGAAGACGGGTTTGACATCACCGTTGCCTCCGAGATCATGGCGATTTTGTGTCTGTCTAAGGATATCGTTGACTTAAAACAAAAAATAAAGCAAATCATCGTGGGTTATACCAGAGACGATAAGCCGGTGACGGCAGGAGACCTGCACGCAGAAGGTGCCATGGCGGCTCTTTTAAAGGACGCATTGAAGCCGAACCTGGTTCAGACGCTGGAGCACACCCCCACATTCATCCACGGCGGTCCCTTCGCCAACATCGCTCATGGCTGCAACAGTATCATGGCGACCCGGATGGCTTTGAAGCTGGGAGATTATGTGGTCACCGAAGCGGGCTTTGGCGCCGATCTGGGAGCCGAAAAATTCCTTGATATCAAATGCAGAAAAGGGGGGTTGAGACCCGCTGCTGTTGTGATCGTGGCAACGGTAAGGGCGCTGAAATCCCACGGAGGCAAAGAAAAGGCAGCCCTCGGGGAAGAAGACCTTGCAGCTTTGGAGCAAGGCCTGCCGAACCTGTATAAGCATATTGAGAATATCACAAGGGTTTTCGGGCTTCCTGCTGTGGTAGCCATAAACCGCTTCCCCACAGACACATTGGATGAACTCGGTCTTGTTGAAGCCCGTTGTAAGGAATACGGCGTTAAAGTGGCATTGACCGAAGTATGGGGCAAGGGCGGCGATGGCGGTGTTGCGCTGGCAAAGGAGGTTGTTGCACTGACAGAACAGGAAAACAAATTTTCCTTTGCCTATGAAGATAAGCTCACCTTAGCTGAAAAAATTGAAGCTATTGCAATGAAGATCTACGGTGCCGACGGGGTGGACATTGCACCGTCAGCGCAAAAAGAGCTTTCTAAATTTGAATCACTGGGGTTTGGCAGTCTTCCTGTGTGTATGGCGAAAACCCAGTATTCCCTGTCGGACAATCAAACAAAGCTGGGCAGACCGGAAGGCTTCCGTGTTACTGTCCGGAACGTGAAGGTTTCTGCCGGCGCCGGATTTGTGGTCGCTCTGACCGGTGACATCATGACCATGCCGGGACTGCCCAAAATCCCGTCTGCTGAAAAAATAGACGTGGACGAAACCGGGAAAATATCCGGGTTGTTCTGAGAGGAATCTCAACAGAAGCTTGGAACTATTGCATACTTTCAATTGTTGGTACAGATATGGTGTTGGGGCGGAATTTATAAAAACATCCATGTGCCGGGTTCTTTGGCCGGTGTTCAGTATTTGCCATTGGGATTTTATAAGAGCGACATTTGCTTAATCAATTCCCTTTGATGAAACAATTCCAATGCGAAAAGGCTCTGTGATACCAGAGCCTTTTTATGTGCTGTAATTTCTACTTGTTTTTACGGATGAATCAATGCTATAATGTAACATATATACTTTTGCAGATGGTCAAGCTGTTATGTTTTTGCAATTGATTTTCAGAAACAAAATAAGCAGAATGGTTGGATCAATGAGGTGTCGGCATGAATATAAGAAAAAGTATTATGGAAGAAGAGCGAGTGTTTCCGACGCTGTTTGCGTCTGTCACGAAAAGGACATACGGATGCTTGTTTTATCATGAAAAAAACAAGGAATCTCACGATAGCAACCATGCCATTCTATATCCTGATAGGATAAAAGAGTTTGAAAATATGGTTGTTGATATCAAGTCTTTTTATCATGAAAAGGGCAGAACGCCAAGAATCTATCAGCCAGATGCGGATGGATACTTCGCAAAGCACAAACAAATCCTTGAAAGCCATGGTTTTACCATCGAGCATTACGGAAAGAATAAATTTATGCTTTTATCGGATAATAACAGAATTCAGTCACCCAAGCGTCTGAATATTAACAGGATTTATGAATGGGACGAGCGTATTGCAAGGGATATATACCTTCCGGCGGAAGAAGAGTATATCATTGAGGTTGTGAAAAGCAGCTTGAAAAACAGCAGATACTATTTGTTTGCAGGTTTTTTGGATGATGAAATAGCTGCATTGATATCATTTCATACTTCCGAAAAAGGGTGTACCAGATTTGATTATATCGAAACTGCGCCCAAACACAGAAATAATGGCTATGCCAAAGAGATTCTGAGCGATACAACGGGTTTCTGCAGAGAGAACGGGATACAAAATTGTTTTTTATGGCCCGCTCACCAAGCCTCAGAACATATATGCTATCAAGCAGGATTCCGGATATTGTTTGAAACAGAAGCTGCTTCGGCGGTATGCGGATCAATTCAGAAGGATTAAAAATCCAATCGGTATCGATAGCAAGGAGCGAGGATGCAATGGAGAATGACAAGTGTGATCTGGGAAATCCCGGCGGCGTGAAGGAAAAGAAAATGGATGTGGTTGACGGGCTAACGATAAAATACCATGCGAACGGAACCACCGTTTGGTCAAAGGGAAAAATGACGGATGGGCAGCCCGATGGATATTGGGAATGGTACCGCACAGACGGCACGATAAAACGTTCCGGGTATTTTGACAAGGGGGAACCCGTCGGCGAATGGATTACCTATGACAAAAATGGAGAAACGTATAAAACCACCGAACGTGGGAAAAAAGAACAATAGGATTGAGAATGATACAACGGAAGGAAAAAAACATGCAGGAACACAAAGGATTCTTTATGCCGGCGGAATGGGCGGAGCATGAACGGACGTTAATGGAATGGCCGGTTCGGGAGGCAATGATATATCCGGAGAACAACGAAATTGTTTGCGAAGAATATGCCGCAGTCGCCAAGACGATTTCAGAATTTGAGCCGGTAACGATGCTTGTAAATGCAAATACCGCCGAACAAGCCAAAGCGCTTTGCGGTGACAGCATCGAATATCTCACTGTCCCTCACAACGATGCCTGGTGCCGGGACAACGGACCGACCTTTTTGGTGGACGGCGAACATCACGTTTCCGCAGTGAACTGGCAGTTTAACGCATGGGGTGAAAAATATCTGCCCTGCGATCTGGACAATGAGGTTGCCCAAAAGGTGCTGGAATATTACAAGGTACCCTTTCTGAATTCACCCATAGTTATGGAAGGCGGCTCCATTCATGTGGACGGGGAAGGAACGCTGCTGACTACCAGGGAATGTCTGCTCAACCGAAACCGAAACCCTCATTTAACCCAAAAAGAAATTGAGGACGAATTGAAACGCTGTATCGGTATTACAAAAACCATCTGGCTGAATCATGGCTTATTTGGGGACGAAACCGACGGTCATGTGGACAATGTTGCCTGCTTTGCCCGTCCGGGGGTAGTTATCCTGCAGGTTTGCGAGGATGACCGTGATCCCAATTATGCGATAACACTAGAAAATTTAGAGATATTAAGAAATACCGACGATGCCAAGGGGCGAAGGATTGAAGTAATAAAAATCCCGCAGCCGCCGGCACGGTTTTATGAAGGAAGCCGGCTG
>MKRK01000182.1:4900-8137 GCA_001896915.1 Clostridiales bacterium 43-6
CAGATGAGCTGTACAGATAAGATAGAGGAGAACATTACAAAAGCGGAAAAATTGGTCAGAACAGCAGCGGCACAGGGAGCAAAGATTATTCTGATCCAAGAGCTTTTTGAAACATTATATTTCTGCCAGAAAGAAAAACCGGAATATTACAGCTATGCCACTGAGGTGGAACAAAACAGAGCGGTACAGCATTTTCGGGCAGTTGCCAAGGAGCTTGAAGTTGTTTTGCCCATCAGCTTTTATGAAAAGCGAAACAATGCCAGATACAATGCCATGGCAATGATTGATGCCGACGGAGAGGTTCTGGGGGTTTACCGCAAAAGCCACATTCCGGACGGACCGGGCTATGAGGAAAAGTATTATTTCAATCCCGGTGACACCGGCTTCAAGGTATGGGACACGAAATATGCAAAGATCGGTGTGGGAATTTGCTGGGATCAATGGTATCCCGAAACGGCACGATGCTTGGTGCTGATGGGGGCTGAAATTCTGCTGTATCCTACCGCCATCGGCTCCGAACCGGAAAGTCCGGAGGTGGATTCAAAGGACCACTGGCAGCGTTGCATGATCGGTCATTCCGCCTGCAACCTCGTTCCTGTGGTGGCATCAAACCGCATTGGAACCGAAACCATCGACGGCTCCGAAATTACCTTTTATGGCTCGTCCTTTATCACCGACATAACCGGGAATAAGCTTGCCGAAGCAGGACGGACTGAAGAAGCTGTCATCACTGCTGAATTTGATTTTGACAAAACAGCGGAGCAAAGAGCGGAATGGGGGATTTTCAGAGACCGCAGACCGGATTTGTATCAGGCGATTTTAACCTGTGACGGGGTTGTGAAATGAACAGTCTTTTCACAAAGATTGCATTTTGAATAAATAAATGAAAACTAAGGAGAAACCGTGGAATTTAAAGAACTAAACGTCATGGGCCCTATTATGAAGGCAGTGGAAATCCAACAGTATAAAAACCCAACCCCCATACAGGAGCAGGCCATTCCGCCTGTGTTGGAGGGAAAGGATTTGCTCGGTTGTGCACAAACAGGAACCGGAAAAACAGCTGCCTTCGCCATCCCGACCCTACAGCTGCTCAGCAAAGAAAAGCTGGTGTTCGGGCAAAAGCGCCAAATCAGGTCATTGATTTTGACCCCGACCCGTGAGCTTGCCATGCAGATTTTTGAAAGCTTTAACACATATGGAAGATTTACCGGACTACGGTCATGCGTCATTTTCGGGGGTGTTTCCCAAGTGCGCCAGGTGGAAATACTGAAAAACGGTGTGGATATCCTTGTGGCAACACCCGGCAGACTAAATGATTTGATCAATCAGAACCTGGTGAATTTACAATATATCAAGATATTTGTATTGGATGAAGCAGACCGCATGCTGGACATGGGGTTTATTGCCGATATCAAAAAAATAATTGCAAAAATACCTGTTAAAAGACAGACCCTGTTTTTCTCGGCGACAATGCCGCCGGAGATTTCAGCAATGGCCAATTCGCTTTTGCACGACCCGGTTAAAATTACAGTAACGCCGATATCCTCAACGGTTGATGTCATTGACCAGTCTGTCTATTTTGTAGACAAGGACAACAAACGGAAATTGTTGCTGGATATCTTAAAGGACAGGTCTATCGAATCAGCTTTGGTGTTTACCCGCACAAAGCATGGGGCAGACCGTGTTGCGCTGGAACTCACCAAAAACAACATCAAAGCCCAGGCGATTCATGGAAATAAATCACAAAACGCCCGCCAGCTGGCATTAAGCAATTTTAAGAAGAGAGAAACCCGGGTGCTGGTAGCAACGGACATTGCCGCAAGAGGGATTGACATCGACGAGCTGTCCCATGTGTTCAATTTCGACCTGCCTGAAGTGCCGGAAACCTATGTGCATCGAATCGGACGGACGGGAAGAGCCGGACTGAGCGGCACTGCCATTTCTTTTTGTGATTTTGAAGAAAAGGAGAAGCTGGCTGGGATAGAGAAGCTGATCGGAAAGCACGTACCGCAAATCAAAGATCATCCCTATCCGCTTATGATTACCACCATTTCTCCGAAAAAAACGCAAGAACGGCGCAGATTGCCGAAGGAAGCAGCCTTTGTAAAACCGGCACGCTCAAAATATGAGCAGAAGCAGGAAGGCAGAAAACGCACGGCAAAACCGGAGAATAACACCGGAAGAAACAAAAACCCGTATTCCCGAAAAGGATAAAGATTGCCCCGGATACGGGGATTTCATAGGATTGTGATGAACATAAAAAACCGTTTACTTAAATTGATGACAAAAAATCAAGACATCCGTTTCTATTATGCCGATGTGACGGATATTTCAAAGGAAAGCTGCTTCCCCGAGATGAAAACCGATGCCGCAAAAGAGTTGTATCAAAAAATCTTTACGATCTGTTGTCTTATGCGTGGATTTCTGGAACAAGAGGATCAGCGAATAAAAATTTTTGTGCAGTACGAGAGAAAAGAATGTTATGTAAACTGCAACATCGACGGTGAGGGACGTGTGCATTGCTTGTTCTCAGAGGAGTTAGCAAGCTTTGATGGGGATATTTCTTCATTGACAGGAACAGGAGCCTATTTATCACTGACAAAAATTAGCCGTATGGAGGGTAAGGTCACCGGAACCATTGCGTTGAGCTCCCATTCCTTTGAACAGTGTTTGTCTGATTATTATCGCCAAAGCGAGCAAACAGAAACCATATTCATAGTTTATGTAAACAGCGGAAGGGTGCAGGGCTGCATGATACAGCCATTGCCCTTTGCGCTTAGAGAAGCTGTAAAGGCAGTGGAGAATAGTGTGGCGTTTTATCGGGAAACTATTGGGGAAGCACTTTTATCTTTTTGTGATGTGGTAGAGGAATATACACTGAGCACCGATTGTAAATGCAGAAAGGAAATGTTTGCGGGTGCCTTGCTGTCACTGGAAACCGAAGAGCTGAGGAAGTCGGCAGAGA
Organism: Clostridiales bacterium 43-6; assembly: GCA_001896915.1. Taxonomy (GTDB): domain Bacteria; phylum Bacillota; class Clostridia; order Oscillospirales; family Acutalibacteraceae; genus MKRK01. The sequence goes on from MKRK01000182.1 coordinate 7,866, forward strand.
ACAGTGGAGAAGAACTGGTTTGCGGGATCTGCGGTAAAAAATATTTGTTTACAGCGAAGGAAATCGAAACAATCATAAAGGTCAAGGAACAATATGAATAAAATTTTTGTGTTGGATATCAAGTTTCATTTTGAGGAGACAAAGGGTGTGATCCATCCGGTGGTGATAAAGAATGAAACCGGTATGGTTTTGGTGGACTGCGGCTATCCCGGCTTTCTGCCCTTGCTGGAACAGGCAATGAGGAACGAAGAGCTTTCCTGTGCTGATTTGAC
>MKRK01000183.1:0-4548 GCA_001896915.1 Clostridiales bacterium 43-6
CCTTCTTGTGTCTTATTTTGTTCGTTTTTTGCTTTTTTGTCATTGTCAAAACAAAAACGGAATATTATGAAGATGTTTTGAACGGCGCACAAATGAAGCAGGATGCAAAAGAGTCCTTGAAGCAAGGGAAGCGGTATGTGAGACGGCCCTCCAAGGAGAAGAAAATCAAGACCTCCGGCATCGGCGGCGGAATGGGAGCTTCCGTTTTTATGTACAAACGTATGTTGGAAAGACGTCGGGGTACCTTTGGCGTTTTCAGCATTCTTTCCATTGTCATTGCGTTTTTGGGAGTGGTTTCCTCCTTGGTCTTCCATGCGTCTTTCCTCATTTATTTAGCGATTGCGGCATATTTCAGCCTGCTTTTTCAAAAATTTAATTCCTGGGAAACGGAGCTGACTAAGCCGTATATTTATTTATTGCCACATCAGCCGGAGGGCAAGCTGCTGTTCTTGCTGCTGCCGGAGCTGATTTCCTCGGCAATCGACAGCGCCATCATTTTCTTATTGGGAGCGCTGTTGTTTCAGAGCGGTATCCCCATGGCATTGGCGGGCGGTCTTTGCTATTTCAGCGTCATGGTGCTGATTACCTCCTGCTCGGTGATTGTGAAACGGATATTCAGGACGGACTCTAAAAATGTGTTTGTTCATATGGTTGCCATGTTTATGCCCATGATTGTTGTGGCGGTCGGACTGATTCCTGCCGGTATCGTCCAGCTTAGTGTTCAGGGGTTGGCGGGATTTGCATTTTTACTCTTTTTCCTTACGGTATGGAATGTGATCATATCCGGATTGCTTTTACTGCTGGGCAAGGGTGTTTTGTCAAATGTCGAAATGAATTAGTTGCGTTTCTATTTTCAATTTAGTATACTGAACTTATTAAAATTTAGGGGATTGCAATATGGTTTATAAAGATTACGGAAAGACTGGAAAAAAGGTATCTGCCATCGGGTTTGGAGGAATGCGTTTCGTCAAGGACGGAGACAGCTATGATTATGACAAATGCGCCGAGGTTGTAAGAACCGCAAACCGGCTTGGTGTGAACTATTTTGATACTGCTCCTTTTTATAACGAGGATCAGAGTGAGCTGATTTTCGGTCATGCGCTCAAGGAGATGCCGGGGGAATATTATATCTCATCCAAAAGCGGCGACAAGGACGGAAGCGAGCTGAGAAAGCGGCTGGAAACATCCTTAACCCGGCTGGGTGTGGAAAAGATCAATTTTTATCATATCTGGTGCATCCTTGACATTGAGGATTACAAAAGCCGTATGGTCAAAGGGGGGGCTTATGAAGCTGCTTTGAAAGCCAAGGAGGAAGGGCTCATTGAGCATATTGTGTTTTCCACCCACTGTAACGGCGACGAGATCGAAACCATCGTCAATAACGGCGGGTTTGAGGGTATGACCATCGGGTATAATATTCTCAATGCCCAGTTTCGCGGCAAAGGGCTGAGAGCCGCCTATGAAAAAGGTCTCGGTGTTGCCACCATGAACCCGTTGGGCGGCGGCATTATCCCCGAAAAGGCTGATTTTTTTGATTTCCTGCGGGGGGAAAAGGACAAAACCGTGGTGGATGCCGCCCTGCGTTTTAACTGTTCCCACAAGGAAATATCAACGGTGCTGGCAGGGATGGGAACCATCGAGCAGGTCATTCAGAATACGGAAATCGGCAGGGTGATTTCGCCCTTCGACGAAAATAAACTAAAAGAAATCAACGACAGAATGTCGTCCTCCATGGATAAGCTTTGCACGGGCTGCCGGTACTGCGAATACTGCCCTCAGGAAATCCCTGTTTCCAAGCATATGCTGTCATATAACTACAGCATTCTGGGCAACAGCGAAGCAACCATGAACGAGTTTAAATGGCATTGGGGCATCGACCCGAAGGAAGCGGAAAAATGCATCGAATGCGGGATTTGCGAAAGCAAATGTACCCAGCATCTGCCCATTATCGGTCGGCTCAAGGACATTGCCGCCTGGACGGAACAGAAATAATAAGAAGACAGGGCAACCTGCAATCAAAAACGGCACAGCGATACTGTGCCGTTTTGTTATTCTTTTTCTTTTGCCGGTACGATACCGATGGGATAGTCGCCTCTGCCTGCACAGCACCAATATCCGTCAATGACAGAGCGGTGAATGCTTTCAAAGGTGGCAGTCAAAATACATAGAAGAGAATGTATATTCGGATCATCCTTATTATAGATCCGGTAAATGGTACCGAGCCGTTTTTGTTTTGATTGTTCTTCAAAAATCAGTCCTGCTTCTATTAAGATGTTCAGATGTTTTCGCAGTACATCATCAGAAAAGCAAAGAGAAGCTTTTAAATTCTGGTAACAAATTTCATCAAAGGTCAGAATGTTTAGAATGATCTTATAATTGTTGGGTTCTGACAGGCACGACAGGATGGGACAGATAAATTCCAACGTTTCATAGGCGATGTTACAAAAAAAGTCTCTGTGAATGACCATCCCGTAACCTTTTGCTGTAAAAAGCGACAAACCATGGGGGGCGGAGATATGTGTGAGGGTATCGGACAGCGTATCTTTCAGTAAATTATTCTGAGACAAGCCGTGATGGATGTAACCGAATAATTTGATTGCAGCGTCATATCCTAAGAACTGACCGAAGGATGAAATATGTTTATTCACACTGCTATAGATATCCCTATCGGATTCTTCATGAAACAGATAGTCTATTTTTACATGAAACAAATTTGCGATTTTCGGAAGCATTGCTGTGTCGGGCAGGCAAATGTCATTCTCCCATTTTGATATCGCCTGAGGTGAGATACTCAAGATATTTGACATTTCCTCCTGAGTGATATGTTGTTTTTTTCATAAATCAGATCGTATTTGTCCCATGGTCATAGGATAACCCCCTGCTGTATTGATAAGTATATTATATCTGTAAAAGTTTGAAAAATAAAGAACGTTGCAGTTAAATAGTACAACCTCGGGTTGAGGATACTCAATAGCTCTTGCAGTTAAAAATTAACTGTGTTAAAATTATAACAATAAAATATGACGATTTGAGCTATCCAAACAATACATCATAGAAAAAGTGAGGCATGTATATGGACACAGAAAAAATCAAGGAGCTGGCACAGAGGATTCGGGCGAACATTGGCAGGGTGCTTGTGGGAAAAGAAGCCGTGACGGATTTATTGATTGTCGCCCTGCTTTGCCGCGGGCATGTGCTGGTGGAGGATGTACCGGGGACGGGGAAGACGATGCTCGCAAAATCACTGGCAAAGTCTGTGGACGCAAGCTTTTGCCGCGTTCAGTTTACTCCGGATTTATTGCCCTCTTACATTACCGGCATCAACTTTTTTACCCTCAAACACAGCGAGTTTGAATTCATGCCCGGTCCTGTTTTTGCCAACTTTGTATTGGCGGACGAAATCAACCGTGCCACACCGAAAACCCAGTCAGGGCTTCTGGAAAGCATGGAGGAGCATCAGGTGACCATTGACGGACAAACAAGGGTGTTGCAAGAACCCTTTATGGTGATCGCCACACAAAACCCCGTGGAAACACAGGGGACCTTTCCCCTGCCGGAAGCACAGCTGGATCGGTTTTTGCTAAAAATCAACATGAAATATCCCACAAGAGCGGAAGGCAAAGCGATTTTAGAACGGTTCCTACATGATGAACCATTTGATACGCTGCAGACGGCGGTGACGAAGGACGAGATTTTGGAGGCACAAAGGGATGTGAAAGCAGTATTTGTGCATCCTGTTTTGATGGAATATATCGTGACCATTGTCGAAGAAACCAGACGCCATGACAATGTGGATTTGGGCGTCAGCCCCAGAGGATGCCTGAGCTTAATGAAGGCCGCACAGGCTTTTGCAGCCATACAGGGCAGAAGCTTTGTGCTGCCCGATGATATCAAGGCCGTTTCCTTGTCCGTTCTCCGCCACAGGCTGATTCTAAAGAGCATGGCAAGGCTGGAGGAAGGTGCAGAAACAGAGATTGTGGAAGAAATCCTGAACCGGGTTCCGGTTCCGACAGAGGATTTTCGGTCATGAATATAGGTACGGCGCTGCTGATTGCGGGTATTTGTATCGGGGTATGCTTGCTTTTGTATGCTCTTTTTACGGTTTACCGGTATTACGGGATCAGAAGGGTTGTTTATTCCCGTGCTTTTTCCAAAAAAGCGGTGTTTGAAGGTGAGTCGGTAGAACTGATCGAGACCGTCAGTAACGAAGGTCGGCTTATGCTGTATCGTCTTGATGCAGACGCCTATATCAACAAAAACCTGTTGGTGATGGGCTATCCTGCCGATCCCGACGAGCAGATGCAGCATTTTACCAGCCGTTTTTCCTTGCAACCCCGTATGCAGATCAGGCGGCGGCATCCGCTGAAATGTCTGAAACGGGGGTTTTATGAACTGGACACGGCTGAACTGTTTTTGATAGGTTCCTCGCCGCGGCTGATGATTGCAAAAACAGAGCTGTATGTGTATCCGAAGCCTGTGCCGATTTCGGAGGTGCCGACGCCGTCGGGAAGCCCTCAGGGGGATTATTACGCCATGCGGCGTCTCATG
>MKRK01000183.1:4581-6692 GCA_001896915.1 Clostridiales bacterium 43-6
TTTTCCGCCATCAATTTTAAGGCCACGGCAAAATCCGGTGAGCTCCGGGTAAATGTGAAGGACAGCACATCCTCCAAAAACTATATGCTGTATCTGAATGTTCAAATCAACGAGTCGATGTGGATCAATGTTTCGGATACCGGCAAAATTGAGCGGGGGCTGTCTTATGCCGCCGCTATGGTAAAGGACGCCACCCGGCAGGGTATCAAAACAGGGTTTGGAGCCAATTGTGAAAACAATAGAGGCGGTCACTATGTTTATCTTGAGAGACAAGGTGGTTATCCCCATCTGAAGCGGATTCTGGAAGAAATGGCAAAGCTGGAGATGAAAATGGGGGTTTCCTTCAGCACCCTATTGAACATTGATATCCGGAGAAAAATTACCAATACGGAAATTTTTATCTTGGCATCGTATTTATCGGAACACAACGAGGCACAAATTCATCATTTGCGAAAAATGGGGAACACGGTGAATATCATCAAACTATAAAGTGGTGAAATAGATTGAAAAAACTAAAAACAGTACACAAAATCGCATTGTATTTTTCAGCCAGTGCTGTTTTATTTGTTGTGCATCTGTTCCTCAATGTGTATCATCCGAAAAGCTATTATAACGATATCATAAATGTATTTTCTATTGTTTTCGCTGTGCTTTCGGGATATAATTTATATCGGTATTTGCTTCTTGAGAGGCTGGAAAGGTTCATCCGTTCTCTCATCAAACGTTCATCTGAATTTTTCGGAAAGCTGAGAGCCAGACGGATCAGCCAAAGAAAAAAGAAAAAAATAATTTTAGGCGGATCGAGGGATGAACACAGTTATATTTTTTTTGATAAAAGCCAAAAGAGCCAACAACAGAAACGAAAAGAAAAGCGAAAAACAAGATGGAAGGATATGCAGACCAACAGTGAACGGATACGGTTTCTGTACAGGCGGTTTGTGCTGCATGCCGTTAGGCAGGGTGTTACCGTGAAGGAAACGCAAACGCCGCTGGAGATACAAGAAGCATTGCGGGAACAAGCGATCGAAAGCGAAACCATGACAGACCTGTATATCAGGTCACGGTACGGAAAAGAAAGCCTGACCGACTGTGATGTGGAACAAGCCGCTACATTTCTCTATAAAAAATAAATCAATCCATATAGGAGGAAAATGAATGAGTCTTAGTGTGAAAAACGCAACAAAACGTTTTGGATCCAAAACCGCTGTAGACAAAATCTGTTTTAATTTTGACAAGCCCGGCGTGTTTGGGCTGTTGGGCACAAACGGTGCCGGCAAAACGACGACCATCCGTCTCATTCTCGGTATTCTGGCAAGGGATGAGGGCGAGATTTTATGGAATGGCAAACCGGTCAGCCGGGAAGACACGAAGTTTGGTTATCTGCCGGAGGAACGGGGGATTTATCCCAAAGCGAAGGTGGAGGATCAGCTGATCTATTTCGGTAAGCTCAAGGGAATGAGCACCGCCGGTGCAAAGAAGCAGGTGAATTATTGGCTGGAGCGACTGGGTGCCGCAGAATACAAAAACCGCATCGCAGAACAGCTGTCCAAAGGCAATCAGCAGAAAATCCAGCTGATTGCGGCATTGATCAACGACCCTGAGCTGCTCGTTCTGGATGAGCCCTTCAGCGGACTTGACCCTGTGAACACGGATCTGTTCAAGGGTGTGATCAAAGAGCTGATTGACAATAACAAATACATCATCATGTCCAGCCACCAGATGTCCACCGTGGAAGAATACTGCAAGGATATTCTCATTTTACATAACGGGTTAACGGTACTGTCCGGGAACCTGAAGGAAATCAAGGCGGGATACGGAAGAACCAATCTGAGTATTGAATGCAGTGCGGACATGATCCCCCTTGCTGAAAAAGAAGGCATTGTCCTGAAGGAAAAGACACCCTTTGGCTATGAGTTTACAATCCAAGAAGACAGTCAGGCTTTTCGGCTTCTTTCGGCGATGCTGCAAAACAAGTATCTGCCGGATAAATTTGAAATTCGGGAGCCGTCGCTCCATGAAATCTTTGTTGAAAAGGTAGGTGTTTCATCATGAAGGATACCATGACTGTTTTTTCCTATACCTTTCTGGAGCATGTGAAGAAAAAGGGTTTT
>MKRK01000183.1:6774-7022 GCA_001896915.1 Clostridiales bacterium 43-6
AAGGCAGCACCCCTTCCAAGCCGGTTGAAAACGCCGGGGTGGTTTATATCGTCGACAAAGCGAAGCTGTTGGGTGACGACTATTCCTCATTGTCCCGACGGTTTCCGGGGTATCAGTTTTTACGGGGCAGCGGGGACACGGAAGCACTGAAAAACACCGTGAAGAATGAAAAGAATAAATATCTCATCGTGATAGGGGAAGATACAAGCACCTTCGGCGCAAAATATTATTACAAGGAATATTTCGTC
>MKRK01000183.1:7062-8995 GCA_001896915.1 Clostridiales bacterium 43-6
GAATCGATTGAGAAAATATCAGCCCCGATTCAGTTTGCGGAAGAAGGGCTGGGCATCAATTATGTGGAACGGCAGATTTCCTGTATTGTTATTCTGCTTCTTCTGTTCTTTGCTATTTATTACTACGGTTATTGGGTGGCGATTTCTGTTGCCAGCGAAAAAACAAGCAGAGTCATGGAGGTGCTGATTACTTCCACAAAGCCACAGAATATCATTGTGGGCCAATCTCTTGCCATGGGACTATTGGGAGTGATGCAGCTTACCTTGGTGATTCTCACCGGTTTGGTTACAAACAAAATTGCTTATCCGGAGGGCGGAGCAACGGTAATGGGGCAGACCATCAGTTTTTCTTCCTTCAGCCCCTTTTCTATTCTCATGCTGGTTGTTTATTTCGTTCTCGGGTATGGGCTTTATGCCATGATGGATGCGGTTGCCGGTGCTTCCGTCAGCCGGTCGGAGGATGTGAACTCCGCCTTGATGCCCATCTCGCTCATTGCGGTAATTTCCTTTTATGTTTCTTATATGGCTTCCGTCATTCCCGGCGGCGGAAGGATAACCGCCATTGCCTCTATTGTTCCGTTTACTGCACCCTTTGCCATGCCGGGCAGAATGATAGCCATGGAGGTTCCGCTCTGGGAAATCGGCTTGTCCTTGGTTTTATTGATCGTCACCATTGTGTTCTTTGTGAAGATATCGGTTCGGTTCTATTCCTCTGCAGTGCTGCATTACGGCAAGCGGCTGAAATTAACGGAGCTTGCAAAAATGTCCAAGAATAAATGATTTTGAAAGGGTTGGTTGCAGAATGGAAATGCGCGGCGGTATGTTCCGGATGGGGGGGATGCGGGGCAATCTGACAGACGAGGAAAAGAAGAATTTGCCCAAGCTGACCCGAGGGATGCTGAAACGTATTTTCAGCTACCTAAAACCCTACAGGCTGCAGTTTTCCATTGTTTTTGTTACACTCATTGTGACCTCTGTGCTGGGTCTTGTTCCACCTCTGCTGACCAAGCACATTGTGGATACATTGACGGAGATGGTCGGCAGCACTGCCGGCAAGCAGAGTTATATTCCCGATCTGATATTGCTGATCGGTCTTTCTTTTGGCGCTACGGTGGGTCTGAATCTCATCGGAGTTCTGGAAAACTACCTGAACACGTGGATTTCCTAGCATATTATCTATGACATGAAAAATCAGATGTATGACCATGTGGAGCGAATGTCCCACCGTTTTTTCACCACAGAAAAGCAGGGCGATGTGATTACACGCATGACCAGCGACATCGACGGCATTCAAAGTGTCATCAACGGTACAGTTGCCAATTTTATCAGCAATCTCATTGTTCTGTCTACCACCATAGCAGCACTGTTTTTGCTCAACTGGAAGCTGGCGATTCTTGGGGTTCTCATCGTTCCGCTGTTTATCATTCCCACAAAAAAGGTAGGGAAAACCAGATGGAAGATTACCATGGAAGCACAGGAAAAACGGGATGTGACCAATCAGATTTTAAACGAAACCCTTAGCATCAGCGGTTCCTTGCTGGTCAAGCTTTTTTGCAAGGAATGCTATGAATACGATAAATTCAGTCGTGCCAACAAGGAAACCATCCAACTGCAAATCAAGGAGCAAATGGCGGGTCGATGGTTTCGTATGGTGATGGGGACGTTTACCACCATCGGACCTATGCTGATTTATCTGGTAGGCGGTATCCTCATTGCCCAAAATGAAAAGGCTGTCACTGTGGGTACCATCATCACGGTTGTGGCTCTGCTCAACAGGCTGTATGGTCCGGTTGCCCAGCTGCTCAACATTCAAGTGGATCTGACACGGTCTATGGCTTTGTTCCAGAGAATATTTGATTATTTCGACAGAAAGCATGAGATCACTGAAGAACAGGATGCGGTGGCTCTCCAAAACATCAAAGGTCAAATCGCC
>MKRK01000184.1:0-4040 GCA_001896915.1 Clostridiales bacterium 43-6
CGGACACATGAGTTCCATGGCCGTTGTCGTCAAGCGGTCCGTTTGTGTCTTGTGAATATTTGAGGTTTGCATAGGTATCGGACGTAAAATCAAACCCGTTTACGTCATCAATATACCCGTTGTTATCATTATCAATGTTATCCCCGGGGATCTCTCCGGGGTTCTGCCATATGATATCCTCCAAATCCGTATGGGTATAGTCGGCACCGCTGTCAATGACACCAACCAAAACATCGGATGAAATGGTGGTATTGATGGTCATCTGATAGGCGTCCTGTGCCTGTATTTCGGTCAGGTTGACAGTTTGGGGATCAACACTTTGGATTTTTCTTATGTAGTTTGGTTCTGCATATTCCACCTCGGGCATTTTGTTCAGCTTATCAATCATATCCTGAACGTTCTTTTTGCCCTTGTTTTTGATTTTGATCAAACTAATGTCCCGAATATTCTTCTCGTTGCTTCCCACTTTCTGTTTTGAGTCATTTGCATCAACGATTCTGCTGACACTATCCACATTGAACCCTTTTAACAGCTTGGAGGATACGCCCAGCTTCGTTGAATCCTTTAGCTTGATCAGGATACTGCTGTCATCAAATTCCGGTTCATTTTCTCCCTTATCTTTTGGATCAGTAAAGATGTTTTTTGTGTCAAAGGGCAAATCCGTGTCATTACGACCAGGGCTTATATTTTCTGCCTGTTCATCATAATGCTTGTTTAATCCGTCTGCATTTACTATTAGGTGACTATAGCTTACCAGGATTGCCATTGCTAAAAAGACTGATAAAAACCTTGCTAGAAACCGTTTCCTCATTTTACTTCCCCTTTTCTTTTTTAACAACAAATTACTTTATCATTTGTCATTTGTATAAATGTACCATATTTATACAAACAAGTAAAGATATTATGTAAAATTTTTTATTATTTTGTATATTTGTCGTATTTTGATACAGTTTGTTTCACAAGTATCTAGCATCTGCCTGATGAGGGTATTCCAAAGGTTATGTTTTTTGAATTTTTGAATGGGTCGACATAACCGTATTTCATTTTCTGAATGTCTCAAATTCGACAAAAAGAACGCAGGGTAAGAAAAATCTTACCCTGCTGTCTTTCTGCCTGCAATGTTATCTGTATCAAATAATTGCTTCGAATGAAATACCCTTGCTCAGCGCATAGGTTTCTGCATAGGAACCTGTAAATCCGTAAATGATCATTGTGGACAACGGGTTGTTAAAGTTCTCTTCCCCGATTACAGTTACGCTGGCCGGTATGGTAATGGACTGCAATGAGGCGGTATTGTAAAACGCATAGTCAGCTATCGTCGTGATACCATCTCCCAGGACTACGGTTTCGAGATTGTTACAGTTTACAAATACAGCACTCTTAATCTCGGTTACCCCGTCGGGAATGGTTATACTTGTTAATGCCTCACAACTGCCAAAGGTATACACCCCCAGTTCAATCAGATTGTCGGAGAGTGAAATGCTTTCCATCATATAGCACTGGGCAAAGGCGCTTGTGCCAATGGTCAGCACACTGTCCGGCATGGTGACGGATGTCAGTGAACGGCTGTAGCGGAAGGCGCTGTCTTCGATTGCTGTCACGCCGCCCGGAATGACAAAGCTACCTTCTTTCGCATTGGGAAACTTGATCAACGTGGTTTTGTTTTTGTTATACAATACACCGTCTGCCGAAGCATAATTCGGGTTGCTTGGATTCACATTGATCTCTGTCATATACATGCAGTTAGAAAATGCTTCGTAGCCAATGCTCAACACACTCTTTGGTATGTCAATGGTCGTCAGGCCTACACCATACTCAAACGCATATTCACCAATGGAAGTAATACTGTTTGGCAGAATTACTGAAGTGATGTCCCCACGCCATGAAAATGCGTTATCGCCGATTGCCGTTACCGCAACACCGTTGATTTTAGTTGGAATATATACCTTAGATGTACTGCCGGTATAACCGGTTATTGTTCCTGTTTGTGCGTCAAACAGCAAGCCGTCCCTGGATTGGAATTCGATATTGTTGCTGTTGGCGTAAGTTTCTGCATAAGAACCGGTATATCCGTAGATTACCATTACTTCGGGGAAATTGTTGCTCTTAATCTCTGTTAAACTGGAGGGCAAAACAAGATTCATTAAAGTATTGCTGTAATAAAATGCATATTCATGAATTGTTGTCACACCTTCTTCAATGATAACCGTATCAAGGCTGGACGTTCCCGCAAAGGTAGCCTCTTTTATTTCGGTTACACTACCCGGTATCGTGATATTATGAAGCAGTGTGCAACTTCCAAACGTATGAATTCCCAGATCAACTAAATAATCAGAAAGCTCTGCACTCTCCAGCACAGAACAATAAGCAAACGCACTTGTTCCGATTGTTAATACGCTGTCCGGCATGGTGACCGCCGTCAATAATATGCTGTTATTAAACGCATTTTCTGCTATGACAGTCACGCCGTTGGGAATCGCAAAGCTACCCGGTCTAGCTGTGGGATACTTGATCAATTCTGTTTTATTTTTGTTATACAAAACGCCGTTTTGGGAAGAAAAATCGGAATTGGCTGAATCCACATTGATTTCTGTCATACTCATGCAATTCAGGAAAGCGTCGGCTCCTATTTCCTGCACGCTTGCGGGAATGAAAATACTTGATAGTCCCGTACAATATTGAAATGCATTGCTGCCAATGGATGTAATGCTGTTTGGTATATGAATGGATGTGATAAAGCCTTTGTAGATAAATGCATCGTTGCCAATGGATGTTACCGCAACGCCGTTAATGCTTTCTGGGATATATACGGCAGCTGCATTGCCGGTGTACCCCGTGATGGTCCCTGTTTGGGCATCAAACGAAAAATCACCAATGGGCTGGAACGTGATCCCTTTGCTGTTTGCATAGGTCTGTGCATAGGAGCCTGTATATCCGTAAATCACCATTGTGTCCGGATTATAACCAAACGCCCATTCATCAATGCTTGTTACGCTGGCAGGGATTGTGACCGACTGCAATGAGAGATTGTTATAGAATGCACTGTTTCCGATGGATGTTACTCCGCTTTCGATGACCACTGTTTCCAGCCCGGCACACCCATAAAATGCCGCATCACTGACCTGCGGTACGCTGCTCGGGATGGTGACGCTTTTCAGCGCATTGCAGTTGGCAAAGGTATAAACTCCCCAATTGGTCAAATTCGCAGAAAACCGAATGCTCTCCAATTTCTCACAATAAGTAAACGAGTTGGGTTCAATCGTCGTTACGCTGTCCGGCATGGTGACCGATGTCAGGAACCGGCTTTGTGTAAGCGCGCTGACTTCAATGGTGGTTACCCCATTGGGAATGATAAGATCTCCGCTCTTTGCATTGGGGAATTTAATCAAAGAAGTTTTACTTTTGTTGTATAACACACCGTCCACCGAGGAGTAATTGAGATTGCCGGCGTCCACATTGATTGCTGTCAGATTGGTGCAGTAATAGAACGCCCCGAACCCGATGGAGGTAATCCCTGCGGGGATTCTGACAGAAACAATGCTTTCGCAGTAATCAAATGCATTTTCACTGATTGCCGTTACTGCAACGCCGTTGATGCTTGTGGGAATGTATACAACCGAGGCACTGCCGAAATAACCCGTGATGGTTCCTGTCTGAGCATCAAACCAAAAATCACCGATCGGCTGGAAGGTGATGCCATTGGCGTTGGCATAGGTTTCTGCAGAAGAGCCTGTATATCCGTAAATCACCATTGTCTCCGGGCAATAACTGAAAGCCCCCTCATCAATGCTTGTTACGGAGGTAGGGATCGTGACCGACCGCAGTGAAGTGTTTTGGCTGAATGCACTGTTCCCGATGGATGTTACTCCGCTTTCGATGACCACTGTTTCCAGCCCGGCACACCCATAAAACATTGCATCACTGATCTGGGTTATGCCGCCCGGTATCGTAACGCTTTTCAGCGCATCGCTGTGAGCAAAAAGATAGACACCTAAATTGGTCAGGTTGTTGGAAAGCTTAACACTTTGAAGCTGCTCACA
>MKRK01000184.1:4104-8282 GCA_001896915.1 Clostridiales bacterium 43-6
CTTGGTTACTCCATTGGGAATGATAAAATCTCCGCTCTTTCCATTGGGGAATTTGATTAATGTTGTTTTATCTTTGTTGTATAACACACCGTCGACCGAAGAGTAATTGGGGTTGCCGGTATCCACCTGGATTGATGTGAGATTGGGGCAGACATAGAATGCGCCATACCCGATGGTGGTGACCCCCGCGGGAATTCTGACCGTTACAATGCTTTCGCAATCATTAAACGCAGATTCCGCAATCGTTGTTACCGCTACTCCGTCTATTTTGGTCGGAATGCTGACCAGACTTGCGGTTCCGTAGTAGCACTCGATGGTTCCTGTTGCCGAATTAAACAAAAAACCATCCAGCGACCAGAACGCAATTCCGTTTTGATTGGCATAGGTTTCTGCATAGCTGCCTATATAGCCATAAATAATCATAGAAGACGGGCTGTTGTAGAAGTTATATTCCCCTATCTCCGTGACGCTGGCAGGTATGGTAACCGACTCCAGGGCACTACAGCCATAAAATGTATAGTTTCCGATCTCTGTTACTCCGCTTTTGATGACGACGGTTTCTAGCTTTGTGCACAATAAGAATGCTGCGTCGTCAATCACTGCCACCCCGGCGGGAATAGTAATGCTTTTCAGCTCATGGCAGTTTCCAAATGAGTGAACTCCGATTTCTTTGAGATTATTGGAAAATACGACGCTTTCCAACATCATACTCTCCGCAAAAGCATTTGCACCAATGGTCTGTAAGCTGCTCGGCATTGTCACCGCGGTCAGAAAACGATTGTGATAAAACGCACTGATTTCAATAGACACTACCCCGTTGGGTATTGTAAGACTACCCGGTTTTGCATTGGGAAATTTGATCAATGTGGTTTTATTTTTGTTATATAACACACCTTCTACCGATGAGTAGTTCGGATTGCCCCCGCTCACATTAATCTCCGTCATATACATACAATCAAAAAATGCACCGCTGCCAATTGAAGTTACACTTTTGGGAATGGAAATGGAGGTGAGCCCGTTGCAATACTGAAACGCATAATTGCCGATGGTTGTAATGCTGTTTGGCAAATTAAACGATGTAACATTCATATTATACTCGAAGGCATAATCGCCGATTGCCGTTACCGCTACGCCGTTGATTTTAGTAGGAATGTAAACAACGGTTGCGTTGCCGGTATATCCGGTGATGGTTCCGGTCTGGGCATCAAACTGTAAGCCGTTTATAGGCTGGAACGTTATGTTATTGTTATTCGCATAGGTTTCTGCATAGGTCCCCGTATAGCCGTAGATAACCATCACATCGGGAAAATTATTGCTTGCAATGGTTGTCAGGCTGGACGGCAGAATGAGATTCATCAATGTATGGGTATAATAGAACGCATATTCACCGATCGTCGTTATGCCTTCTTCTACGATCACCGTATCAAGGCTGTTGCATTCCAGGAATGTTCCTTCTTTGATCTCTGTCACACCGCCGGGTATGGTTATATTCGTCAGCACCATGCTATAAGCAAATGCATATTCGCCCAGCTCCACCAGGTTGTCTGACAGCTCTGCGCTTTGGAGCTCGGAACAATGGGAAAATGCACCGGAGCCAATGGTTAAGACACTGTCCGGCATGGTGACCGCTGTCAGAAACCGGCTTTGGTAAAACGCATTGGCTTGTATGGCTGTCACACCGCCCGGTATGGCATAGCTTCCCTCCTTGGCAACGGGATATCGTATCAGTGTGGTTTTGTTTTTGTTGTATAAAACACCGCTGTCCGATGCATAGCTCGGGTTGGCGGGATCCACATTAATCTCTGTCATAACCATACAATTCATCAACGCATCGTCTCCGATTTCCAGCACGCTTGCGGGAATGAAAATGCTTGGCAGACCGTAGCAATACAGGAAAGCATTGCTGCCGATTGAGACAATGCTGTTCGGGATATCGATTGACGTGATAAAGCCCTGATAGATGAATGCGCTGTCCCCGATGGCCGTTACCTCCACACCATTGATGCTTTCCGGGATATATACAGCGGCTGCACTGCCGGTATATCCCGTGATGGTCCCTGTCTGGGCATCAAATGTAAAGTCGTCTATGGCCTGGAAGCCGAGATTGCTGTTGGCTGCTACTGTTTCTGCATAGGAACCGTCATATCCGAAAATAACGGCATCTTCCGGTAATGACTGGAATGTTTCTATGCATTGTGTAACACTGGATGGGATTGTAATGCGTTTTAAGCTGGTACACACTTCAAACATCTCGTACATTGTTGTTATCCCGTTGGGAATCACAATGCTTTCCAACGATTCACACCAGTCGAAGGTGTCCCAGGATATTGAAGTCACACTTTGCGGAATGTGAATTCGTTTCAGGGATGTACAGAAATAAAAAGCACACCATTCAATTGTGGTTGCTCCGTCAGGTATGGTGATTTCGGTGATCTCGGAACAAAATCTGAACGCTTCCGCTCCGATGGTTTTGATTGTGGAGGGTAACGTAATCTCCCCCGTCACTTTTACCGGACAAAAAATCACGGTAGACTGATTTTTGTTATAAACAATTCCATCAATGCTGGAGTATGTTGTGTTTGCGGGGTCAACATCAATGGCTTCCAATACGCTGCAACTGGAAAATGATAATGGCTTAAAAAACATAATACTGGCCGGAAAATAAACCTCCCTCAGTGCATGACAAGCAGCAAATGCATCTTCAGCAATCGTCTGAACGCCATTCTCCAGTATCACATTGGTTAGTGAAATACAACCCTGAAATGTAAATTCATATAATGTAGAGACACCTGCCGGTATCCTGATTTCAGTAAGAGCGAAGCATTCATAAAATACATGATGTCCTAAGTAGGTTAACGTATCGGGAAGTATCGCCTCATTCAATGCAGGACAATTCGCAAACGCTCCTATATCAATGCTTGTTATATTAATGGACAAGTCAATCTCCGTCAAGGATGTGCAAAAACGGAAGGATAAAACACCGATTGATGTGATTGTATCCGGCATTGTAACCGTTTCAATGGTTTCACAAGCTAAAAACGCATAATCTTCAATGGCTGTGAATTCAACACCATCCAGACTATCAGGAATAGCTACGGACGATTCTGCACCATGATAGGAAACAAACACTCCTGTTTCATTGTTGAAATCAAACAAACCAACATTGTTAAGCTCAAGGTTGTTTGCTGCCGCATAGGATTCCACTGTGCTGTTGTCATATTCGTATAAAACAAGATTGTCCGAACAATTGATAAATGCGGTCGTACCTATGGTATTGACGTTCTTTGGCAATTCGACGTGTTCCAGCAACGGGCAACCTGAAAACGCATTGCTGCCAATGCTTATATCGTCCTCTCCCTCGTTGATAATTACTTTCTTCAGTGACAAACAGCCGCTGAATGCACCCGCTCCGACAGAGGCAATGTTTTTAGTAATTGTTACTGCTTCCATCTGCTTGTTTGCAAAGGCACCATCGGCTATTGCCGTGATTTGTGTTCCGCCGATCACAAGGGGAATATATACCTGTGTCCCGGTACCCGTGTAGCCTGTTATCGTTGCCCCGCTCACCTGGAATTCGTCCGTGTTCTGGAACAAGATAGTATGGTCGCCGCTAAATTCTTCTGCTTCTGAATTATCGGTGCCGTAAATCACCAGGCGAGCAGAAGGATTGGCAAACGCTGAGTCCGCTATGGTTGTTACCGAGGAAGGAATGGCAACAAAACGCATGGCAGCGCAGTCATTGAATGCATTTGCATCAATGTGGGTCACACCCGCCGGGATGACAACATTCCTGAAATTGCATCCTGAAAAAACACCTGCTCCTATTCCGGTAACTGTGATATTGTCAATCACAGAGGGGATGCTGATATTCAAATCGTTGCCATAATAGCCCGTTATGGTTCCTGTGGAAGAATTGATTACATAATCAGCTGTTGATGATATTTTATGGATTGCCTTGTAGATATTCATCTTTTTTCCGCTGAGTATTTTGTTTTGTAGCATTGGCATCTGATACCCGGTGTTCAGCAAAGTAGATTTCAGCACCGCTGCATCCGCCGGACTTGCCGGCAGGCTTCCTTTGGCAAGGATCAAATCAACAATACCGCCTACTACATGCGGCGCAGCCATGGAGGTTCCGCTCATGAGCGTATATCCGGAGGGATCGCTCGTGATGCTTC
>MKRK01000184.1:8350-12954 GCA_001896915.1 Clostridiales bacterium 43-6
TGTGGCTGCAACCGATATAATACCATCCACATCATAACTACATGGATATGCTAGTTCATCGTCATTGTTGCTTCTATCATTTCCTGCTGAAGCCACGAAAATACCGCCATTGTTGCAGAAGGTGTCAATGGCATCCTTCTCGAGTTGGGAATAATCACCGCCTCCGTAGCTGGCGTTGATTACTTTGATATTATTTAGTGTTGCATAATTTACTGCCTCGACAAGATTACTGATCGTTGTAAATGATCCAAAAAACGTAGAAAAAAACACTTTTAATGCAACCAATTTCACCTTGGGATGGTTGGTTTCCCCGGGTACTGCCGAATTTCCTACGGTTCTGCTGATGATACCGGCTACATGCGTTCCGTGACCGATATCATCCAATGGTCCGTTGGCATCCTGTGAATATTTATTGTTTGCATAGGTTTCTGTGGTGCAGTCAAACCCGTTGACATCATCAATATATCCGTTGTTGTCATTGTCAATGTTGTCCCCCGGGATTTCGCCGGGATTTTGCCACATGGCTCCGGACAAGGCGGGATGATTGTAGCTGATGCCCGTATCAATGACAGCGACCAGAACATCCGTATTGATCGTGCTGTTGATCGTCGTCTGATAGGCCTCCTGTGCCTGGATCTCCGACAGGTTCACCGTTTGGGGATCAACGCTTTGGATTTCTCTTATGTAATTTGGCTCTGCATATTCCACCTCGGGCATTTTGTTCAGCTTGTCAATGGTCTCCTGAACATTTTTTGTCCCTTTTTCTTTCAACTTGACCAGATTGACATCTCTGGTATTGTTGTTTTCTTTAATCTTTTTATTTTTCTTCAAAGCGTCAGAATCAATCAGTTTCTCTACTCTGTCAATTCCGATTCCCTTGAGGAGCTTGGAGGAGGGTGTAAGCTTTGTGGAATCTTTTAGTTTTACGATAATACTGCTGTCGTCAAATTTTGCCGGATTTTTCTCATCATCAAACGATAACAAGCTGCTTTGTTGATCTGCTTTTGCAATATCGGGACTGTCGGTCTTTGACTCCCGGCCTGCTTGTCCGGGAGGATTGCTTTCATCCTGCACGGAAGCGCTTACGATCAGCTGACCGTAATTGAATGTGCAAATCGATAGTGCCAGAAAAATTGCTAAGACCTTTGCGTAAATCCGTTTTTTCATTTTTCCTTCTCCTTTTACTTATTTTCATGACGATAAGTTACGTCATTGTGTATATTGTACCTTATTTTTACATTTTAGTAAAGTTTTGTATATTGCTATTATTGCCATTTATTTCTGCATTTTAGGATTATAAATTACTATTATTGTCTTTTTATAAAATGATAAGAAAATCCGCAAAAGTTTTTACAGAAAAACTTTTGCGGATTTGTTTCAATCTATTTTACTTACTGAACAAGAGTTGTTTGTCACCAATCATATTGAAAGAAAAAAACTATAAATTTGCCGACGGTGAGCATTGAAAACTCTGCTTATGAAGATTCATTCCGACACCTGTATATTATAAAATCATCCCTGAGCAAATAAAAAAACAGTGTGAGCAAAAAGCCCACACTGTTCACTTTTATTGATGGGTTTCAATATAACGAACCAAGTCACCGACGGTTTTCACGTTTTCGATTTCTTCATCAGGAACTTCAACATCAAACTCGTCTTCCAGTGACATCAGCAGGTCAACTAAATCAAGGCTATCTGCCTTTAAGTCATCAACCAGGCTGGATTCCATAGAAATCTCCGACTCTTCAACGTCCAGCTGACTGACTAAAATCTCTCTAACCTTCTCGAACACCATAAAAAATATCCTCCTATTCAATTTTTGCCTTTTATTTTATCCACAAGTCCTAACCTCATCGATTGCGGACCGAACACTCAAACCCGTTGATGAGACAATGCAATGACATATAGACAAACAGGGCTGTTTTATGATATATTGGTTTGAGGAAAAAATTTTCCTAGACAAATAATATGTTTAATAGCTTGATTTGTCAACTACTAATTTCTTAAAATTCATAATTTTTTTATATTTCACAAAGATTTGGAGCTGGTTTCAATAAAAAACCGTAATTTTGCCTTAATCGGGTATCCGCTGACCCATTCCATGTCGCCCTTTATTCACAAACGATTGTTTACACTTTCGGGAATTGACGAAAGCTATCGCAATATCGAAATTCCGCCGGAGCAATTGGACACCCAATTCCATTCCCTTACAATGCTTCGGGGATTCAACGTTACTATTCCCCACAAGACGGCGATTATTCCGTTTCTCACAGAGCTGGAATCCAAAGCTGCTTTGTTTGAATCCGTCAATACCGTGGTCTGCGGCGACACGCTGAAGGGATACAACACAGACACGGAAGGATTTTTGCGCTCACTCTCCCATTGTTCCGTTCCCTTGTCCGGCCGTGTGTTAATCGCCGGAGCCGGAGGAACTGCCCGCATGTTTGCCTTTGAAGCCGCTTTGCACGGCTGTGACACCACCATTTGCTGCCGGGATCAAAGCATTGAAAAAGCAAAAAAGCTAAAAACAGATGTACAGTCAAAACTCGGAGGCGCAAGCATCTCGGTGTTGCCCGAATCAGACATAGAGGGTACCTATGATCTTTTATTGAACAGCACTCCTTTGGGGATGTACCCGAACTACATCGGCAGGCTTCCCTTGAAGGAAACCATCCTATCCCGTTGTGCCGCAGTATTCGACGCGGTCTATAACCCGGAGGATACCGCACTGTTACAGCTTGCCCGAGCGAACGGGGCAAGGGCCGTAGGCGGAATGCGCATGCTGGTACTGCAGGCGGTGGCGGCACACGAAATCTGGAACCAAACCGTTTTTTCACAAGACGACATCGAAACGCTGATTGTCGATACCAATGTTGAACTGCAAAGGGTGTTTTCAAAATGAATATTGTGTTATGCGGTTTTATGGGCAGCGGAAAAACCACGGTTGCAAGGCAGCTGCACAAGCGCACAGGCAAAAAAATGATTGATATTGATACATATATCGAAACAAAAGAAAATAGAACCATCGCCGAAATTTTTTCATCCGAAGGCGAAGCTTTTTTCAGAGCCCTGGAAACAGCGGCAGTCAAGGAGATTTCCCATCTGGATGACCATATCATTTCCACCGGAGGTGGCGTCATTCTGAACGAGGAAAATAGGAAGGAGCTAAAACATAACGGCAAAATTGTGTATCTTCATGTAACAATTGACACCGTTTTGGCACGGCTGAAATATGATAAAACAAGACCTCTTTTGGCAGGCGATAAAGAAAAAACCATTCTGGCGCTTTATGAAAAACGCTTGCCGATGTATGAAACATATGCAGATATCATTGTGGATGCAAGCATAGCACCAAAAAAAATTGCTAGTACGATCATAAAAAAGATCAGCGAAAACACTTGACAAACAAAAACAATGTTGCTATGATAGCAAGTAATCACTCTGTCACAGAATGAAATGTAACAATACATGTTACACTGCCATGATTGGAAGGAAAGACGGATCCATGACTGCTCGAACACAAAACGTTAATTTTTATAGCTTCTTTACACCCTACTTTAGCTGGGGTTTCTTTTGCTATAAAAAATTAATAAAGTGAATTGAGCAAATTTTTATATCACCAGTAACGGAGCTCAATTTATTGAGCTCCGTATTTTTTTTATGAGGAGAGTTTACAATGATCGTCGTTCTGAAACAGGGAATCCTAAAAGAACAAATTGACAAATTCGCAAAAGAACTGCATAATAGCTATGGGGTAAAGGTAAACACTTGGTACGGAACGCAGTCAACAGTGCTGGGATTAATCGGTGACACGGTCAATATCGACATCGATAACATCAAAGCACATTCCATTGTAGAAAGCGTGAAACGAGTGCAGGAGCCCTACAAAAAAAGCAACCGCAAATTTCATCCGGGAGATACCATCATTGATGTTTGCGGTCAGAAAATCGGAGACGGCTCCCTGAAGCTGATTGCAGGACCCTGCTCTGTGGAAAGTAAGGAGCAGATCATCGGGATCGCCAAACGAGTCAAGCAGTCCGGCGCCGGCTTTTTGCGCGGCGGTGCGTTCAAGCCCCGCACTTCTCCCTACGCCTTCCAGGGTCTTCGTGCCGAAGGGCTGGAGCTTCTCATTGAGGCCCGCAAGGAAACCGGGCTTCCCATCGTGACCGAAATCATGAGCACCCAGCACATCGATCTGTTTGAAGATGTGGATATCATCCAAGTGGGTGCAAGAAATATGCAGAACTTTGAATTGTTAAAGGAGCTGGGTATGCTCCGCAAACCGATTTTATTGAAACGGGGACTGTCCAACACCATTGAGGAAACCTTAATGAGTGCTGAATACATCATGGCAGGCGGCAACGAAAACGTCATACTCTGTGAAAGAGGCATCCGCACCTTTGAGCCGGCCGTCCGTAACACCCTTGATATTTCCGCTATTCCGCTGTTCAAGAAAAAATCCCATCTGCCTGTAATCGTTGACCCGTCTCATGCGGCAGGAATCCCCTGGATGATTGAGCCGCTGTCGCTGGCTTCCTTGGCGGTAGGAGCGGACGGTATCATCATTGAGGTACACAATGACCCTGCCCATGCATTATCAGACG
>MKRK01000184.1:13160-13596 GCA_001896915.1 Clostridiales bacterium 43-6
TTGTCATCGTCGGGTTATACCCGAGAGAGACCATGGAGTATATTAAAAATAACCGGGAGCACTTCAAAAAAGGCGCTATCGTCATCGATGCCTGTGGTACAAAATCACAATTGTGCGCCGAGCTGGTTCCCCTCGCCAAGGAAAGCGGCTTTGTTTTCATCGGCACCCACCCCATGGCGGGCAAGGAAAAGGGCGGATTTGCAAACAGCGATGCAGATTTATACCAAAACGCAAGCTTTATCATTACACCGGACGGTGCGCCGGAGGAAGCGGTACAAACAGTGGAAGCACTGGCAACCGCACTGAAATTCGGCAGAGTTGTCCGAACCACCCCCACCGAGCATGATAACATCATCGCCTACACTTCCCAGCTTCCCCATGTGCTGGCATGCGCTTATATCAAGGATCCGGTTTCGGAAAAGCATGCAGGCTTCTC
>MKRK01000184.1:13798-13973 GCA_001896915.1 Clostridiales bacterium 43-6
CGGATCGGATGAATTTACACGTAAATGTAGGCGAAGGATATGATATCATAATAGAAAAAGGCTGTATGCAACACTGCGGCAGTCTTATCAGAACCGTCACAAAGGCTACGAAGGCCGTGATCCTCTCAGACAGCAACGTTGCCCCGCTCTATGCCGAAGGGGTAAAAAGCGCACT
>MKRK01000185.1:0-4103 GCA_001896915.1 Clostridiales bacterium 43-6
GACGGACAGATGGAAACTGTTTCGCAGATAGGAACATTACCCGAGCTATCTATTTATGAATGGGTGGATGACGGATTGATGTACAGCTATCTACCGGATTTCATTGATAACTATTACGGAGGAAGTTACAATAAATATGAAAATGAAATTAGATTTGCAAGGTTAATAAACGGAAAGGTTGGTAAAGAAGAAAGATATAAATATAGGGAGGGAACGTTGTATAGGGTAAAATAGAATATAAAATTATGTTTTATCTATATTTTACGTTAAAATAGAGGCTAATCATTATAGATTAGCCTCTGATATTGCAAAGAGTTACGAATCCATTACTTCAAATTTAACCGTTGAAGGTTTGTCTATGGAAATCCATGCCCTGTATGATAACTCAACACCTTTGTTAGCTGGCGCAGTATCTACGACCCTTACGACAATACTTTTATTAGTAGAAGTATTTGTTATCTTGATAAATTTATTTCTGTATGTAGAACTCCAGCTGTTTGACGAAGTTAATGCACATACCAGGTCTTGAGGATGAAAAACCTCACCATTTGAGCAAACTGCACTAAGTATATTTTGTGCTGGATAACCAAGTTCGGGACAAGTAGAAGTAGTTCCTGCTTGAGTTCCTTGGCAAGGAACTCCATATACTTGTCCACTAACTGAATTAGATACTACTGTAGAGGTAGACTTTATATTTGTAGGTTTTATAAGTTGTCTACAAGAAGTGCTCCCACTAGCGTCTGCAGAGTTTAAAGTTATACTTTTTCTTATTAAATTAGCTGTTACTAATGCGTCATACCAGGGAGCTGTAACAGTGGAAGGAATAGTCATAATTGCAGACTGTAGAGCTGCGGTACTACCATCCTGCCAATTAGTAGGTTCATATAATTTTTCATCATAATAATTATTTGTAGCATTAGACGTTGTATCATAGAAGTATGTTTTATGCCCCTGATTTTTTCTTACCAAAGGGCAACAGATAACATA
This sequence comes from Clostridiales bacterium 43-6, assembly GCA_001896915.1. Lineage (GTDB taxonomy): Bacteria > Bacillota > Clostridia > Oscillospirales > Acutalibacteraceae > MKRK01. The sequence goes on from MKRK01000185.1 coordinate 988, forward strand.
TTGTCCATTTACATATGATGGAATAATAAAATCCAAATCCCTATTAGGATCAGAAAATATCTTATTTAATCTATCTTTGATAGTAGTAGCTTCGCTCGAGTTGCTACGTCCGGCTACCACGGTTCCATTTACTTTAACTTCATAAATACCTTCATTAGTGTTATAATTAGATGTTGCTGTATTCGCCATATTAGTTTCTCCTTTTTATTAGCAATTTTTAAACTTCATTCACTCAAAGAAACACAATCCGGATTTTTTTAAAAATGAATCTCATTATGAATTTTGTCTATGTTATATAAAGACAGTTAGTTATGTAGTTTTGTAAACCTATTTCTAAATTCATTGTGATAATAATTGAAAGGATGCTTTCTAACTAGATAAAGTTCTACATTAGTTATAAAAGTTCTAAATATTGATATGGAATTATACTAATATGTCACAAAGGTTAATAAACGAAGTATTAAATCTGTTCGATAAAGGAATTTTCACTGTTTTAAGCACAATTTCCACAACTTCTGAATATGAGGCATTTATTTTTAAGCGAATGGATAATTTTATATACCTTTTGGAAGAACAAGATATTTTGAGTAATGGCATTCGTTATGTCATAAAACACGTTGAATTTATTTATATAAATGAAACTTTTTAATGTATATGACGTCTAATAAGAAAAACAGTAACTTATGCATTATAGCCTGCAAATAAAAAGTTAATAGTAGCAATAAAAGAATAAGATGAAACAATTGAAGTTTATCAATTAAGAAATTATATAATGGGGAATATCGATGAAAAAATGTTATAGGCTTATTATGTCTTTAATAGCACTGATATTTTTGTTCGCTATAAAGTTTTTATTAAAAGAACCTGTCCAAAACGATAAACGCAAGTTATCAGAGGAGTTTGTTGGATATGGAAGGTATGATGAATTGCGCAATTCTGTACCTTCAGGCGGATGGGAACATGATACTGTCATCGATGGAATGCAGATTAATGGAACTAATATAATATGGAGAGAGAATTATTTTGAAATAAATACATCCATTCCCGAAAGTAACCAGAAGGTTTTCATATACTCAACGGAAACGGATGATGAGTGGTATTTTAATAATCTGACTTTAGAAACGAATAAAAAGAAGGTTGTAACAAGCATAGGTATATTGACGAAATATGACAACAACAGAGTATTCTTTGAAGATTTAAATAGAGACGGCAGGAAGGAAATATGCTTCACTACCGACCAAGAGGGAGGAACAGGGCTTAGTATATTACGGCTGCATGTTTTTGATTCGGAAAGCCTGGAGGAATACAAAATTGAAGACCCTGTCAGTTATGTTGAATCTCTTTACACGTTTGAAGGAACTGAAGATGGAATACACCTCAAGGTTGAAGGAAAGGGCTATTATGCATCCTTTGATGCAATTGAAAAGAATTATAAGGATGGAGGGATAAATTCCCTTCAAAATGTAGGTAACTATGAAAGTGTCTACATTCAGGATGGAATGGTAAGATCGACAATTCTCAGATATTATGGAGTGTTCAATGTTTTCTACAAGTTTGAAGATAATATGTTTAAGATAGAAAGATATGAGGTTACATTTTAGGGTAGTTAAAGGATCAGTTCTCTATGTTCATATGGCAGTTAAAGTTGAATATGCGTTATAATATAAGAAAAATAAATTACTTTTATAAAATAAGGAAACAAAAGGCTTTATGTTTCGAAAAAATTACAGCGAAAAGACAAAATCATATAAAATAATAAGGAGAAACAAAATGAAAAAAATAACATTATTCCTATTAAGCTTTATTGTTTTATTTAATTCCTCGTACTTTTCTCAATGTATGGCCGATGATAGTGTAATTGTAACATTATCTGCTTTTGATGTTAGCTTGAATGGCCAGCATACTACATCAACATATCGTAAATATCCGCTTATAGTATATAAAAATATAACCTATTTTCCTATTACATATTATGATTCCAAATTACTTGGGTTGTCTACAAAATGGAATAAAGCTGACGGACTGAGTGTGGATAAAAATGAAGACTATTTTTATGAGTATGTTAATGAACTTAATGCTTATAAAAATGCAAATAAGCAAACAGCAAAAATAATAACAAGCAAAATAAGAGTAAACGGAAAAGAAATAGATAATACAAAAGAACCCTATCCTTTATTACTGTTTCGAGAGGTAACTTATTTTCCTTTAACATGGCGTTTTGCGGTTGATGAATTTGGTTGGAAATATAGTTTTGATAAGACAAATGGGCTCATTATTTCTAATGATAATGTAATAATGAAAAATCCAAATACTTATGATTGGGGTGTCAATAGTTATGGAGGTAGTGGAGCTGGATCGATGTCGGGAACAGATAATTTAAGATTTCCTATACGAGCATTAGTCGAGCATTTAGAAATCTCAATGGGGAATACCACATATGAAGAAATAGATAAGATGAAGAGTCTGGAAAATGCTAGTTTATTATTGTACAATAAAAGTTCAGAAGATGTGACGGTAAAAGAATCCGAACAATGGCAGTATCATATTTATAAAATTATTGACAGTAGGGAAGAATTAGTTTATAAAAAGATATTTCCATTTTATTATGGAGAAATGGAAGCCTTTAGTGTTGCTCATTGTGCAATGGATATTCCATATTGGAAAGAACATATGAGTGTTGGAAATTATACAATAAGGTATATTCACCCTAAAAGCCTTAAGTTTACTACAAATGGCTCGGAAGAGTTATATTCTGTTCCAATAGAAGCTCCACCACGTTCTCCTGATTTTTACTTAGAGAATACTATAACAATAAATTAAAAAAGGGTCTTAGTTTATAATGAAGTGCACTCCAAATGTTAGACAGAAAAAAGCATTTGGAGGTTGGATATGGCAAGATTTTTTGGACACAAAGTTAAGTCGATTTTGTAAAACTAATTAATGAATTTCAAATTGTGCAGGAGAAAGATAACCTAGAGCTGAGTGCATCCGTTGGGAGTGTTTTATTTTTAATTTAATTTATATAAATTTCGAAGTTTGGTAATTGGATCGTTATACTCAAAAGTATAATCATCAATCCATTTAGGCGAAAATTCATTAGCAATAGATGTTTCAAT
>MKRK01000185.1:4113-4607 GCA_001896915.1 Clostridiales bacterium 43-6
TCATCTGTAAATAAATTCCACAAGTATAAATGAACTTCTTTTTTGCTTTGCTTAAAATCATTGTAGGTATCAATATCCAAGAAAAAGGGAAAATCACTATAACAAATCCACCCCATTTTAATATTCAACTCAGATTCAAAATAATCAGCCTTATTTTCTATAATTTCATAGTTTAAAGTTTTTGTATCCATTATAAGAAATTCAGGATGTCCTGATACATAGTTAAAAGTAGCCCAAAATTTTGATTTATTCCAATCCAAAGGTTTTAATTCTGTATGCAACTTAGATGGTATAACCTCATCATATATTATTTTATCATTTCTATCTAGTATTTTTAAATTTCTAATATTCTTAGAATCCATATCCTTTAATTCTATCTGAGCTTCCGGATTTTCAATAATGATAAGATACTCTCCATCAGGGCTGGTACTGATTTCCACATTTTTCCCTTCATATATTAGATTTTTATTAGAATCATTGTCAAATTTTATTAC
>MKRK01000185.1:4693-5076 GCA_001896915.1 Clostridiales bacterium 43-6
TTGAGTATTCCCATAACCATTAACCTTTAAAACTATATAATAAGTTCCATCGGATTCCTTTACATGTAGTATGTCCTGTACCGCTGAACTTGATTTTTCTATAATGTCATTTTGAATATTTTCATTATTTTTATAACTGTTAATGATTTTGCTTAATTCCATATTTTTTAATTTTAACTCTTCATTTTCACTTTTATAATATTCAATATCCGCATTTGAAATTGTATTACTACATCCAACTAAATATAAAGAATATAATAATACTAAAATGATTATTACTATATTATATTTTTTCTTTAAAATTGTTTTACTCATAAAAAAAGCTCCCCTTTATGTTGCTTTTATAATTAATTAAATTATATATTATGTTTTTATAATATGCA
>MKRK01000185.1:5277-5721 GCA_001896915.1 Clostridiales bacterium 43-6
ATATAAATAGCATAGTTAATGAAATGCCTCAATCTGGCATACGACTAATAAAGAATATAGCTGATCAAAGGCATGATTCAATTCATTTGGAAATAGGGCAGCCAGATTTTCAAGTGGCTCCACATATAAGACAAGCAGCTGTGGACGCTATCTCAAACGGACTTGCAGGTTATTGCCCCAACAATGGTATGCAATCTACTCGACAAGCTTGTGTAGAAAGATTAAATCTTGATTACGGCATTAATGCGCATATTGATGAAACAACCATCACTGTTGGAGCTATGGGAGGCCTTTTTAATTCATTATTAGCAGTCATTAATCCTGACGATGAAATATTGGTACCAGATCCTGGCTATCCAAATTATATTTCAACAATTCGAATGGTCAGGGGCTGTCCAATTCCATATGATTTGGTTATGGATGATAAATCCGGGGTTCAACTGG
>MKRK01000186.1:0-1477 GCA_001896915.1 Clostridiales bacterium 43-6
CAGTCCCAAAAATCCGCAGCGAAACCCGAAGCCCAGCGCCACGGAGGTTTCCGGCTCGAACAAAAGGGACGCATCGTTCAGCTGAAGCCTTGACAGCGCTTCTTTTAAATCCGTGTATTGGGCACCGTCCGCAGGATAAATGCCGCAGAACACAACCGGGTTGACCTGCCGGTAACCGGGCAGGGGTTCCGCCGCCGGGTGTTCCACCGTCGTAATGGTATCACCCACTCTGGCATCGCCCAGGTTTTTGATGGATGCGGTGATATAGCCCACCTCGCCGGCACAAAGCTCGTCACAAGCCTCCATGAACTGGGCGCGGGGGCGACCCACCTCCACCACGTCAAACACAGCGCCGGTGGCCATCAGCCTGATCTTCGTTCCGGTTTTGACCCTTCCCTGCACCACTCTGAAATAAACCACGATGCCTTTGTATTGGTCGTAGTAGGAATCAAAAATAAGCGCCTTCAGGGGTGCGTCCGAATCCCCCTTCGGTGCCGGAAAATCCTTGACGATCCGCTCCAGAACCTCTTCGATGTTGATGCCGTTCTTGGCAGAAATCCGGGGTGCGGTTTCCGCCTCGATCCCGATGATATCTTCGATGTCACGAATGGTTCTGTCCGGGTCGGCGGAGGGCAGATCGATTTTATTGATAACCGGTAAAATCTCAAGATTATGGTCCACCGCCAGATAGGTATTGGCAAGGGTTTGCGCCTCGATGCCCTGAGACGCATCCACCACCAAAACCGCACCTTCGCAGGCGGCAAGAGAGCGGGAAACCTCATAGTTAAAGTCAACATGACCGGGTGTATCGATTAAATTCAGCTCATATTCGTTTCCGTCGGTGGCTTTATAATACAGCGTAACGGCATGTGCCTTGATGGTAATGCCACGTTCACGCTCCAAATCCATGCTGTCAAGCAGCTGCTCTGTCATATCACGCAGCGCAACGGACCGGGTAACCTCAAGCATACGGTCAGCCAATGTGGACTTACCGTGGTCAATATGTGCTATGATACAAAAATTTCTGATATTCTCCTGTGGTATGGGCATTTGCTTCACCTCTTCAAGGCAAAATTATATCATACCCTTTCCTTTACGGCAACTAAAATTTCTATTTGACAGCTTGAAATCCCGCCACCACTGTTATATAATGGTTGTAAGATTTGAAGGGGGTAGGTAAATGAAACAAAGAGCAAAGGAAAAGAAAGAAAAGAAAAAATGGCGGCTGCGCAAAAAGCTTTTGATGCTTGCGCTGATGCTTGTCCTGTTCTCCATCCTTGTGCCCTTATCCGTCAATTTCTTTGTGGTTGCCTCCGTGTCCGAATATATGGTTTCCGAGGAAAACGCAAAGGAGCATAAAACGGACTGTATCATCGTTCTGTGCTCACTGGTGGAACCGAGCGGTTCCCGGAGTCCCATGCTCAAGGACCGGGTGGACAAAGGCATTGAGCTTTATCAGCTAGGCGTGTCCGATAAA
>MKRK01000186.1:1485-5991 GCA_001896915.1 Clostridiales bacterium 43-6
TTATGGACCATGCCGGATTGTCCACCTATGAATCCATGTATCGTGCCAGAGAGATCTTTCAGTGCAAAAAGGTGACCATCGTCACCCAGGAATATCACCTGAGCCGCGCGGTCTATACCGCAAAGGCACTGGGGCTGGAAGCCTACGGCGTCAATTCTGACCAGACGGACTTAAGCGACTACCGTGATTTTGTCAACAACCGGCGTGAGTTCTTGGCACGCAACAAAGCATTCATCGAATGCATCACGAAGCCGAAACCCACCTATCTGGGCGAGGCTATCCCGATTTCAGGAAGTGGAGTGTTAACACATGATAAATACACCGATGAGAAGAAGTAACCGTGAGGTGACCGATCCCGATGAGCTGATCAGCATCCTGACCCGAAGCGAGGTTTGCCGTCTCGGCTTTACCGACGGGGACTATCCCTATATTGTTCCCATGAACTTTGGCTTTACCATGGCAGAGGACAAGCTGACCTTGTTCTTTCATTGTGCCGGACAGGGCAAGAAGCTTACCCTATTAAAAAGTAACAACCGTGTCTGTTTTGAAACGGACATCAACCACTCATTGGTAACGGCAGAAACCGCCTGTGACTTTACCATGGCATTTGAAAGCATCATCGGCTTCGGAACCATAGGGATTGTCGAAGACCCGGAAGAAAAGATGAATGCTTTTCGGATCATTATGAAACAATACGGCGGTGAAAACCTGCCCTTCAACGAAAAAATGGTTGCAGCTACCACGGTGTTGAGACTAGACTGCGAAAGCTTCACCGGGAAACGGCTGGAGAAGTAATATTGTATGATACCCCCCCTGATTGTAAACTGCACCGGATTGTGCAGTCTCAATCAGGGGGGTATTTTATATTGCAGTTTTCTACATAATTAAAGATAATTTTACAATTTTATGTTGCTGGTGGGTTAGGATGGTGATATAATAGATAAAATAGCTAAATACGACATGCCTATTATAATCAAAAAATGTGAGTGATTTAAATACAGTTTTGCAAAGGAGGAATGATTGCAAAGTTTTTATTTATTTGATATAATAAGTAAAAACTAAAAAAAGAGATGATTTGATGTATAACTCCGAAAGCGAGTTAGTGAATAAATTTATTGATGTCCTTTTGAATGACACTATTTGGGATGTTCAAACAATTAGTACTGAATTCAATTATCTGCGCGGAAAAACAGATATCGTTATATTATCCTCAAATAATGAAGTTATTGCCGTTGAAGCAAAACTGAGTAAATGGCGTAATGCATTACATCAGGCATACAGAAATAAGTGTTTTGCAGATAAATCTTATGTTCTTTTGCCTTTAGAAACTGCTGAAACTGCTGCAAAGTATAAAGTTGAATTTAAAAAAAGAGGTATAGGAATTTGCTGCATTGAGGAAAACAGAGTAACAATTTTCGAAGAGGCAATAACGGATGAGCCTTTGCAACCTTGGTTAAGACAAATTGCTATAAAGCACGCATTGGAGGAATAGTTTGATGCCCAAAGACGCTCTGTTTACAGATGTTGCCATAAACATCTGTAGCAATAAGGGATTTACGCTTCATAATTTTATAGATTCAGGTGCATTTAAAGAGACGTATCATATATCTAGTAATCAATCCAATTATGCGCTAAAAGTATTCAATTTTAAAAATGCAAACGAGCGTAGCGAAAGAGAAATAAATGCGATGAAAAGATTAAATAGCGATAATATTGCTAAGTTAATTGAAGTTGACAATATAACCTATAATGGAAATGAGTATTTGTTTATACTTGAAGAATACTTAGGCGGAGGTACTTTATCGTCACTTTTACAGCATCAACTTTTACAAAGAAATGAGATTTTGCAAATAGGTTCAGATATTATAAATGCATTACTATTTACATATAAAATTAATGTTGTTCATCGTGATATAAAGCCAGATAATATTATGTTTAGAGATGATACATCACAAGCTGTATTGGTAGATTTTGGTTTAGTTCGTGATTTGAATGAGACTTCATTAACACAAGCCTTTATCCCTCGGGGACCTGGAACAGCTTATTTTTCTTCTCCAGAACAATTGACAAATAAAAAAGCCATGATAGATTGGAGAAGTGATCAATTTTCATTGGGAGTCACATTATGTGTAGCACTATTTGGATTACATCCTTTTGAAAAACCAAAAATTAATGAAACCATAGACTCCGTATCGTCATTCTGCAGCTGTAATGAAGAAATAAAAAAACAATTAATAGGTTTAAATTTATTTCCCATTATAAAAATGTTGGAACCATTTCCAGTAAAACGATACAGAACACCTGATACACTAATTTATGATTGGAAAAGTCTTTAAATGGAGGTTATAATTGATGAGTGTTTTTCATCAAATCGGTCACCATAGCATTAATTTGGTAAAAGAAGAACTGCTTCATGGATATCAAGGTATTGTATTGAGTCCGTTAAACAATTCAGAAGAAGAAATTACTCATCACAATAGCAATTCTTTCAAAAAGTTTAAAAAAATATTTGATCCTCAATTATATTTTCCTAAAACAGAAAGATCAGGTCTCAAAAATTGGTGTTATTTCCCTAACGATTTTGATACAGCCGATTTAACAAATTATGTTTGGTGGAATTCGTTGTGCGATAATCTCTTTGCAACAGCAAAAAGAACAACTTGTGATGCTATATGTTCTCCTGTTATTATACCCAAAATATTTTCAGGGGACTATTATCGACATACTATAGAGGTAGGCAATTATTTATATAATAAATCAACTGAAGATGAATTAGATTTCTATCAAACGGTTGTTTTAAACATGGATATAATGGCTGAGCATAATCAAGCAGAAATCATTTCATCAATAATTACTCAAACAAATAGTAATAAAGTATATCTTATAATTAAATCAGATATTGAGCCAAGACGAGAATTACAAGATGTAAATCAAATTGTTGGAATTATGAAATTTATTCGTTATCTTAGTGATGCAGGAATCTCTGTCTTAGTTGGTTTTTGCTCTTCCGAATTTCTTTTATGGAAGTATGCCGGGGCAACTGCTTTTGCATCGGGAAAGTTCTTTAACTTGAGAAGATTTACTAGCTCAAGGTTTGATGAGCCATCTGGTGGAGGTGGACAACTACCATATTGGTTTGAAAGAAACTTATTCGCATACCTAAGAGAAGGCGATGTGTTAAGGCTTAAAAAAGAAGGTTTACTAAACGAATGTTATCGTAATAACCCTTATAGTGTTGAGATACTAAAAAAACTTGATGATCAAAAAGGTGAACCTTGGATATCATTAAGTTGGAAAAATTATTTATTTTCATTTTATTCTTTAGATAAAGATTTTGAAGATAAAAAAGATTTTCCTAAATTTCTAGCTAAAGCAGAGAAAAATTGGCTTGAGGCAGAGGATAATAGCATATTCATGGAAGAAGTTCGTAATAATGGTGATTGGATAAGAAAATGGCGTATTTCAATTAATGAGTACAATAAGGCTTTTGATTAGTAATTTTCAAATTAAGAAAGCATTAGGCATCCTAAACAGAAGCCTTCTTAGAAGCGAAAGCGAGGTTGATTTTTCAGCCTCGCTTATTTTATTATATCCATTGACTTTTGTTCGACAAATGTATATAATAGTTATGTCGAGCAAAAGGAGGTGTGAATTGGCTCATAAAAAAATGGGGAGACCGACTGAAAAACCGATGCCGATACGGGTTGGTTTCAGACTGGATAAAGAGACATTGGACAAATTGGATGCCCACTGTGAAAAAAGCGGCATCGAAAGGTCTGATGCAATACGAAAGGCAATCATTCAGTATATCTCCGAATAGAAAAAGGAAGCAGTGCATCTCTGTCGAGCGATTGTCACTACTTCCCCACCGTCGATTACACAAAGGCAATCAACGTAAATCATTATATCATGCGTTGGGGTGACTTTCAAGTGTCGAGCGGAAACAAACAAATTAGACAAAATAGCACTTGACATAGGGCTGTCTTAAGTGTATACTTAAGACAGCCCTATGTTTGGAGGTGAATTTTTGGGTAAGAAAATGGGGCGTCCAACGGATAATCCTAAGCCGTACAAGCTAGCTGTGAAATGTGATGAAGAATGTAAAACCATTTTAGATGATTATTGTTTACAGGAAAACGTAAGCAAAATGGAAGCGGCAAGGCGTGGGATCAAAAAACTGAAAGACGACCTGAAAAAATAAAAGGAAGGGTGCATATCAGCCTCTACAGCAAAAACACACCTTCCCCACCGCCGATTACACAAAGGCAATCAGCGTAAATATTGTATCATACGTTGGGGTGACTTTCAAGTGTCGGACGGAAACAAACAAAAGGACGAAATAACACTTGACTTTTAGGAACACATTAACTATAATGAATTTGTGGAACACATAAAGCGAGGTGATGGTTTGAGTCCACGGACAGGCAGGCCAAAAGCGGAAAATCCTTTGAGCAATGACATTAAGGTTCGGATTGATGATGCAATGAATCAAAAAATCATCAATTA
>MKRK01000186.1:6024-7069 GCA_001896915.1 Clostridiales bacterium 43-6
ACAGCCGCCTCCAGTCCCGCCGATTACACAAAGGCAATCAACGTAAATCATTGTATCATACGTTGATGTGACTTTCAAGTGTCGGGCGGATTTTTAAACAGAGTCAATTACGATCGGTTGAAAGAAAAGATTTCTAACCGTAATTGACTTTATGAAAGGATGGTCAACAATATGGAAACAATAGAACGGGAAGAAAATGTAATCCGGAACATTTATGAGGGCAACATTGATTTTGCCAACCGCACCTTTGAAAAAGGGTCGGAGTATGCAGAGAACATCCATGAATTCTGCCGGCTGGAAGAAGAAGTGTATCAACTGCTGGGGGAACACAACAAGGCGAAAGCCGAGGAATTGATTTCGAGCATCCTAAGCCTTGAATACCTCGTGGAATGCGACAGCTTCGCCGAAGGCTTTAAAATGGGCACCCGAATGTTAATGGCGGCAATGTATGACGTGAACGCAAAAAGTATTTATAAGAAGTAAGGTTGAGTGTAGGGGGAGGGGGATTACGGATTGCCGCGCCAGTGTGCGCACTGACTCGCAATGACGCCCGGGGGCTTTGTAAGGTTCGGGTGTGGCTTTGCTCAAAACAATGGCTGATTTTTTGCTACGGTGTAATTTAGCAAGATACACATCCTTCCTCGGCGTCATTGCGAGTGAAGCGCGGCAATCCGTCACCCCTGTGTATCAAATAATGTACTTTATCGTATGATGAAGCAGAGCATCACAAGCACCCTCTCACCGTAGGGGCGTATCGCATACGCCCGCATTCCCATCATCAACACAGAACAACAAAAATACCGATGTGGGTTACACCCCATCGGTATTTTATCTTCCATCAATATTCGGTGATCGGTTACATATCCTCTTCAAACGGTGCTATTTTTTCCTGTGTGTTTTTCAGCTCTTGATTGATTTTTTCCTGCAATTGTTTTTCGACCGTGCCTTGATTGTGCTCTGCTTGCTCTTCTACCCTGTCTGACGCTGTGACCGCCTTGTTTTTTTGCTGCTGCAAATCAAGAATGGCATCGTTGAGGGATTTTGT
>MKRK01000186.1:7110-8107 GCA_001896915.1 Clostridiales bacterium 43-6
CCTCATATTCATCGCTGTCGGGAAACGGGATTTCTTCCATTGTATCTTCTTGTTTCGTAAATTTTTCTTTCAGCATATCCATGGCGTGCTGGGTTCTGAACTTAATGACTTTGCGGGTGGATTTCCCGGAAGCCGGGGCAGTGAGAATCCCGGTGACCAATCCCATGGCAGCCGAAACCGTAGCAAACCCCACGGCAAATCCGAATTTGCGAACAGCCTTATTGCCGAAACCGTCCTTTTTTCCCAGAACGGTTTTCACGATTTGATTCATCATAACAATTCTCCTTAACAAATGATATCTGCGGCTCTTTCTCATTTTTATGAGTATGGCAAACATATTTCATGTATATAGGTTTCATCATTCTGTTTGGTTTATGCATCCATCACAGCAGAAAATCGCCGATTTCGGAAAATCGGCGATTTTTCATTAGTTTTGTTTGATTTGTTTGATTTTCAGAACTTCTTGCTTCAATTTGAGGATGTCAATGGCATTGACCTTATTGTCTGTGCTTCGGTCGGCGTTGGCTGCCATTAATTTCACATCTTTTAGCAGTGAAATTTTTAAAACATGCTTTTTGGCATATACAATATCAATTGCGTCTATTTTACCAGTGCCGTCAATATCGCCGTATACCACCGTTGTATATTGCTCCGCCACCGCACTGTTCAGTTTGATGCGCACGGTAAGACCGGTGCCCATTTTCCCGGTGGTCAACTGTTTCTCATCGCGATATACTTCAACGCTGATGTGCCAGGCTGACGCAAATCCGCCAATGAATTGTTCCACGGTATTGTAGCGAGAATCAATTCCCCATAAATAATTGCTGTCTGTTATAAACGGGCTGACAAAAAGCGGATCCGATAAGATGGATGTGGGAGTCGTGGAGGAGGTTGATGTTGATGTGCTGGTGGAAGTGCTTGTGGAAGTAGACGTCGTCGTGCTGGTGGAAGTGCTTGTGGAAGTAGACGTCGTCGTGCTGGTGGAGGTGGTTGATGA
>MKRK01000187.1:0-1838 GCA_001896915.1 Clostridiales bacterium 43-6
TCCGTATCCGCTGTCTCCAAATCCGGTGTCGTCTACAATAAGGCTCAGTGCGTTACCGTCTCTTCTCCCGATTAATACGCCTACTACCTTTCCATCCTTTTCAATTGGGGCGGCATACATTAAAACAACAGAATTTGTTACTCTGCTTATTATTAGGTCGGATACATTGGCTTCTCCGTCAAATGCTCTTTTCACATATGCCCTGTCTCCTAATTCACTTGTTGTGCCATCAGTGTAACGTGCAACTCCGTCAGGATATACCACGGCAACAGCTAAAAAGTTTGTTTTTTTAAGCTGATTTTCCAATATAGGCTGTTGTATTTCCCAATCCATGGAATTTATTCCAGGGGTGGCAGCCATCATGCTGAGCACTTCCCTCTGTGTTTGTATTCTGCTCTCAGATAATTTCGCAGCATCTTCAGCTAACATAATAAGAGATTTTTCCGCCTCTTCTGTTAAGGCCTCGCTTGCTCTGCGTATTGAAATAAGCCCAAATGCAGTTGAAGAAGCAAGTATTAATACAGCAAAAAAGAAAATCAGCTTTAATTTAATGCTGCTTAATCTAAATTTTTTCATTTTTCCTCCGATTTTTTAAAATATAATATTTCCAAAAATGATGCTGATTTGTGGTCATAACCACAGACAAGGTTATTTACACGCCGTAAACTTAATTTTTTTTTCCTGATATAATAAGCTTTCGGTATCCGCCGCTGTCAGCGGCTTGCTGAATATGAATCCCTGACCCAGCTGGCAGCCCAGACCCTTAAGCTGACAAAGCTGCTCGCATGTTTCAATTCCTTCTGCAACTGTTACAAGATTAAGGCTTTTAGCCATGGCGATAATCGATTTGACAAGATTTTGCCTTCTGGCTCCGGTTACTAAGTCGTCTATAAATATTTTATCAATCTTAAGCTTGTCCAGTTCAAAGATGTCCAATTGTCCGAGTGAAGAGAAACCTGTTCCGAAATCGTCCATAGATATTTTTATTCCGTTTCGTTTCAATTCCTTTATATTACTGACAATTTGTGTTATGTCTCCTGATGACACACTTTCAGTTATTTCAAATTCAATAAGTCCCGGATTTATATTTTCGCTCTTGATTATATCCATGGCAGTTTTCGAAAAATTAGGTTGCTCTAACTGCTTTACGGAAAGATTTATTGATATGGGAAAAAGTCGGTATCCTTTGTCTTTCCAGATGTGCATCTGACTGCATACCTCTTTTATGACCCATTCGCCGATTACAATTATTTGACCGGTTTTTTCTGCTATAGATATAAATCTATCAGGCGGTATATTTCCCAGTATGGGGCTGCGCCACCTCAGCAATGCTTCTGCTCCGACGATTTTAAATTCATTTATTTCAAAAATGGGTTGAAAGCATACCGTCAATTCACTATTGGCAATTGCGCCAAACAAGTAATTTGCCAAATAAAATTTTTCTTCAGTTTCCTTTGAAATATTATTTGAATAGAAGCATATCCTGCTGCTTAACTCGTTTTTAGAATGATTCATTGCGGCATTTGCAAAACGCATTAAATTTTCAGAACTTTTACCATCCTCCGGAAATAAACAGATTCCAACATTGAATTTCAAATATATTTCTGTATTTGAAACTATATATGGTATTTCTAACTGATAGAGCATCATTTCAGCAAAATACAGCAGCTCATTTTTATCTACTAAGGTGCTTAGAAGAGCAAATTCATCACCATCAACCCTTGATATCATACACTGCGTGCATGAAGCTGCCATTCTGTCGGATACAGCAATGAGCAATCTGTCTCCGACGCTGTGACCCAAAGAATCGTTGATATCCTTGAAGCTGTCAATATCTA
>MKRK01000187.1:1857-4530 GCA_001896915.1 Clostridiales bacterium 43-6
CCTTTCCATAGCTTCCAGGAAATGATGCCTGTTATACAGGCCTGTCAGAGCATCTTTCTGCTGCAGTTCAATCATCCTTTTATCGACTTTCTTTTTTTCAGAGAGATCCTTCATAATACCCACATAATGAGTTATTTCTTCCTGTTCGTTTTTAATGCTGCTGATTGACATCCATGCGGAATAGGTATAACCGTTTTTATTTGTATTCCAGACTTCTCCCTTCCATGATTCATAATAAGCAACATGATTACGTATATCGTTAAATTCATCACTGTAAATACCGGATTGTAAGATATTGATTTTCGGAATAATCAAATCTTCGGAAGTGTAACCGGTGATATCAGTGAAAGCATTGTTTATCCATTCCACGTTACCGTTTTTGTCGGTTATAAAAACTCCTTCAGTATTTTTTTCCAGAATTTTTTTGAACAGATGAAGCTGCCGTTCATTATTTTTCTTCTCAGATACATCAATGTATAAAATATAAACTCCGACTACCATCTGGCGGTGGATTACGGGATGTCCCATTATCTCAACATATACTGCACTTCCGTCCTTGCGCTTCCTCTCCCCCTCAAGCTTAAGCCCGTGACCCTTGTATATTTTTTCAACGTTCTTGTCGACTTGTTTCCTGTGATGTTCAAAAGATACCAAGCTGCTGATAAATTTTCCCTTGGCTTCAGTCAGACTGTATTGAAACATTTTTTTAAAATTGTCATTGATATCAACTATTTTCTGCTCCCTGTCGAGAATGGCGACAGCATATGGGGAGGATAGAAGCAGCTTGCTTATATCTGATTTATAAATCTTGTTATTTGAGACCATATTCAGCTCCGTAATTTGTTATATGATTAAAATTTATTCATAATTGTCAAAAATAAAATGAGTATTATCACTCATTTTCAAAAATAGCTGTGTAAGTTTATTCGGCATAAAATTACAAAAATTTATGTTTTTTTGAATAATTGATAATTTTTTAATAAGTATAAGTGCTTGTCATAATAAAGTTGATATAATTTTGGAATGTTATGAATAAAAAGGAGATACCTGCCTATAATAATTATATAGGGAGGTTATCATGGGAGATATATCAAACAAGGAATTAAAATTTAAGAATATTTTGGACAGCTTCAAGTCTCAAAAGGACCAGGATGTAAAAAATGATCTGTATGCTAACCTGGAAAGTGCTAAGAAGGAATGGGAGGAAGCAAAGAATATATTTGAAAATGTATCCGAGCCTGATTTGGTTGATTATGCAATTTACAATGTGGAAGCTGCCGAAAAAAAATATGTATACTTGCTGCGCCAAATAAAAAATGAAAATGCAATGTAATAAGTAAAAGGTGTAAACAGAAGTTTACACCAAAATTTTTTAAATGAGTTCCTGGTCCAGCGCTTCAAAAATCTCCGAGGTGAAAAAATCGTTCAGTGTAATTTCCAGTCCGTCGCAAATTTTCTTAATTAGTACAATGCCTATATCTTTCCTATCAATGTCAAATACGCTGTAGACGGTAGAAGGTGTAATGCCCGACAAGGTAGCAAGCTTGTTTACCGCCAGGTCCCTCTGGGTGCATATTTCGTTGATTCTTTCAATAACCGCCTCTTTAATACACATATCGATCGATACCTTCTTCTTATAATATTTAAAGTAATTTTACCATAAATTCGTTTAAACGTATACGCTAAAGCGTAATAAATTAATAAATTATCAAAAATATTTATAAAACAAGTCGAAAGCACACGTATTGCGGATATATATTCACTGCGCGAATATAAACTTGATTAAAATGCCAATTGAAAATATGTTTTTACCATGTTAAACTAAATAATACGGGTTTAATTTAAAAGTGCGGACAAATATTTGTCCGCGGCATAGGAAAACAGCATATACTGATTCGCTTCAAGGGAACTGATTTGATGCGAATTAGTGTAAGATATCAATGGAAAGAGGGGAAGGATTTATTATGCAACCAACCCAAGCAATCACAAGTAATAAGGCAAAGACAGATAAGCTCTATGAGTTGGATTATATGAGAGTTATTGCATGCCTGGCCGTAATTATTGTACATATTACCGCCATAGGGACCACAGACTATATTCAGGGAAGCCTTCCGCATATTATTATACTCATTCTGAACAGAAGCCTTAAATTTACAACACCTGTATTTATTTTTTTAAGCGGTGTGACAAGCTTTTACAGCTACAGGAAAAAAGAATTTGAATATTTGCCGTTTATAAAAAAGAGAATGGTAAAAGTTCTGATACCGTATATTGTGTGGTGTGTAATTTATTACGCAGTGTATATGGAAAAGCGCCTTTATGGATTTTATCCCTTTGATATGCAGGATTTTATGGACAAAGTCTTTAATGGCACAATGTCCTATCATCTTTATTTTGTTATAATAATTGTTCAGATGTACATTGTGGGCCCAGTTTTTTACAAGCTGCTTAAAAAGTCCGGAAACAGAGTTGCCATTTTAATTATATCGTCAATAATAACGGCTCTCTGTGCAGAATTTATAAGATATGAAAATTCAGACAGGCTGTTTCTTAAATATATGTTCTTCTTTATGCTTGGTATATATGTCACATTGGAATATGACAGGTATACAAGCTGGATTAATAAACACAAGGCTTTGATTTCAGCGCTTTATGTTGTTTGTGCGGCGGTAT
>MKRK01000187.1:4829-6377 GCA_001896915.1 Clostridiales bacterium 43-6
ACTTTTGCTAAAAATAAAATCAAGGCAAGAAAAAAAACAGCATCCGCTGCTTCAAGCTAAAAGTTTCTGTCAATGGAGGGGAAAATGAACTATCGCAGAGCTGAGATAAAAGACATTCCTGGTATTTTGCTACTGGAGAAAAAATATCATAAGAATTCAATCAGTGAAGAAGATAAACCGGATGGATTTATCGGAACTTTTTTTTCTGAGAATAAATTAAAAAGGTTAATAGAAGAAGAAAAAGGATTAGTAGTAGCTTATGATGGAGATAGATTGATTGCTTTTGCTAATTCAGCGTCCTGGCAGTTTTGGCAAACATGGGCTGTATTTAAACCCATGATTGATGACTTGCCGAATATTAAGTATAAGGATACAGTATTGTCGGTAGATAATTCCTACCAGTACGGACCGGTTTGTATAGATAAATACAACAGGGGCACTGAAGTATTATTTAATTTATTTGAGTGTTCAAGACTTTTGATGAAGGACAGATACCCTATTTTAGTGACCTATGTGGATCAATCCAATCAAAGATCATTTCAGGCTCATTCAAGAAAATTAGGGTGTGAAGTTGTAAAAGAGTTTGAGTTTCATAGAAATAAGCTTTTTGTTCTCTGCTATGATACAACCAATAAAACGCAAGGAATTATTATAAATTAAGATGTCCCACGCCTATGGGGTGGGACATCTTAACTTTTTATATTACTTTCTCAGATAGTTCGTATTCCTTCATTGCATCCAGTGTTTGCTGCAATAAATTATCTAATTCCCATCCCAGCATATCCGCTCCCTGTTGGATAGCATCTCTTGAGCAGCCTGCGGCAAAGCTTGGAGTTTTGAATTTTTTCTTGAGAGATTTCAGTTCCATGTCCGATACACTTTTAGAAGGTCTCATCAATGCGGCAGCTCCTATGAGTCCTGTTAATTCATCTGTTGCAAACAGAACCTTCTCCATCTGGTGCTCAGGCTTTGCTTCGGCCTTTGTAAGCCCGTAACCGTGGCTGGCAATGGAATATATGATTTTTTCGTCAATTCCTTTTTCAGACAATATCTCCTGAACCTTTACACAGTGCTCCTCAGGATACATTTCAAAATCCAGGTCATGAAGAAGTCCGACAATTCCCCAAAAATCAACTTCGTCTTCATAGCCAAGTTTTTTTGCGAAATACTCCATTACAAAACTTACTGTTTCAGCATGTTGTAAATGAAATTCTTCCTTGTTATATTCCTTAAGAAGCTTCCATGCATCTTCCTTTGTTATAATCTCGCTCAATTAAATCCCTTCCTTCTGTTTTTTATTAAGACTTATTTTAGCGCATTTGTTAAAACATGTCTACAATAATTAAGTTATTTGTCACATTTATTCTAATTATCAAATTGACAATTAATTCTCAAAGTGTTAAAATCTTCATACACCATGAGCACATTTGTCGGAATCGGTCTATATAGGGCTATGCAATATTTCTTAATATTAATTTAATTTTAAAATTAATGATTGATTTTATATAAGCGATGTGCTAAAATTTCATGGTCAGGGGGTCAGGGATA
>MKRK01000188.1 GCA_001896915.1 Clostridiales bacterium 43-6
GAGTTTCTAATGCAAAAATTAGTACTACTTGAAAAACAAGAAAAAACAGAAGAAGCTCAATTATTGATCGAAAAGAATTTGCAACTGTCCGATATCCGGAAAATAAAGGTAAATCAGTTACTCGAACAAAAAGACTTCTTTAAAGCAACTGAGTGTATCAAAGAAAGAATTAGGATATCGGAGCAAGAGAATTTTGCCGGCGTTACCTGAAACTGGAATAATCTACTGCTTCAAATCTATCAAGAACAAAACATGCAATACGAGCTCCATTATTTGGCAAGAAGCATGTTTTTAAATCATTCAGACTCTATGGAATATTACCGTATATATAAACGAACCGTAGAAAAAGCAAAATGGAGCGCAGAATTGTCATCGATAATCGATGAACTGAAAAAACGGAGAAAAACAAACGCATGGCATTACCACTTCTCGTATGATTTAGCCAATATTTACATCGAAGAGGAAATGTGGGGAGAACTTTTTATCGAAGTAAAAGATGCAAACGATATCTCTGTAACAAGTAGATATGCCAAATATCTTCAAGACGGCTTTTCTTCGCAACTTATTGATATTTATAGAGACTCCATCGTTAAATATGCTCAAAGAACAGGCCGAAATATTTACGAAGATACTAAGAAATATTTGAAAGAAATGAGTAAGTTAAAAAATGGCTTGTTTGCGGCTAAAGCTTTGAAAGAGGAACTTCTTAACACATACAAGAATCGTCCGGCAATGAAAGAGATTTTAGCGCCTTTATTCCGCTAATCAATAAAAAAAGAGCAAAATGCACCCCACCGGCACCCATTTCAATTACTATCAAGTTTGCAAGCGAAAACTTTGGCTTTTTGCTAACGGCATCAATATGGAGCACACATCCGACTTGGTGTACGACGGCAAGTTGATACAGGGAACCAGTTATCCGCAACGTTCGGAAAGGTACGAGGAGCTGGAAATGGACGGGATAAAAATTGATTATTATGATGCCCGCAACAAGGTAATTCACGAAATCAAACGTTCCGATAAGGTGGAACGAGCACACGAATGGCAGGTGAAATATTACATCCACGTGTTGGAGCGGAACGGTGTCGAAGGCGTTACGGGAATCTTGGAATATCCTGCCCTGCGCCATACATCCCAAGTGGTTATGACCGACGAAGACCGCAAAAAAATATTGGAAATGGAAAAAGATATCGAAAAAATCATTTATTCTGATGAATGTCCACCGGTAATCAATGCTAAGATTTGCCGCAGTTGCAGTTATTATGAATTTTGCTACGTGAGAGAAACCGAATAATGAAAAAAACCTATTATTTATTCAATCCCGGCACATTAGAGCGAAAGGATAACACGCTTAAGTTTACTCCGTTTGAGGAAGATGGTAATGGAGAAATGCTGAAATCCGGCCAACCGCGTTATCTTCCGGTGGAAGATATCATGGAGTTTTATGTTTTCGGCTCGCTTAGAGCAAATAGTTCGTTATATAATTTTCTGGGGCAAAAAGGTATAGCCGTTCATTTTTTTGATTATTACGAAAACTATACCGGATCGTTTATGCCACGCGACAGTTTGCTCTCGGGGCGAATGATTTTGGCGCAAACTTCTGCCTATCAAAATAAAAAGAAACGCATTGAGCTGGCTCGCAAATTTGTGGAAGGAGCTTCGTTTAATATGACTAAAAACCTGCGGTATTACAACACACGTGGCAAAGATCTCGATGGTTTAATAGAAAAAATTGAAGAATATACTTCACAACTTCCGTATTTAAATGCGGTGGATGCACTCATGGGTATTGAAGGCAATGTCAGACAGATATATTACAAAGGCTTTGATTTGATACTGAATGATTTCAGTATGGATGGACGAAGCAAAATGCCGCCTCGTAACGAGGTAAACGCGCTTATATCGTTTGGAAACATGATGTGCTATAGTCAATGTTTGCGTGCCATTCATCAAACTCAACTTAATCCTACGATAAGCTATCTGCATACACCTGGAGAAAGACGTTATTCACTTTCGATGGATATTTCGGAAATTTTCAAACCAATTTTGGTCGATAGAGTCATTTTCAGACTGCTGAATAAAAGGGAATTGCAGGAAAAGCATTTCGATAATAAACTCAATCGCTGCTTACTCAACCCGACAGGCAAAAAGATTTTCGTAAAAGCTTTTGATGAGCGCTTATCTGAGACTATCCAGCACCGTTCGTTAAAACGAAAAGTGAGTTACAAACATCTCGTCAAGTTGGAATGCTATAAACTGAGTAAGCATTTGTTGGGAATGGAAGAATACAAGCCATTTAAGATGTGGTGGTAATAAAGTGTTTTTTATGTACGTTATTTTAGTTTATGATATAGGAGAAAAACGTGTGGGTAAAATGCTTAGACTTTGCCGAAAGTATTTGAATTGGATTCAAAATTCCGTTTTTGAGGGAGAAATTTCCGAAGTTCGCCTAAAAGAGCTAATTTTAAAAGCAGAGAAAATTATGAAAAAAGAAGAGGATGATAGTTTGATTGTTTTTTCGAGTCCTACTAATAAATTTCTTGACAAACAAATAATTGGAAAAGAGCGTAGTAGTATCGATGTTTTCTTATAATCTGTTGTCGAAACTTACTTTTTTGAAAAATTCACCACTAGTTATCCGATCTTAAGTTCTTTGACATATTGAAAATCAAGATATAAAATAGGTTGTCGGTAGTCGGCAGTTTTCTTACTATTGACTATCGACAACTTTTTACACTAAAAAAACAATCTTATATTCATCAAACAGCTGAGCATCAGCTGTATTTTTTGCTGTTATTAACGGCTTTTAATCGCACCGCTTATGGAATTGAAGATTGCTAAACTACATATAAACCCGAGAGATCATATATACTTTTAATCGCACCGCTTATGGAATTGAAGATTGTTAAAGGTTCCATTATCGTGTCTTTTTTTAAAACTTTTAATCGCACCGCTTATGGAATTGAAGATCAGTGGCTGGTGGCTCCGTTCGTGAAAAGAGACGCTTTTAATCGCACCGCTTATGGAATTGAAGACTTTCGCAGGAAAAGCATACCCTAGAGATCAAGAACTTTTAATCGCACCGCTTATGGAATTGAAGGCCTAACGTAAGGATCGGAAAGGAATTGACAGTGTACTTTTAATCGCACCGCTTATGGAATTGAAGATCGGAGTTTCACCAGGAACACCATTTTTGCCGAATAACTTTTAATCGCACCGCTTATGGAATTGAAGTAGGAGACCTTTGACGGGAAGAGGTTCAAAGAGGAACACTTTTAATCGCACCGCTTATGGAATTGAAGTTGTCAAAAAACACAACCTCCGATGCCGACATTACTTTTAATCGCACCGCTTATGGAATTGAAACATTCTTAAAAATTACGGCGAAAGTTCACTCCCATCGAACTTTTAATCGCACCGCTTATGGAATTGAAACTTTTAAAAAAAAAGAGCCATGAAAGAAAACGACGATCTTTTAATCGCACCGCTTATGGAATTGAAACTTCCGAACCGGAAAGACCGCTGTTTGTATCGCTTTCTTTTAATCGCACCGCTTATGGAATTGAAACTTAAGAGACAAACTAAGGATGCCGTTAACAATAAACCTTTTAATCGCACCGCTTATGGAATTGAAACTTGTATGTGTTTCTTGTTGCATTGTAGGATTCTATGCTTTTAATCGCACCGCTTATGGAATTGAAACGTACGTATAATGTCCTAACGTCTGAAGGCATTGGAGCTTTTAATCGCACCGCTTATGGAATTGAAACTTATTCGGTAGCTTTAAATTACAATTAGACGTATTTACTTTTAATCGCACCGCTTATGGAATTGAAACGTATTTGTAAATGCAGGTATGGAGTCTCTTATAAAGCTTTTAATCGCACCGCTTATGGAATTGAAACTTTAGAGCTAAATTCGGTTTGTGGTGGAACGCCCATCTTTTAATCGCACCGCTTATGGAATTGAAACGAATGTAGTCGATATCGTAGTATATTTGTCCGAGGCTTTTAATCGCACCGCTTATGGAATTGAAACTAAATCGCATATAATCCCATGTATCATTTTCTTCGGCTTTTAATCGCACCGCTTATGGAATTGAAACGATTTCATCAGGTGCTTATTCTCGCTTATGTCACCCTCTTTTAATCGCACCGCTTATGGAATTGAAACTTCTATATAGGGTCGGGTAGTGGTATTCTTGTCGTCTTTTAATCGCACCGCTTATGGAATTGAAACTCGAATAACCTTCATCCGGCAGTGCCCGAACGAGCCTTTTAATCGCACCGCTTATGGAATTGAAACCAGTTTTGATACGTTGTTCATCTTTCTTTGTGGTGCTCCTTTTAATCGCACCGCTTATGGAATTGAAACTTGAAATTGCAAAAATGAGGGGAGAATTCTGTCACGCTTTTAATCGCACCGCTTATGGAATTGAAACAAGGGTTTACGTTTAAGTTTATTAAGGTTGAAGTATTCTTTTAATCGCACCGCTTATGGAATTGAAACCAGGGTGAAGATTGCTACTTTGCAGGTATATTATTTCTTTTAATCGCACCGCTTATGGAATTGAAACACAAAACCGAGATCACCCTCGTAAAAAGGTGGAAGCTTTTAATCGCACCGCTTATGGAATTGAAACTGATTAGAGGATAGTCGGTCACCCTGCATCCGGTCTTTTAATCGCACCGCTTATGGAATTGAAACGGTCTTGACGGTCGAAATGACGGTTAACAGACTCTTCTTTTAATCGCACCGCTTATGGAATTGAAACTTCATCAGCGAGGTTGAGTACGAGTTCGGGAAGATATCTTTTAATCGCACCGCTTATGGAATTGAAACAAGGGTGAAGATTGCTACTTTGCAGGTATATTATTTCTTTTAATCGCACCGCTTATGGAATTGAAACCCGTGTTTGCACACAACCACCCACCGTTTTTTTTCCTCTTTTAATCGCACCGCTTATGGAATTGAAAGAGAATACTAACTAATTGATATTCCGGTGATATGCACCCACTTGTTA
>MKRK01000189.1:0-567 GCA_001896915.1 Clostridiales bacterium 43-6
TCCGGTCCTTGTCGGAACTTGGATACAGCCCATCACAGCAATCATTAACACGGCTTTTGCATCCGGATTGCAAAATGAGCAGGCGATTCCCGCGATCAACTATGCCAATCGGTTATATTTGATTATTTCAAGCGTTTTTACCGTTAGCCTGACCAATTATATTTTTCCTAAGCTGTCCAAGCAATCGGTGAAAAACGAGGGGGAACAGTACAATAAGACGCTTAGCACAAGCGTAAAGCTGATCGTTCTTTTTCTGGTGCCTGTTGCCTGCGTGATGCTGGCCCTTAGTACGCCAATCATCGAAGCGGTATATAAAAGAGGGGAGTTTTCAGATCAGGCCTTGTATGCGACTGCGGGCGTGTTTTTCTATTATTCATTGGGGATTGTGTTTCTCGGGCTTTTGGATTTGTTAAATAAAGCTTATTATGCGCGGAAAAACACCATAGTTCCATCGGTGATGGCAGGTTTGGCGATTGTGCTGAATATCGGGCTGTCCTATTGGTTAAAGGGCTATATGGGTGTGTTCGGGCTTGCTTTATCGTCCAGCTTGACCGCGCTGTTTATGGC
>MKRK01000189.1:604-5070 GCA_001896915.1 Clostridiales bacterium 43-6
ATTTATCGGTAGGAAAGACGGCCTTGAGTTGCTTTTAGCGGGCGTGTTCGGCTTGATTACCTTTGCCGTCACTTATTATTTTTACAAGGTTCTCCCGATTAACGGCGGTTTGATTTTGGGCTTGTTGAAGCTGGCAATATCGGGTGGGGCAGGGTTTTTAATCTATTTCGGATTGGTTTACGGCTTTGTGAAAGAAGTGAAAACCATGCTTGGAGGAGTTTTAAAGAAATGATTGATATGTTTTACAAAAGCTATCTGTACAACTTAATAAGGAAGCTATATATGGTCATTTTAGCCTCTTTTCAGGAAACCTTTCTCTATAAAATGTTTATGGCCGACATTGACAACCGAAGTCTTGAAAACAGCTTTGTGTCAAAAATAGTGGTGGGCATCAAAACTATGTTAGGCGCCCTCAGCAGTTTTATCACAGACTCCTTTACTTATAAAATGCTGCACAGATTCTGCGCAAAGACCACTGTGACCGATATCATCAGCAGCAGTAAAATTTTAAATTTATTCAAGGTATCGGCAGAGGGATACAGCTTTTCATTTTTATTATTTTTGCTGCTCTTGTTTTTTGCGGGGTTGTTTCCAACGATGGCGGTGGTGTTTTTAGCGCTTTTTATTATGGTATTTGCACTTTTGGAGAAGGATTTTAATCAAACTTTAACAAAGACAAAGCCTGTTTTTACCGATGTTTTGATCGCTTTTTATATGCTGAACCTAATTTTAGGGCTTTATTTGTCAAAAGATCCTTCGAAATTCAATATATTTTTGGTATACTTTGTTTTTGTCAGTTTGTATTTCGCCGTCCGGTACTTTATTTCATCAGAACGCAAAATGATATTGAGCGTATCTTATTTTACGCTTTCGGGCATTTTTGTCTGTTTATACGGCCTGTATCAGTATCTGACCGGTAGCTATGAAACCACTACCTGGACGGATACCCAGCTTTTTTCCGACATCGAGGGGCGAATATACGCAACCTTTCAGAACCCGAATGTGTTCGGGGAGTATCTTCTTTTTCTGATTCCAATTTCGCTTGCAATGGTAATCATATCAAAGCAGGTGATCCATAAAATTATCTATGGCGGCGCTTTGGCGCTGGCCGCAATCTGTCTGATCCTGACTTATTCAAGAGGGTGCTGGCTTGGTCTGATGGGCGGAATGGCAATCTTTGTTTTGCTTTTATATAAAAAATACCTGATCCCGTTTGTTGCCTTGCTGCCGTTTGCGGTTTTTATGATTCCGAAAAATAGTTTAAACAGGTTTCAAAGCATCGGAAATCTAAAGGACGGTTCCACTGCGTTTCGGGTTTATGTGTGGCGGGGCACTGTGGCGATGCTTGAAAAAATCTGGCCCATCGGGGCAGGGATCGGCACGAAATCCTTTGAAAATGCCTATGCGCCATACGCATACGCGGATGTAATGGCGCCTCATTCGCACAGCCTGTATTTTCATCTGCTGTCTGAAACCGGACTGTTCGGCATTTTGGTTTTTGTTGCGTTATGCTATTTTATCATCAGACAATTGCTTATGGTGTTCAAACATTCCAAAAACAGAAGGCTGCAAATTTTGGCGGTCGCCTTTGTTGCCGGGTTTACAGGATTTTTGATACAGGGCTTTTTTGATAATACATTTTATAACTACAGAATGTATATGCTGTTTTTTGCAATCGTCAGCCTGGCCGCTTCCCTGTATGGCGTAGCGGAGCGGAAAGCTTGAAGAAATTAAGGGCGGAAAAACAACGGCAACGACAGGGGGATCCATGATAAAAGTATTGATGGCGATTTCTGACACGAATATCGGCGGCGCAGGCAAATGGATATTGGAACTGTATAAGGTGATTGATAAAAATAAATTTTGTGTAAAAGCAATCATTCCCACCGGTTCCAAACTAAAGGAACAGTATCACAGTGTGGGATTGCAAACCATTGAATGCGACGGTATCGGGGATGTCAGTTTTTCAGTGAAGGGGATTTTAGCGGTATATCAAATATTAAAAAAGGAAAAGGCGGATATTCTGCATTGTCACGGCGCTTTTTCGGCAAGAGTGGCGGATAGCCTTCCATTTTCAAATACCAAAAAGGTGATTTTTACAAGGCATAGCGTATTTGAACCGATAGGCTTTTTCACAACCCCCGTCGGGAAAATGGCCAACAAAATCCTGACAGCCTTAACCTGTGACAAAATTTTGGCAGTATGCGACGCGGCAAAGAAAAATCTGACTGACACGGGCATCCCTGCGGATAAAATCAAAGTGATATACAATGGTGTGGCGCAAACACAGCTCCCGAATCAGGAGGAAAAAGACAAGGCAAGAGAACTTTATCATTTGTCAAAAGAAGATACCGTATTCTCCATCATTGCAAGACTAAACCCGGTCAAAGGACATAAATACCTGATCGAGGCAGTCAATCTGATTGAAAATAAAGAGCATGTAAAGGTTATGATCGCGGGAACGGGCGAAGAGGAGGAATCCCTCAAAGAGCTGGTGAAACAGTATCATCTTGAAGAAACTGTTATTTTTACAGGCTTTTTAAAGGATGTGAAGCCCCTTTTATACGCAACCGACGTCATGCTGAACTGCTCCTATGGTACAGAGGCGTGCAGCTTAGCGATTTTGGAGGGCTTTTCGCTGAAAATCCCCTGCATTGCAACCGACTACGGCGGCAATCCCGAGCTTGTAAAAACAGGGCTAAACGGCATTGTATACAAAACCAATGACCACATAGGGCTAAGGGATGCAATGGTTCAAATCATGGCCGAAAAAAGTCTGATCGGTGAATATGGGGACAATGCAAAGGCTTTGTTTGACAGTGAATTTGAGGTTAAAATTATGACAAAAAATATTGAGAAGGTATATGAGGAAATGTAACGTGAAAGATAGTATAAAAAGCACACATGGTGCGTGACCTCCATGTAGCTTCCGATATTATCTGTATTACGTTAGACATGGAGGATTATTATGAATAAGCTGCTGAAGTATTCGATAGAAGCCATCGTAATACTTGCGATTTTAGGCGCGTGTTATTACGGTATCACAAAAATCAATCCGTCTGTGACCAGGGGGAATGTTCAGAATGTGCGCATCACGCTGGAAATTCAAAACCAAAAGAGCGATACGCTGGGGAAAATAGCGGTGGGCGATCCGGTCACCGACAATGCGAAAACTACTTTTTTGGGTAAAATAACAGAAGTATCCAAGCTGCTGCCGTATAGGATTGTCGCCGAGGACTATAAAAACGGAAAATTTATTCAGTCACCGGTTGAAGGGTATTACAATCGGGAAGTAGTTGTCACATCAGAAGCGCAGGTTTCGGATAAAAACATCATGATCGGCGAAACAGAGCTTAAAGTAGGCTATGTGATACAACTGAAAAATGAAAAATACGTATTGTACAGCGTGGTAACAAAAATTGATACGGAAAAATAAAAATCAGGTCGGAAAGGAAACGGCATTACGTTTTTACGCCAGGGCGCAAACCGTAATTGCCGATGGAGGCAGAGATGATAACAAAGGACGGAAAAATATTCGGCAAAATAAATATATTTGATTTGGTGGCGCTATTGTTGGCGGCTGTACTTGTTTTTGGTGTTTCGTACCGGTTGCTGGTTTTAAAAAGGGACGAAACTGCAGTGGATATTACCTATCATCTGGTGATAAAAAATGTCAGGGATGTTACGGTGAATTCTTTTTTTGAAAACAGCCCTGTTTTTGACTATAAATCAGACAGCGGGATCGGTACCATTACAAAGGTTGAAAAAGAACAGGCCAGAGCGGTGATGAAGCTGCTAGACGGCAGTGTGGTAAACGCGCCTATTGATGAGCGTTTTGATATGACGGTATCAGTGAAGGCAAAAGCGACTAAGCAGGGCGACGGCACTTTGATGATCGGTAAAACAAAAATCATTGACGGCCTGGAACTGAAAGCCTCCACACAAAAAGGCAACTGTATGGCCACTATTCGGGACGTAAGATAGTGGAAATCAGGAAAGAACTCTCATTTGCGGCAGCGCATGATTACAAAAGTTTGGATGAGTTTTTACGCAAAAACGGCATTTCAAGAAGGATCATTACGCAACTGAAATATATGGGCTGCCTGCTGAAAAACGGCATTCCGGCCAATACCATTTCAAGCATTTCAAAAAATGATCAAGTAACCCTTCTTTTTCCCGCTGAAAATGAAATTTCCTGCGATCCCCAAAAAGGGGAACTGGATATTATTTATGAGGATTTGGATCTGCTGGTGCTGAATAAGCCTTACGGGATTGCGACCCATCCGGCAGGCGGCACAAGAGACGGTACGATTGCAAACTATGTCACAAGTTATTATATGGAAAACGGATATCAGATCCCGTTTCGGCCTGTCAGCAGACTGGATAAGGATACAAGCGGCGTTATTGTCATTGCGAAAAACAGGCTTGCCCATAGTGTTTTATCCGATCGGATGATCGGATGAAGC
>MKRK01000190.1:0-4384 GCA_001896915.1 Clostridiales bacterium 43-6
CTGTCATGGGTACCAGGGGTAAAAGCAACCAGCTGATCAGGATATTGAGAAGAAACATCAGCGTGATTTTTGTAAAATAGCCATATGCAACCGTAGCAGGTGCAATCATAATAAATGCAAAAATTAAATTTTCAAAATATAAGCCAAACAGACGACTGAGCATGATTTGCCAAGGTCGGCAGGGGAGAGACAGCAAATATTCAATGTCTCTGCCGATAAACAGCTGGGCTTGTGTTTTATAAAGCGAGGTGAAAAAAATAATTAAGGTAGCGCCTGTAAAAATCATGATATATAAAAACCATAGTATACCATATTTGTGCAGCTGTTCGGCTACCAGAAAAGAATAAAAACCCGAATAGATCAAGAAAAATATCCCCAGCAATAAAACAAGCAAGGAAGAAGAGATATACTTCCCTTTGTTTTTTTCTCGGTTCAGAATTTTAGAAGCACTGAAATCATTGCTCAAATAAACTTTTAACAGTAATAAAAACTTACCCATGATTGCTCCGTTCTCCGGCGAAAAATGATAAAACAAAAACCGTTTTTCGCCGAAAAAACGGTAGTGTAATTTTGAGAAAATCCTAAAAAAATTATCGGTCGCTTAACTCTAAGAAAATCTCTTCCAGAGAGCTGTCTCCCTTTACTTCGTCCATATACCCCTGTGAAATAAGCTTGCCGTCTTTGATGATTGCAATTTTATTGCACAGCTTTTCCGCAACCTCCAGCACATGGGTGGAAAAGAAAATCGATCCGCCATTTTGTGTCAGTTCCTTCATAAACCCTTTTAAGGTGTGAGCAGCAATAGGGTCAAGACCTACAAAGGGTTCGTCAAGTACCAGCAATTTTGGGCTATGAATAAAAGCAGAGATCAAAGCAAGCTTTTGCTTCATGCCGTGTGAATAGGAGCTGATGCTATCATTTAAAGATGAGGTAAGCTCAAAGGCGTCTGCATAATATTTAATTTTAGATTCTCGTTCCTGTAAGGAAACCTCATAAATATCCGCTATAAAATTCAGATATTTAATTCCTTTCATGGATTCATACAAATCGGGATTGTCAGGGATATAAGCAAGAAGTTTCTTGCATTCCAGGGGAGTTTCCTTAATGGACATACCATTGATTTTTATATCGCCGTCTTTAAAATTTAAAATACCCACAGCCGCTTTGATGGTAGTGGTCTTGCCGGCTCCGTTATGACCGATAAAGCCATAAATATCACCGGGCATTACTTTGAGATTCAGGTTACTCACCGCAGGCTTTCCTCCGGTATAGCTTTTTGAAAAATTGATAATTTCAAGCATTTAAAAAAGCATCCTTTCCCGATAAAATCAACTTTGCGTTGTTGATAACACCACGTGTCACATCATTGCCATAAGTGTCTGATAAAAATTGAATGGCACGGTTCATTTCCGGTTTTCTGTCCTTCATATTATGGCTGTCGCTGCCGAGTGCCACAACAGCACCTGTCTCAATTATTTTTAAGCAATGCTTTTGCAGTGGTTTGATTAAAAATGACTCAGCATTCAGCTGTATCATACAGCCCATTTCATCCAACAGCTGAATTGCCTCAATATTTTTTTTACCAATAGACAGATAGCGTTCAGCATGGGCAATCACAGGAATGAGGTTATTATTATATATGATTTTTTCAATATAAGAGATGGTTCTGCTGTCAATCTTTTTCATAAAGGGCAGTTCAAGCAGCAGATATTTCGTACCCCCGATACACAGCTCGGACAGCCTTTCAATACTATGCAAGTAGATAGAAAAATAAACTTCAGCTCCCAGAATAAGGTTGATATTATGAATTTCAGGCTCGTCGAGTAACTGGGAAAAAGCCAGTTTTCTGTTTTCCAAAAACGAATCGGTGCTTATTTCACTAAAATAGTAATGAGGGGTGAGTACTATCGTATCCACCCCTTGATGTATTAATGTTTTGATTAAAGAGACAGACTCGGTCACACTGGAAGAACCGTCGTCAATCGAAGGCAGTATGTGGGTATGAGTATCGACTATATCAATAGGACGAGTAATTATATCCATATCTGTACTCTCCATACTTATACTTTTTATAGGTATATTTTCTGTTTTGCGTAGCCTCATTCAGTATAATTCCGAGAATATCTGCGTTTATAAACTCCAAGCTTTTGATACAACGGGTCAAATCAGGGTGAATTGTGACACTCTGCTTTACGATTAAAATAACACCGTCGCAAATTTTTGTAAGCAAAAGTGCATCGGAAACAACGTTACAGGGCGGTGTATCGACCAAAATAAAGTCAAACATCGTCTCCAGCTCTTCCATGATGTTAGCCATCCGAGGTCCGGACAAAAGCTCGGCAGGGTTCGGCGGTATGATGCCCGAAGGAATAATGAATAAATTATGATGATCCGTCTGCTTGATGGTTTCGGATAGTTCATTGAAACCGCCCAAAACATTGGAAAGACCGGGCGTATTGTCACAATTAAAGAATTTATGAATACGAGGTTTTCTCATATCACAGTCGATCAAAAGAACTTTCGCGTCAATTTGAGCGAGGGAGATACCCAGATTCACACAAGTGGTACTTTTCCCGTCACGGGGAACAGGGCTTGTGAAAATAATCTTCTTGCATTTATCCTTTTTATTGATTGCAAACATGAAGTTGGTACGGATGGTCCTGTATGCTTCCACAACACTGATGTCGCTTTTCGGACGGGCAATACTGTCACGTCTGGGCGCTACCGTTGATGGTGTTTTATTTTTTTTCAAAAAAGCCATAGTTGTTCTCCTTTATAAGGCATTTCTATTATTGTTCAAATCTGATGGTCGGAACGCTGCCGAGTAAAGGAATATTGTAACGGTTTTCAATATCATCTTCGTTTTTAATCCTGAAATCCAGAACCTCAATCAACAGTGAAATCACTGTTGCAATCAAAAAACCGAAAACAAAACCAATAAATGAGTTTTGTATTGGCAAAGTCGGGGAAGTTGCATTATAGGAAGAGGGCTTGTCCACAATCTTTACAGAACCGGCTTCTACAACACGAACAATTTCATTTTGAGCCAATTTTGAAATACTGTCGGCAATTGCCACAGCATCCGTACGAGTGGTATTGGTGACTTCAATCGCAAAAATCTCTGTTTCATTCACGGCACTCATTTTGAGCATGCTTTTCACATCGGTAGCGCTGTATTTTACTTTGCTGTCAGCAACAACCTGATCCAGAAAGGTCTGGCTGGTTAACACAACGATGTAAGTGTTGACAAGCTTTTGTGCTGTTGTTAAGTCATTTGGGGTAACAGAAGAATTTACCGCATTATAGTTATTCACATAAAGCGTTAATCTGGCAACATACTTATCTTTGACAAAAACTTGTGTATAAGCAAAGCCCACACCCGTTCCAATCAATGCTGCCAACAAAATAATGAGCCATCTTCTGGCTATGATAGATACAATATCGCGAAGAGTAAATTCCATTGTATAAATTCCTTTCGAGAATGAAATTCCTATCAAAGTTTTTTGCGATATCTAAAACTTGACATTTGCTATTATAATATATAATTCGCAATAAGTAAACACAAAAAATCAAATTTCCATAAATAATATATCAAAAATTCATATTAAAAGGTACCATCAATGCCAAAGGTTTTTTCCTCCACTATTTTGTGATATTTTGAATTTTTGATTTTTTTATCCAAGAATACAAGAAATTCATCATCGTCCATGGGAATGTTGATCCAATCCTCCTTCACTGACGAAAGGTGAAATGCATTGGAAATAGTAAGCCCGTTGATTCCTTCCACACCAGGTGCGATCAAAGTTTCTCCTTTTTCAATGGCATTTACAAAATTTTGAGTAATCAGATGATGGCTTCCTTCATAGTCGGGCATTTCAACCGGAACCTCTTCGCATTTCGGTTTATCAAAGCCGGAGGTTGCGCTTCTGGAATACTCCGAATCGGATTGATCGTTTTTAAAATAGCGGAAGCTTTTGTTGTCTTCAATCACGATTTTTCCTTTTTCGCCAACAATCTCCAAGCGGTTGGTGCCCGGTGCTTCTCCCGTAGTGGTGATGAATAAGCCTGTGGCACCGTTGTCATATTCAATGTAGGCGGTAACCTCATCTTCTACCTCAATATCATGGTATTTACCAAAACTCATAAAGGCTCTGGCTCTGGAAGGCATGCCACAGATCCACTGCAGCAAATCCAGATTGTGGGGGCATTGGTTCAGCAAAACGCCGCCGCCCTCCCCGGACCAGGTAGCACGCCAGCCGCCTGAATTGTAATAGCTCTGGGTGCGGAACCAATTGGTAATGATCCAGATGACCCGTTTTAGGTTTCCAAGCTCGCCGGACTGTACCATTTCTCTTGCCTTTGCATATTGAGGATGAGTGCGTTG
>MKRK01000190.1:4439-8100 GCA_001896915.1 Clostridiales bacterium 43-6
AAGCTTTGGTTGTAAGCACAGGATGATCATAGTGGGGAACAGCAACGATAACAGCGTCTATGAGACCGCTTTTCATCATTTCTTCTGCATCGTCAAACCGGGTGACGCTGTCACCCAGATTTTCCTTTGCCCAATCAAGTCTTGCACTGTTGATATCGCAAACGGCAGTCAAAACGCCGTTTTCTACTTTTCCTTCTTTTAAATAATAGGAATGCTGCACACCCATATTGCCAACACCGATAATTCCGAATCTGACCATAATAATAATCTCCTTATTTTATATTGTTTAATATGTTTTTGAGGGCTTCATACGCGATCATGAACAATTGCGGTCCGCCCTTTGGCATAGATGCAATGTCGAGATTGTGTTCAAATGCGGCCAGTCCTTCAAAATAACCCAGATGCGGTTCAATGGAGAAAAATCCGTCATAACCGTATTTCACTAGACGTCCCAGCATACTCGGCAGCTGTCCGTCCCCCATACCGGCGGGGACAACACGGTTCTCGCTATAAACGGCATCCTTGATGTGATAATAAATCGTTTCGTCACAAACTGTTTCAAACGCATGCGGATAGGCTTCTACCCCTTCCAGAATGTAATTGGACGAATCGTAAATCAATTTAAACATGGGGTTGTTCAGTTCCTTGGAAAGCAGTTTGCACCGTTCGGGAATATTGCCAAAAATGCCGTGTTCGTTTTCGTGCAGAACCTTGATGTTCATGCCCTTGGCAGCGTCTAAAAATTTTTGCATCCGCTCCAAAACCGGGTCGGTATACTGATCAAAATTCGCATCCTTGGGGATATAGAAAGAAAAGACTCTGATATATTCTGTCTCAAAAACCGTCATCAACTCAAGCAGGTGCTTGAACTGGTCAAGATGGGGCTCAAAATTATCTAAAATGCCGATCTTGCCCGTGGGCGCACCAAGCGCGGAGACCTGAAAACCGTCCGCATCCAGCTTCTTCTTTGCTTCCTTTGCTTCGGCAATGGTTAAATCCGCAATGTTTTTGTTGTCGATTCCTCTGGCTTCAATGTAACGAATCTCGGTTTTTTTCAGCACTTCAATCTGTTCCGAAAGAAAAGGGGAGATTTCGTCTGCAAAACAGCTCAATTTATACATGTTCGGATAACTCCTTTATATAGTTCAGGCTGATGTTCAGAGCTTCAAAAGGTTCATAATTATAACAGGTATCTTCTTCAATGGCAGCAAATTCAACATTGTATTTCTGTAGTACTTTTAAAATAGGCTTGAAGTTGATATTCCCGTTGCCAAGCTCAGTAAAACGAGGACCGCCGTCGGCATATTCCATGTCCTTGAAGTGACAGATTTTTGTGCGTGTACCCAGCTTATCCAGATATTCAGCGGGTGTCACACCGCCATGCTGCAGCCAGTATACATCGGGGATAAATCCGACACAATCCGGATCGGTATTTTCCACAATCAAATCCATGCCGGTTTTGCCTCCGAATTTCTGAAACTCAAAGCTGTGGTTGTGGTAAGCAAACACCATTCCTTCTTTGGAAAGCTCCTTACCTACCGCATTGGCAAACTCGATAAATTCCATATATCCCTCATAGGATTCTCTCATTTCAACAGGCATGGCGCCAAGCCCGACGATTGTTGCGCCTATGGTTTTATGGTCTTTTATTACGCCCGCCAAATCATTTTTAAGTTTTTCATACCAAATATGTGTTCCCGAGACAGAGATATTGTATTTGTCCATCATGGTTTTGATGAAACCGTAATCCAGGGGACCGATGCCGGACACCTGCACCATATCAAATCCGATTTTGTTCAGCTTAGAAAAGGTTTCTTCAAAATCCGTTTCGTTCTGGGTAAAATCTCTTAAATTGTATAACTGGGCTCCGATTTTCATATAAATTCTCCTTTATTTAAAAAATTCAACAGCATTATAATAGCTTACATTATGAACGATTTTCTTTAATATTTCTTCTTGGTATCTATATTCGCCGCTGTCAACATAAGAAGCCAACAGGCTGCAAAGAATCCGCCGGAAATAATCATGCCGTGCATAGGAAAGGTAGCTTCGTGAATCCGTCAGCATTCCCACGAAAAAAGGGAGCATCCCTTGTGATAGCAGCGTTTTCAGCTGCTCTGTGATACCGTCCTTATGATCGCAGAACCACCAGGCGGAACCATACTGCACATGTCCCGGTGAATTCTCCTTCGGGAAATTGGCAGCCTGAGAAGCAAGCACCAGATTGTCCTTGCTGTTGAGGGAATAGAGAATGGTGCGGGGAAGCTGGTTTGTTTGATCTAAGCAGTCAAGAAAACGGGAAACAGGGACAGCCATATCAAAATCATTGGGGCTGTCAAAGCCGGTATCTGCACCAAGAGTCTGAAAATTTCGGATATTGTTGTTGCGGATGGTTCCGAGATGCAGCTGCATTACAAAATCGTGTTTGTAATATTCCTTCGCCATTTTCAAAAGAGAGCTTATCTTAAAGCTATCTATTTCAGTTTGGGTCAAAGCCTCGTTTTTTACAGCTTTCTGGAAAATGATTTCCAGCTTACTGTCCGACAAATAGGTGTGATTCAAGCCCTCCACCGAATGGTCACTGGAACGGCAGCCGGTTATGTCAAAAAAATCTAAACGATCAGAAAGTGCTTTCATGAGTGCAGCATAATCGCTGATATCAGTACCGCTGGTCGCTGACAGGGTAGAAAGATACTCCTTATACTCCGCGCTTTCAATTTTAAAAGCCCTATCGGGACGAAAGGTGGGAATTACCCGGAAAGACCCATTGTCTTTGAGCTTCTGATGATAGCATAGATCATCCGCCGGATCGTCTGTAGTGGCGACGAGGGTTACATTGGAGTGTTCAATCAGGTATTTCGGCGAAAACCTTTTGTTTTTGATCACATCGTTACAGGTATCAAAAATTTCTCTTGCCGTATATTCATTGAGCGGTTTGTCCACACCAAAATACATCGCAAGCTCCATGTGAGCCCAGTGGTGCAGGGGGTTGCCGATTAGCCTGCCCAGTACCTTTGCAAAAGCTTCAAATTTTTCATAGTCATCTTTGTCACCGGTGATATACTCTTCCGCCACGCCGGCATACCGCATGGCACGCCATTTATAATGATCGCCGCCCAGCCACATTTGGGTGATGGATTGAAAGGGCAGGTCTTCATAAATCTCTTTGGGGGACAAATGACAGTGGTAATCAAAAATTGGCATTTCCTTAGCAAAGGAATATAATTTCTGTGCAGTTTTGCCATTTAACAAAAAATCTTCCATATGCATCTCCTTTTGATCCTATACTGTTGTGAAAATAAATGAGAAAAACCTAACCCGTTATTCACCCCTGGCTTCTTTGATCCGTTTCAAAAATTCTTTTGCGTTGGCAGTAATATCACCCTTTAACAGACTGCCAGCAGCACCGACAGCTACGGCACCGGCTTTGATCCAGTCAGCGGCATTGTCAATACTCACTCCGCCGGTAGGCATAAACTGAGCCTGGGGCAGGGGACCCTTAAAGGCTTTCATCCCATTGATGCCGATCAGCTCACCGGGAAATAGTTTTAATATTTCTGCGCCGGCCTCCATGGCGGTAACCGCTTCGGTAATCGTACCCACACCGGGAAAACAAGGAGCCTGATACCGGTTGCAGATTTTGATCACATCCACCTTCACA
>MKRK01000190.1:8196-12283 GCA_001896915.1 Clostridiales bacterium 43-6
GTGGGCAAAGGGAACGGTAAAGGTCAGCTCAGCCGCGGTTACACCGCCTGCAATGCATGCCTCCGTCAGCCGAATTGCCTCCGTAACATCGCCTGCACGAATCACGGCAACCAATCCAGCTTTTTTGATCTCGCTGATAATTTCACTTTTATACATGGACACACCTCTTATTTCATATATACATGGACACACCTCTTATTTCATATTATACGCCGCTGTAAGCGGAGAAACCGCCGTCAACGGGAATGACCGTGCCTGTGATAAAGGAAGCCGCTTCGTCATTAATCAAAAACAAAAGAGTGCCGATCAGCTCTTCTGCTTCGCCGAAGCGTTTCATGGGGGTGGCGTTTAAAATCTTTTCAGAGCGTTTGGTATAGCTGCCGTCGGGATTTAACAAAAGCGCTCTGTTTTGGTTGGTGACAAAAAAGCCGGGTGCGATGGCGTTGACACGAATGCCGGTGGAGGCAAAGTATACCGCAAGCCATTGGGTAAAATTGCTGATGGCGGCTTTTGCCCCGGAATAGGCAGGTATTTTTGTCAGCGGAGTAAAGGCGTTCATAGAAGAAATATTGATGACCGACGCCGTCTTTTTCTCAATCATATCCCTGGCAAACACCTGGGTGGGCAATAATGTCCCGAGAAAATTGAGCTTGAACACAAAATCAATGCCACCGCTGTCAAGATCAAAAAAGGTCTTGATATCGGTGATTTCCTTGTCAACCCCTTCATCGTCAGTGGTGGCAGCTTTGTTGTTCCCGCCTGCGCCGTTGATGAGAATATCACAGGTGCCGAAATCCATAGAAATTTCATTTCTCACTGCCGTTAAGGATTCGCTGTTCAGCACATCGGTCTTATATCCCTTTGCCACAAAGCCGTCCTTTTGGATTTCTTCGGCTATCTGTTTGGCTGCGTCTTCGTTGATGTCAAGAATGCATACATTGGCGCCGCACCGGGCGATTGCTTTTGCAAACATGCTACAGAGAATACCGCCGCCACCGGTGATGACAACAGTTTTACCGGAGAGATCCGTTTTAATGGGAAGATTCATCCTTTTACCCCTTTTCTTTTTGTCCCTTTTTGAGGTTTTTTTCTATGGTATAACTATATCAAGAAATGACTTGTGATAGTTGCTGTAATTATTGCAATTCTTGCTTTAAAAATTTACATTATATAACACATTAATTAAAAAATACTTGAAAAAAACCGAACTATTATGTATATTAGTTTTAAGAAATGCAATGAACCCTTATTGATTCGCTTTAAGAACAGGCTTGATGAAAAGGGAACACCGGTTATATCTTTGTGAGGGGTCA
Organism: Clostridiales bacterium 43-6; assembly: GCA_001896915.1. Taxonomy (GTDB): domain Bacteria; phylum Bacillota; class Clostridia; order Oscillospirales; family Acutalibacteraceae; genus MKRK01. The sequence goes on from MKRK01000190.1 coordinate 9,510, forward strand.
GGTGGATAACTTGAATACCATCAACGGGTTTATCAAAAGACAACATATGAAAAACGGGGACTATGAAATCTTTCACAGTCTGGATATTGATATTAAAAATTTTGATTACCATCATCATGATTTTTATGAAGTTTACTTTTTCATCGGCGGCAATGTCTCTTATGTGATAGAAGGGAAAAAATACCCCTTAATGCCCGGCGATATTATTTTACTGTCACCTTATGAACTGCATCAGGTCATCAATCATGATGAAACGGTACATTACGAACGTTTTGTTTTATGGATGAATGAAACAATGATTCGGAGCTTGTCCGACGAAACGACCGATCTTGGGCGGTGCTTTGACTCAAAAGCGGAAAATTTCCGCAGATTGATTCGTTTGAGTAAAAGCAGGTATACGAGTCTATTGAGCAGCTTTGACCGTTTATGCGACATTTTTTATGGAGAAAGCTTTGGAAAAGAACTGATGCAAAGAGCGTTGCTTACCCAGCTTTTAATTGAAATCAATGAGCTGCTGGACCAACAGGATTATAACGATGCTGATTTGGATATCACCCACAATGACTTCATCATCAATATCCTGAATTATATCACAAAAAATCTGACAGGGGATTTGTCCTTACAGCGTATATCCGATCATTTCTATATCAGCCAGTATCATTTGTGCCGTGAATTCAAAAAGAATATGGGGATTTCTATTCACAAATATGTTATTGGAAAACGACTAGCTTTGTCCAAACAGCTGATTGAAAAAGGACATAGCTTCAGCAGTGCTGCTGCCGGCAGCGGGTTTGTGGATTATACAGGCTTTTATCGCAGCTTTGTAAAGCAATATAAAATGAACCCCAAAGAATATGCAAAGAATATAAAAATCAACCCAGGGAATTCATAAAATTTATCATTGTATTTTTCATCATACAATGATAAAATTAAAAATCGGTACAGGAGAATGTATGAAACAAATGAGAATTCATATCGTCACAGGCCATTATGGCAGCGGTAAAACCAATTTCTCACTCTGTCTTGCCAAGAAAATGGCAAAACAGGGTGAAACAGTCACGATTGTTGATCTGGACATCGTGAACCCTTACTTCCGCAGCAGTGATTATACCGAACAGCTGCGTGAGCTCGGTATTCGCGTCATTGCACCGTCCTATGCAGGGACAACTCTTGACGTGCCGGCTCTGTCACCTGAAATCGGCAGTGTCTTTGCAATGAATACCCCTGTCATCTTCGATGTAGGCGGTGACGATGCCGGGGCAACTGCTCTGGGACGGTATGCAAAGCAAATTGACAGCCAGGGGTATGAAATGCTCTATGTGATAAATAAAAACAGAAATCTAATCGCCGACCCGGCCGACGCAGTGCAGGTCTTAAGAGAAATTGAACATCGCTCGAGGCTGAAAGCCCATGGACTTGTGAACAATACGCATATGTCGGATTTCACTACTGCCCGGGATATTCTTTTTTCGCTTGACTATGCAAACGAGGTTTCCCGGTTGTCCGGCTTACCGGTTCAGTATACTGCGGTAAAAAATGAGCTGGTACCCCAATTGAAAAATAAAATCCCCAATCTGTTCGGTTTGGATATCATAGTCAAGCCGATTTGGAAATAGAATATGAAAATAAGAATAAATGGAGGAAGAAGATTGAATCAGGTTACGATTTTCGAAGACCGCTGTAAGGGTTGCGAGCTGTGCATTCAGGTTTGCCCCAAAAAAATCTTAAAGCTGACCGACGAAAAGCTGAATGCTAAAGGTTATCATTTCTGCGAAATGACAGATGAAGATGCATGCATCGCCTGCGCCATGTGCGCCCAGATGTGTCCGGATGTTGCCATCAAGGTAGAGAAGTAAATTTACGAAGGGATTGTTTACATAATGTCAGAAAGAGTTTTGATGAAGGGAAACGAAGCCATTGCGGAAGCCGCTATCAGAGCAGGCTGCCGTCATTTCTTCGGTTATCCCATTACCCCTCAGACAGAGGTAGCAGCTTATATGGCCAAAAAAATGCCCAAGCTAGGCGGTACCTATTTACAAGCGGAATCCGAGGTTGCTGCAATCAACATGCTATTGGGCGCTGCCAGTGCCGGCGTCCGTGCAATGACTTCTTCCTCGTCGCCCGGCATCAGCTTAAAAGCAGAGGGGATCTCCTATATGGCGGGATCTGATTTGCCCGCTTTGATCATCAATGTACAGCGGGGCGGTCCCGGTCTCGGCGGCATACAACCCTCTCAGGCGGATTATTGGCAGGCCACAAAAGCAGTGGGTCACGGCGATTTTCATATTCTTGTGTTCGCACCCGCCACCGTGCAGGAAATGTTTGATCTTGTCATCAAGGCCTTCGTCACAGCCGATAAATACAGAATGCCGGCTATGATTCTGGCAGACGGCATGCTGGGGCAAATGATGGAGCCTGTGGAAATCAAAGCAGACTTGGATATCGCACAGGTGGAAAAACCATGGGCGACGGACGGGCACAAAAACGCACGGAAGCATAACATCGTAAACTCTTTGCATTTACAGCCCAGTGAGCTGGAGCGAACCGTTTTAGAGCGTTTCGCCCGTTATGAAACCATCAAAGAAACCGAGCAGCTGGCAGAAAATTATATGACCGACGACGCAGAAATCATCGTAATTGCCTACGGCGCTTCCTCCCGTGTAGTAAAGTCTGCCGTGAAGGAAGGTAGAAAACAGGGAATTCGGGTGGGATGTATCCGTCCGATTACTCTTTGGCCCTTTCCGGACAAGGCAATCAAAGAAGCGGCAAAAACC
>MKRK01000191.1:0-4416 GCA_001896915.1 Clostridiales bacterium 43-6
GCGGGGACTGGAAAACGCTGTGCCCGAAGACGCTGGAGCTACTGACCGCCTATCAGGGCGACTATTGCGTGGAGAGCTTTCATCCGCTTTTAGTGCGCTGGTTTTATCTCAACGCACCGCAGATTCTGCGCGGACAGCTTTCGGAAGCCGCGCGGTATTCGAGAAAAGGCCTGCCGCTGTATCAGGCAATTCTCATGAGTCGGCTGTTCACCAATATCGTGACGCATCCGCATTTCATCGCCTATCGGGTCGGGCCGAAGTGCCTCTCCGTGCGCCTGAGCGAATGCTTCGGCGCGATGCGCGTCGCCTGGACCGCGCGACCGACGGACGACCACGCGAAACTCACGCGGCAAAACGATGCGATCATCTTCGAACACTATTTGCCCGAGACGCACTTCTCGCAGTCAGCAAAGGTCCACGCGGGTAAATAAGGCACCGGATTCAGGAGGCAGGATGAACGAAATTGTTTTGATCGGGTACGGTGCTCTTTGTACGGTGATCCCCGCAATCGCACTCTACTTCGTATTGCGCATGCATAAGCGCGCAAAGGGGATTCCGGATGCGCGGTTTGGGCTTTGGATGGTTTTGATCGTGTCTGTCTATGTGGCGGGCGTGTTTTATGTGACGGGCGCAGGAACGCTCTACCACATCAAGCACTACGGGCTGGACAAGATGGCGACGCAATGGAACCTTGTTCCATTCTCCGCAAAAGAATTTGATGTGGCGTCCTATCTGCTCAACATCGTGCTGTTCGTTCCGCTGGGCTTTATGCTTCCGTTGATTTGGGAGAACGAGAACAGGTTTTGGAAGATCCTCCTTGCCGGAGTGTCGTTTTCGCTGTTGATTGAGCTCAGCCAGCTGCTCAACCTGCGCAGTACGGACATCGACGATCTTTTGCTCAATACCCTGGGCGCGGTGATTGGGTTTGTGCTGTTTCGCCTGTTTTCGGGTGTAACGAAGCGCGGCAAACGGACGCAAAGCGCACCGCCTTGGGAAGCGCCGCTCTATTTTTGCGTGATGTTCGCCGGACATTTCCTGCTATACAACGAATTTGGCTTTGCGAAAATGCTATACGGGTTTTGAGAGAAGAATCATATTTTGAAGCCAAAAACGAACCTGACACGATGCTGTCAGGTTCTGTTTTATAGAATCAAACCAGAAACATCCGAAAACAGGAGAAATAGCAAGAAACAGGAGAAAAAGTGATGGAACAGCAACTCGATTTCCTAAAACAATACAAGGAGCTTTATCAACCCAAGACAACCCCCGCGATCATCGACGTGCCGGAGATGACGTTTTTCGCCGTGGACGGGCGCGGCAACCCGAACGAGCCGGACGGCGAATACGGCAAGGCGGTCGGGCTGCTCTACGCGCTGAGTTATACGATCAAGATGAGCGATAAGGGGAAAACGGCACTGCCGGGGTTCGTTCCGTTTCGCGTTGCGCCGCTGGAGGGTTTTTGGCAGATGGCGGGCGGGGTTCCCGGCGTGGACTACCAGAACAAGGATGCGTTTGAATGGACGAGCGTGATCCGCCAGCTGGATTTTGTGGACGAGAGCGCGTTCGCGTGGGCTTGCGAACAGGTGCGCAAGAAGAAGGGGAGTGACACCTCCCGCGCGCGGCTGCTGCGCTTTCGCGAGGGGCTGTGCGTGCAGATGATGCACATAGGCCCGTATGATGCGGAACCCGCGAGCGTGACGCGGATGGACGCCTTCCTTGCGGAACATGGCTATCGCAACGATCTTGGCCACCGCCGCCACCACGAGATCTATCTTAGCGATCCTTCCCGCACCGCGCCGGAGCGGCTCAAGACGATTTTAAGGCATCCGATTGTGAAGGGATAAGACAGTAAAAAACACCACTTGAAATTCAACCCTAAAGTAACATTCAAAAATCCAAAGCCCCAAACGAGCAAGGAGGCTGCTTTTCACCAGAAAAGCAAACGCCAAAAAAATAATCACCAAAAACCAAAAGTGCCAAGCGAACTTGGAGGCTGCTTTTCACCAGAAAAGCAAACGCCTAGAAAAACAACCATCAAAAATCAAAAGCCCTAAGCGAGCAAGGAGGCTGCTTTTCACCAGAAAAGCAAACGCCTAAAAAAACAACCATCAAAAATCAAAAGCCCTAAGCGAGCATGGAGGCTGCTTTTCACCAGAAAAGCAAACGCCCCCACAAAAGAAACACCCAAAAATCAAAAGCCCCTACCATTTCTGGTAGAGGCTTTTGATTGGGATGGGATGGGAGGTAATATTGGGGGTCTGTCAGTCTATGTCCTTGCTCTGGATATAATGTACTCCGCGCTTGTGGAATAGCAATGGATAGAAAGTGAACTTCCTGTTACACGCCCAAAAGCTCATAGTCATACATTTTTTCACCAGCGATAACAGCAAAAACGCCGTCCTGCCAACACACATTTTTCCGCAAAAACCCAGCATTTACGCGAAAAAATAGCAACATCAGTTGATTATCTTACCACTGCATGCAAACAATCATAAAATGTAGGCAAATACCGTTTGATTTTTCTTCTCCGAAATGAGAAAAAACGTCTTGCATTTTCATCCCCCATGTGTATAATAATATGTGCACTCGGGGTTATAGCTCAGCTGGTCAGAGCGCTACGTTGACATCGTAGAGGTCGTTGGTTCGATCCCAACTAATCCCACCACCTTCAAAATTGAATATCCTGCGGTGTGCGTTACGTTTTCGGTTATAAACCCACAAAGTAACTTCGGGAGCGTTTCGTTGAGAAGACAAGGTCAGGCCCGTTACGGATGGGAAGACCGCGGCGATCACGGCGTACCCACCTGCCGAGAGGCGGGTGTTATAAAGAAAGCGAACGGCACTTCGGGATACTCAACAATCCATATTGCGGAATTGTGTAATGGTAGCACCTACGACTCTGACTCGTATTGTCTAGGTTCGAGTCCTAGTTCCGCAGCCACAAGGATAACAAAAAAACTCGCTGTTTAGCGGGTTTTTTGTTGTTTTTGAAGAGTTGTTTTTGAAGATTGGTTTTGCGCAAGAGTACACCAATAACACACAGTTCGCCCAGTTCGCCAGCCCGGAAATCACTCTGTAACGGGGGTGACCGACGTTTTTTCACCATTGGATTCTTCCGGCGGCACATCCGGCGACCAAAGGCCGCGCGCCATGTACCAGTCGATCGATTCGCGCAAAAACTCCACGCTGACGTTGAGGGTAAACGCGATTTCGTAGATGTCGTCCGTGTTGCGTGCGGCGGTGCGAATTGCGTCCGGCGAAAGCAGGCGGTCGTGCGCCCATTTGCGCGCCTTTGCCTCCGCGCGCCAGTCGTCCGCGGCGTTATAGTGCAGCCGACGATCCGAACCGGTATAGTGGTGCCCAAGTTCCCCGGCAAGCCAGCAGGCGCGCTCCGCCTGTGTGCCATCCTGACGGATGATGATGTGCTCGCCCGTTTCGGTTTTGATGTAGGCCGCAGACATGCCGGGCACGGGGATTTCGCGCTCGTGCACTTCAATTCCGCGTTCGCCCGCTTCTACGGTGAGTTCTTCGATGCGATCCATACCCGTTTATTCTCCTGTTCTGCGGCAAAATGCGCGTGTTGGCTTTCTTGTAGTTCTTATGAATGAAAGAATCCGTTTCAAACAGATCGTTTTCTATTTCTGCGGTAAAATAAGCAAAAATATTGGCGCTACAGTGTGAATTTATCAGCCAGAAACTCGATGTACTCCTCATATCGCTCACGCCCTTCGGGGGTGAGTTTGTTCACGTCAAAATGTCCGGCGGAGGCATAGATGCGCGTGCCGCGTTCGTCAATCTCGTCGTCCGCCAGATAGTCCAGCGAAACATTAAAAAACCGCGCGAGCGTGAGCAACGTGGAGCGCTTTGCGTTCTGGGCGCCTTTTTCGTAGAGGCTCACGATTGTGGTATAGGCAAGCCCGGATTGCGCGGAGAGTTGCGATTTATTGAGATTTTTTTCCTCCAGCAGCACGTCCAGCTTTTCAGTCAAAGTCAAGATCATCACCTCCCTTCGATTATAATGCGGCAGTTACGATGTGTAAACATAATAATACGATGTACCGTAGAAAAAGAACATTCGTTTGTTTTTTGGTCGTGCGCAATCTGTTGCCGCGTTTGCGATTTGTGACGGCTTTGTGAATCCGTACTGTTTCGCGTTGACAATGGCATCGTTCGTAGCGTATGATGCAAGTGTATTAGTACGACTAGTACGCTAACGCGGGTACGCCGCGGGGAGGGAAACAACATGCGAAACAAGAATTGGATTCGACTCATGGCTGGGCTACTCTGCCTTGCGCTCGTGATCGGCCTGATGCCGATGCGCGAAGCGCACGCGGAAAGCGCGCTGGCAAGCGGATTTGTCAACACGACGAAGCTTAACATGCGCAAAGGCGCGAGCACGGGCAACGCGATTGTCGA
>MKRK01000191.1:4444-5013 GCA_001896915.1 Clostridiales bacterium 43-6
GGCAAATACATCACCGTCAACAGCGCGAGTCTGACCGCTTATGCGCTCGGCTGCACATCCGGCCGTGTCAACCTCCGCAAGGAAGCGACCAGCAAGAGCACCAGCCTCGCAGTCGTCGCCGCAAACGCGGGACTCACGATCTATTCTGCGGACGCAACAACCGGTTGGTACAAGGTTAAGGTACACTCGACCGGCGCAGAAGGATATATTTCTCCGAAATACGTCAAGATCGTCTCCAAGGTGGATAAAGTGAGCGGCACCACCGCAACCGCCGGCGAGATTACGGCAAGCAGCGTCAACTTACGCTCCGGCCCGGGCACCAACTATGCCAAGGTGGACAAGCTGCAGAAGATGGACGATGTGACCATCCTCGACAAGAGCGGGGATTGGTATAAAGTGACGGCGATTGCGATTAAAAAGACGGGTTATGTCTACGCAAGCTTTGTCAAGGTGACCAGCACGTCGCCGACGGCGACCCCGGGGCCAACCACGCCGACGCCGAAACCGACCGCAACCCCGGCGGGCAGCCAACAGGGCAAGCTCAACGCCGGCGGGGTCAATTTCCGCAG
>MKRK01000191.1:5355-5643 GCA_001896915.1 Clostridiales bacterium 43-6
AGAGCAAAACAGTAGCGTGGATGAGGATAAATTCCGTCCTCCGCAGGGAATCGCGCGGGTAAAACCCGCTTTGGTTGCGGCAGTTCAGAGAACCTGCTACAATAAAAATAGCTTTGCAAAGAGTGCTGCAAACAGCGCTCCGCGTAGAAGCGGATCACAAGTATAAAAACTTTTGCGCAGATCCCTGCGCAATTGAATGGGACGACATGAATTACGAACTCTGCTATTGCGAAGACTTGCTCAACGATCTGTATGAAGGCGTCTACTTTGTGGACAAAGATAGGGGCA
>MKRK01000192.1:116-358 GCA_001896915.1 Clostridiales bacterium 43-6
AAGAGAGTAATCGGTTTGTTTCTCGCCATGAGTATGGTTGCCGTTTCCTTTGCCGGCTGCAAAAAAACAGAATCCTCCTCAACAGCAGATGGCGGGACAACCAAAGCCCCGACCCAAAAAATCACCGTAGTGCTGGACTGGACGCCCAACACAAACCATACCGGTTTGTATGTGGCAAAAGATCTGGGCTATTATACAGCCGAGGGCATCGAAATTGACCTCATTCAGCCGCCTGAGGGCGG
>MKRK01000192.1:383-4681 GCA_001896915.1 Clostridiales bacterium 43-6
GCAAGAACACCTCTGCCCGTCGTTGCGATCGCATCCATGGTGGAACACAACACCGGCGGCATTCTTTCCATCAAAGACAAAAACATCACCCGGTTTAAGGATATGGAAGGCAAGTCCTACGGCAGTTGGGAAATGCCGATTTACGATGAAATCGTAAAAGATTGCATCAAGCAGGACGGCGGAGATCCCGACAAGCTGAAAATGATTCCCAATTCCGCAACCGACAGTATCGTTGGAATTCAAAAGGACTTTGATACCGTATGGGTGTTTGAAGGCTGGGACAAGGTCATCGCCGAACAAAAAGGTGTGCAAACCAACTTCTTTAAGTTCAGTGATGTGAACCCTGTGTTTGATTACTATACCCCTGTTCTTGTCACCAGCGAAAAAATCCTGAAGGACAAGAGCGATATGGTCAAAAAGTTCCTAAAAGCCACCGAAAAGGGCTATGCCTATGCCAAAGACAATGCAGCGGCCTCTGCCGATATTTTGTCTAAATATGCCCCGGAAGTAGATAAAAATGTATTAAAAGCGTCTCAGGAATTTTTGAGCAAAGCGTACTTCAGCACAAAATGGGGAACCATCGACGCAGCACGCTGGAACGCTTTTTTTGACTGGATGAAGCAGAAAGAAATCGTTTCAAAAGACGCCAAAAACAGTGGTTTCCAAAACGTCGACTTTTCGTAAAGAGCTTGTTAACCAGTCGTAAAAAGGTTCCTGTCCGAAGTTTTCTATTCACTTTTCACACCCTTCCGTTTCTATCGGGAGGGTGTTTTGTTTGTTTTGTTCCTTGAAAAGTCAGTTGGTTTCAGGCATAATAGAAGAAGCAAAAACAGAAGGGTGCGGGATGGTTTTGAAGGCAGCAATTTTTGATATGGATGGAACGATATTAGACTCCATGGAAATGTGGGACAAGATCGGGTATGATTTTTTAAACAAAAAGGGCATCGAACTGACCGACAGCATCCGAAAAGAAATCGAGCATCTCAAGCTTTCTGAGGTGGCGGATTATTTCGCCGAACAGTTCGATCTGCAAATGTCGGGAAAAGAAATTTTGGAAATATGGCTCCATGCCGTTACCTATGAATATGACAATAACATAAAACTCAAGCCTTATGCCAGAGAGTATCTCGAAAAGCTGAAACAAGACGGTGTGAGAATGTGCGTCGCCACCCTGACCGAGCGGGAACATGCCGTCCCTGCCTTGGAAAAGCACGGCTTGCTTGACTATTTCGAGTTCGTTCTGACAGTAAAAGAAGTGGGCAAAAGCAAAGCCCACCCGGACATTTTTCTTCAGTGTGCCCAACGCTTGGGTGCCGTTCCAGCGGAAAGCACAGTGTTTGAAGACAGCATCTATGCAGCCAAAACGGCAAAAGCCGCCGGTTTCAAGATTTGCGCCATCTATGACACAGTTTCACAAAAAGACAAAGAAGATTTTATAAGGCTTTCTGACTGTTATATTCATAGCTTTGAGGAATTATTGTAAGGCGTTTTACATAAAGATAAGATAGAACGAAAAAAACACTTGATATTTCAATTCGATTGCGGTATAATATACAGGCACCCAAAAAAGGGGTGTGCAATTGAACATCGCGGAGTGGAGCAGTCCGGTAGCTCGTCGGGCTCATAACCCGAAGGTCGTCAGTTCGAATCTGGCCTCCGCAACCAAAGAGAACCATCGTCGTTTGACGGTGGTTTTTTCTTTTTTCATTATGTATCACATTCCTGTTTATTTCAATAGAACAGAATATCCTTCGACTTTTGTAAAACACTAAATCGTAGAAAAAATTAAATCTACATCAAAGGAGAATGTGAATGTTTAAACATAAAAAACAATTATTACAGGATGTAAAAGTGGAACGTGCAAATCCACAATATGCTGTGCTTTTGCAAGAGCAGTTAGGCGGCGGAAACGGTGAGTTAAAAGCAGCCATGCAATATATGTCTCAAAGCTTCCGGATTAAAGACCCCGAAATCAAAGATTTGTTTCTGGATATTGCATCGGAAGAACTGAGCCATATGGAGATGATCGGAACTCTGATCAACCTTTTAAACGGACATGATGTCAATGCCCAAGCGGTCGGTGCCGGAGAAATTCAGTCCCATGTAATTTTAGGTCTTAACCCGGGACTGATTAACGCCTCGGGATATTAGGTGACTATGTCACGGTTACGGGAGATTTATGTGCCGATTTATTGTCAAACATTGCTTCGGAACAACGGGCAAAAGTAGTTTATCAGTATTTATACCGCCAAATAGAAGACAAGCATGTAAGAGAAGCCATTGATTTCCTGCTTAACAGAGAAGAAGCCCACAATGCAATGTTTCGAGAGGCCTTTAATAAGGTAAGTCAGACAGGTTCCAATCAAAGCTTTGGTGTTACCAACGATTCAAAGCTGTATTTCAACCTTTCTGCCGGCAACAACCAGTTTGAAAACACAAATACACAGTCTCCCCATTTTAACTAACAATATTTCACGCATCGGACAGAAAAGTACCGGCGTTATTTGACCCGGGAATTATAAAGAAGGGGCTGCTACACAATTCTCATTGTGCGACAGCCCCTTTGTTATAGCACAATATTTACAATAGAATGACCGCAGTACCGGCAGAAGGCTGTGTCAGGGGAGTTTAGTGTTCCGCACACAATGCATAACGACATATTGTCCTTTGTCTTATCAAGCTTTTCATAAAACCGGATCCCTCGATAGTGGCGAACACGGTCCCCTTCCTGATAATAATCCGACAGGATCAGGCTATCATCCTTCAGGGTAAGGGTTTCTTTGCCACCACTATCTTTTTTCACGGTCAAAATAACCACAGTCTTGGTATGCAAGCTCTCCCAAGTGGGCTCAAACTTCCTGTCAGACTCGGTAATCTGATCATATTTTTTGTTGACAATCATACCTTCCCAGTTGTGATCCAGAAAAACGTTTTGTATCTTAAAAAAGAAAAAAGGAACCAAAGCCAGCAAAGCAACCGCAAGATAAGAAAGGCCGCTTGGTTCTTTCCCGTCCGGATGAACAACAGAATAATAAACGGTCACAGCCGCCAATAAAAGGTACCAAATCACAGCCAGAAGGATTTTTTTCGTGTTTTTTTGTTTGACATAACGGAGAATATCGTGATTTTCCGGTGGCAGCATCGATTGTGTTTTATCCATAATATACTCCTTACATCAATAAAAAATTAACAAAATAAGTATATCATGTTATACAATACATTACAATAAAATCGTTATAAAACATTTGCAAATTGATTGGTGATATTATATAGTTATATAGAATATAGGGAGGAGATCAGAATGGCGGAACGCGTTGAAAAAATAATAGGTAAATTTAATTTTGCGGGTGAGCTTGTGGAGTTTGCGTCCTTCGGAAACGGGAACATCAACGACACCTATTTGGTTCGTTTTGCTAATCATGAAATGGAAAAGCCCTATATTCTCCAAAAAATTAACGGATTTGTGTTTTCCGAGCCTTGGAAGCTGATTGAAAATACCCTTTCGGTCACCCGACATCTGAGAGAGAAGATAAGAAAGCAGCGCGGAGACCCGGATAGAGAAACCCTGACGCTGATTGAATCAGAGACCGGAAACGCCTTTTATCGGGACGACAGGGGAGAGTATTGGTGCGCCTATTTGTTCATAGACCATACAAAGGCCTATGACAAAACCGACAATCCCTGGATTTTTTATCAAGCCGGGAAAGCCTTTGGCAGATTCCAGTGTTATCTCAGCGACTACCCTGCCCATACTCTTTATGAAACCATCCCTGATTTTCATAATACCAAGGTACGCTATGAAGCTTTTTTGGAAGCTGTCAAAAATGACACATTTTACAGAGCGGAAAGCGTGCGTCATGAAATTGATTTTGTGTGTCAAAGGGAGGGGGACACCGGGGTCATCACAGATTTGTTATGCTCCGGGCAGATTCCCCTGCGGGTGACCCATAACGACACCAAACTGAACAATGTGCTCATGGACAGTGAGACCATGGAGGGCGTTTGCGTCATTGATTTGGACACGGTAATGCCCGGCTCTGCGTTGTATGATTTCGGCGATGCCATTCGTTCCGGTGCTAACAAAAGCACCGAGGACGAGCAGGACATTGCCAAGGTGCAGTTGGATATGGAGCTGTTTGAAGCTTTTACAAAAGGGTTTTTAGGGGAAGTGACCCTCACTCCCACAGAAATAGAGTATTTGCCCTTTTCTGCAAAATTGATTTCTCTTGAACTGGGGATGCGTTTTCTGACCAACTACTTAAACGGGGACAAATATTTCAAACCTGCCTATGAAGGGC
>MKRK01000192.1:4801-6134 GCA_001896915.1 Clostridiales bacterium 43-6
AATCGATTGTTATAAATGGGCGGACAATTCGTATCGACCAGGGGTAACGGTGTGCCTTTGTTATCAGCCGGACGGAATTTAGGTCTTGTTCACTGATTATGAAACCGAGCTGACCATCAAGGCGCAGAAGGACGGGGAAAGAATTTGGTGCGACAGCTGTGTGGAATGCTCCCTTCCCGTATGGATGCTTTCAGAGCGATACGGAAAAGCCGAACCCATAAAAGGCGGCAGTGTGCTGCATGCGAATTTCAATCAATGCGGCGATGAAACCCCGTTTCCGCACTGTGGCATGTGGCGTGAGGTGGAAACCGATACGGCGGATTTTCACCGCCCTGAATTTTTCGGGAAATTAATCCTGGAGGATTGCCCCGTTTCTCTTGACAAACCGTCCCATTTTAGGGATAATAATTTTATATTGAGTTAAAGGATGTTAAGAATGGCAAAAGAATTGGCGAAAACCTATGACCCCCGTGAGGTAGAGGATCGCACCTATGCCTTTTGGCAAAGCGGCGATTATTTTCACGCTGTCATTGATAAAGACAAAACCCCCTACACCATTGTGATGCCCCCGCCGAACATTACCGGTCAGCTGCATATGGGACACGCCCTCGACAATACCCTGCAGGATATCCTGACCCGCTGGCGCCGTATGCAGGGCTATAGCGCATTGTGGCTGCCGGGCACGGATCATGCTTCCATTGCCACCGAGGCGAAAATCGTGGAGGCCATGAAAAAAGAAGGAATAGGGAAGGAAGACATCGGCCGTGACGGCTTTTTGGAACGTGCCTGGGAATGGAAACGCACCTACGGCGGCAAAATCATTGAGCAGTTAAAAAAGCTCGGTTCCTCCTGTGATTGGGAACGGGAGCGGTTTACGCTGGACGAGGGCTGCAACAAGGCCGTCAATGAAGTGTTTATCCGTCTCTATGAAAAGGGATTGATCTACCGGGGTGAGCGGATCATCAACTGGTGTCCCCACTGTCTGACCTCCATCTCCGATGCAGAAGTGGACTTTGCAGAAAAGGACGGCAGCTTCTGGCATTTAAAATATCCGCTGACGGACGGAAGCGGTTTCATCAAGCTGGCGACAACACGCCCGGAAACCATGCTGGGCGACACTGCTGTTGCGGTGCATCCCGATGACGAGCGGTATCAGGATCTGATCGGCAAAACCGTCACCCTCCCCATTGTGGGAAGAGAAATCCCCATTATTGCGGACACCTATGTCGAACCGGATTTTGGAACCGGTGTGGTAAAAATTACCCCGGCCCATGACCCGAACGATTTCGAGGTCGGGCTTCGCCATGACCTGCCCGTCATCAATGTGATGACC
>MKRK01000192.1:6279-10506 GCA_001896915.1 Clostridiales bacterium 43-6
CCACTGTGGAACCCCGTGTTTCCATGCAGTGGTTTGTAAAAATGGAACCGCTGGCGAAGCCGGCCATTGCCGCCGTGAAAAAAGGGGAAACCAAATTCATTCCCGAGCGGTTCGATAAAATCTATTATCACTGGATGGAACACATCAAGGATTGGTGTATTTCCCGCCAGCTTTGGTGGGGACACAGAATTCCTGCCTATTACTGCGGCTGCGGTGAAATCACCGTGACTGCAGAGACGCTGCACACCTGCCCGAAATGCGGCGGCGGCGTGACTCAGGACCCCGACACGCTGGATACTTGGTTTTCCTCTGCTCTCTGGCCCTTTTCCACCCTTGACTGGCCGGATAAAACCCCGGATATGGATTATTTTTATCCCACCAATACCTTGGTTACGGGCTATGATATCATCTTCTTCTGGGTTGCCCGCATGATTTTTTCCGCTGTGGAGCAAACCGGGGAGGTGCCCTTCAATACGGTTCTGATCCATGGTATCATCCGTGACTCACAGGGCAGGAAGATGTCAAAATCCCTGGGGAACGGGGTTGACCCGCTGGAGGAAATCGAAAAATACGGTGCGGACGCCCTTCGTTTCTCCCTTGCCACAGGCAACAGCCCGGGCAACGATATGCGTTATCTGCCCGAGCGTGTGGAAGCCTCCCGTAACTTTGCCAATAAGCTGTGGAACGCCGCCCGCTTTGTCCTCATGAATCTTCGGGAGGACGAACCCGCTCCCCATATCCCGGAAACGTTATCGCTGGAGGATAAATGGATCATCAGCCAGCTGAACACGCTGGCAGGGGAAATCACAACGAACCTTGAAAAGTTTGAGCTGGGTATTGCTGTGGGCAAATTATATGATTTTATCTGGGATATTTTCTGCGACTGGTACATCGAAATCTCCAAAATCCGCCTGAACAGCGAGGACGGGGCAAGTTCCCGGGGGGTTCTGGTGTATGTCTTCAGTGAAACCTTAAAGCTGCTCCACCCCTTCATGCCCTTTATTACGGAGGAAATCTGGCAGACGCTGCCCCACGAGGGCGAAAGCATCATGGTTTCCCATTGGCCGGAATTTAAACCGGAGCTGAACTATAAAGCGGAAGAGCTTGAATTTGAGCGGATTATGTCTGCGGTCAAGGCTATCCGAAACCGCAGAGCCGAGATGAATGTGCCGCCATCAAAAAAAGCCAGTATTTCTATCGCCACCGCTTACGGCGAAACCTTCCAAAAAGGCGCAGCGGTTATCATGAAGCTGGCCAGCGGTGCGACAGTGGAGATTGCAGACAGCTTTGCCATCGAAAACGCCGTCAGCATCATTACTGACGACTGCAAAATCTACATCCCCATGGGGGAACTGATCGATTTTGGAGCAGAACGGGCAAGACTGACCAAAGAAAAAGAAGCTGCTGGGAAACAGCTGTCACAAATTGAAAACAAGCTTGCCAATGAGGGTTTTCTTGCCAAAGCACCGGCTGACGTGGTGGAGGGGCAAAAAGAAGCCGCCGCAAAGCTGAAAGAAAAAATCGCATTGCTTGACGAAGGCTTAAGCTCTTTGCCGAATGCGTAAGGACGGATCGTTTTGAAATATACTGACGCACTAAACTACATCAATTCATTGCTCCGTTTTGGAATTCGCCCGGGTCTCGGGCGGATTTCTTTGCTTCTGCAGCAGCTGGGGAATCCACAGGACGAGCTGAAATGCATCCACGTTGCCGGGACCAACGGCAAGGGCTCTGTGTGTAACATGCTTTCGTCGGTTCTGACCCGGGCAGGATATAAAACAGGACTGTTCACCTCCCCGTTTGTGGTGGATTTTCGTGAGCGCTTCCAGATTGACGGTCAGATGATTCCGAAACGGGAGTTGGCTTCTTTGCTGTCCCAAATCATCCCTCATATCGATCAAAATGACAGTGCAAGCTGCCCTACGGAATTTGAACTGATCACTGCACTGGCCTTTTTGTATTTCAAAAAAAATAACTGTGATCTTGTGGTTTTGGAAACCGGACTCGGCGGTCGCTTCGATTCCACCAATGTAATCAGCTCCCCTCTTGCCTCGGTCATTACCTCCATTTCCTTTGATCATACCGCCGTCCTTGGGAACACCCTTGAGGAAATCGCCTTTGAAAAAAGCGGAATTATCAAGGAAGGCTGTCCTGTGGTGTGTTATCCGAGGCAAAGGCAAGAGGTTTTGCGGGTCATCCAAAAAACAACGGAAGAAAAGCACAACCGGTTTTATATGCCCGATGAAGCAAAGCTGCAGATACACTCCTGTGATATTTTCGGCAACCGGTTTGCCTATAAGAATTGGAACCTCCATGTGCCCATGTCAGGCGAGCATCAGGTGTATAATGCGGTCACTGCCCTTGAAACGCTTTCGGTCATTGAGTCACAGGGGTACAAAATCCCCGGAGAAGCCGTTGAAAAAGGAATGGCGGCGGTTAGGGTTCCCTCCCGCTGTGAAATTTTATCCGTCGATCCGCTGGTGTTGTTGGACGGCGCCCACAATGCAGACGGAGCAAGAGTGCTGGCACAAACCATCGCTATGCTGGAGGAAAAGCCCGTTTTAATCCTCGGTATGATGAAGGACAAAGATGTGGAAGCGGCTCTACAAAGCCTTGCACCGATGGCATCGGAAATTATCACCGTGCCTGTGCAAAACCTAAGGGCTATGACGCCCCAGGAGCTCGCAGAACAGGCGAAGAGATATAATGAGAGCGTGACGGCAGAAAAATCGATTCACGGAGCCCTGAGACGCGCTTTGGGCTGCCATAAGCCCGTTGTGATTGCAGGGTCGCTCTATCTGGCATCTGAAATCCGAAATAAGATATGATAGTAACATAAAGAACAACGGCGTCAGACACTGACGTGGGATAAAAACAGCAGACACAAAAAGTGTCTGCTGTTTTTTGTGGAAGAACAGAGAACAGGAATTAGCTGTAACCAAACAGCTTGAATACGAAATCGCAGTGCTTGAAAGAAAATTGCTGAATAAAGATGGAGATGTATAACGATTGAAAAATCCTTAGCAGTGGAGGAGGACAATATAAAAAGAAAGTAACGCAGCAGATATACAGCCGATAGAATTATAAAAAGATTACATGATTTCACGAAGGCTATCTCATGTGATATGGCTGATTAACAGCTCAAACCCGGCAATTCTGCATTCACACTGGATTCCTTCGATGACGGAGGAAAAAACGGCGTATCCGTAAGGAATAAGTAATTATTATTTAAGTGGAAGGAGGGCTAGAGAGGGTTGTACGGAAAAAGCACGATGATTTCATACGTTCGGCTTGAAATCAATGAACAGTAGATCGTTTTTAGGTTCTTTATAAATCAAAGTACCCATTTCGTTTTCTTTGACACTGTTATATTGATTAACATTTACCGGAAAATTTTTTCGGGTTCCGTCGGATAATTCAAAAGAAACAAAATATGTTGTTTCTACATAACTTCCGCTGACTTTCAAAACTTTGGAAACCACTTTTGCCGTTTCAGATTTCTCCGGAGACAACATAAAAAGTCTTTGTTTTTTCTCGGCAAACACTTGAGTGACACCGAAAATTACCCAAAGAACGAAAATAATGATCGCCAATGTAATAGCAGGAGAATTAACAGAATAAGAATGAAACACCCAAAAACCAAGTGCAATCGCGCCAACAGCATACAACCATATTGTTGAGGTAGCCTCTTTTGGCGTAGAGCGCTTAGAAGAAACGTTTGCAGAGGCATTCGGCAAAGACGCTTTTTTATTGATTTGGGAGCCATACATTCCCAGCGTGCCAAGTATAAACAAAAGGATACCAATTATAATTAAAATGATGCTCAAAACATCCTCTTCAAAAAGCAATCCCCATGCAAATGAAATCATCCCTGTGATACACAAAAATAAACTTATAAACAAAAAATCAACCTCCCAAATGTGATACAAAAATCATACCACAATCGAAACCTAATATCAAATCAAATTCAAATAAAAGGAATGTTTCTACCGTGTGAGTAGTCCGTTGCATACCAATACAATATGGATTGAAACAAAAAACAGGCAGAAGAGCCGAAGCTTTCTGCCTGTTTTGTTATCCAATGATATAGATTTCTATATTTCTTACACCAAAATTCACACATTCATCCTTTGTGTTGAAATACAAATCAGCGATGATGGTGCCTTTTTTGGTAAATCCGCCGGTGTCCGCAGCAACTGCATAACCGTATATAAATTTACCGTCGGA
>MKRK01000193.1:0-1097 GCA_001896915.1 Clostridiales bacterium 43-6
GAGACAGAAAAGAAAGACAAGGAAGAAATCCAAGAAATCCTGGCGAAACAATAGAAATACCAGCATCAAAGGCACCAGTGTTCAAAGCTGGAAAATCATTAAAAGAAGCAGTTAACTAATAAGAAATATATACATGAAGAGACCGTTACGCGGTCTTTTTTGTATGCAGAGGGTTTTTCTCGCATACATTTACTATGTTGACAAATAATAATTATTGAAGTATAATTGCAAATGCAAATCATTTGCATTGGGAGGAACACATGGTAGATATTTTACTGGATACATTGCTTGATTCATTGAAGATACTTCCGTTTCTATTTATAACATATTTGATAATAGAATATATAGGGCATAAATCATCAAATAAGCTAGTTACAGGTTTGAGAAAATATGGCGTGATGGGTGGAGCAATTCTGGGATGCTTTCCCCAGTGCGGGTTTTCTGTGGCAGCGGCAAATCTTTACAGGAACAGGCTCATATCTGCAGGAACACTGATAGCTGTCTTTGTTTCAACATCGGATGAGGCTATTCCCGTTATTTTGGCGGATACGGGAAACTTAGGCATAGTCCTTAAGCTTATTGCGGTAAAGGCTGTTATAGCTATACTGGCAGGTGTGGCCGCGGATAAGTTATTTGCAGGCATCTTTGCGGGTGAGGCGTCTCATGTAGAGGAAGGACACGTGCACCATCATTTTCATGAATGCCATGGAGGCATAGTAAGCTCGGCGCTTAAACATACCCTTCAAATAACTGTCTTTATAGCGGCAACAATATTTATAATGAATCTCACAATACACTTCATAGGTGAAGATAATCTTTCCAGGATTCTGCTTACTGACAGCATATTGCAGCCTGCTGTGGCAGCATTGATAGGTTTTATACCAAACTGCGCATCGTCCATAATTATTACCCAACTTTATCTTGGAGGAAGCTTAAGCTTCGGCTCAGCTATTGCCGGTCTATGCACGGGAGCAGGGGTGGGACTCGTTGTACTTTTCAGGGTTAACAGAAATTTAAAAGAAAACATTAAAATAGTGTCATATATTTATATAGTTGCAATATTGGCGGGTAATCTTATACAAATATTTCTTTAGAGG
>MKRK01000193.1:1132-5017 GCA_001896915.1 Clostridiales bacterium 43-6
TCACCGCAGAGGATATATTCCGGCAGCTGGTAAGCGAAGACTGCAAAATCAATTTATCGACAGTTTACAGAACACTTAATGTGCTTACGGATAAAAATATATTGCTTAAGATATTGAAGGGTGACGGAACAGCGGCATATGAAATAAATAATTTGTCTCACAATCATTATATAACATGCTCATTATGCAGAAGCTCTGTTCTTCTTGACGGCTGTCCCGTAAGAGAGCTAAGTGAAAATATAAGCAAAAGCACAGGCTTCAAGGTGACAGGTCATACGCTTCAGCTAATGGGAATATGCTCGAAATGTTTAGAGAAAGTGAAAAAATAAGAGGTCTCCCTCTTATTTTTTTGATGTTCCTAAATATGCTTCTTTTACTCTTTCATCTTGCAACAGGTCAGAGCCCTTGCCCTCCATGGTTATGGTTCCTGTTTCCAGAACGTAGCCTATGTCGGCAATCTTCAGCGCCTTGTTTGCATTTTGCTCTATAAGGAGGATAGTTGTTCCCTCCTTGTTTATTTCCTTTATTATTTCAAATATACCGTTTACAATTAGTGGAGCAAGACCAAGTGACGGTTCATCCATCATGATAAGCTTAGGTTTTGCCATAAGGGCCCTTCCTACAGCCAGCATCTGCTGTTCTCCTCCAGAAAGTGTTCCCGCCATCTGCCATGAGCGTTCCTTCAGTCTTGGGAACAAATCAAATACTCTTTTAATACCTTCGTCAATCCCGTCTTTTTGCAGATATGCCCCTATCTTAAGGTTTTCGAGGACAGAAAGGTTACTGAAAACTCTTCTTCCCTCAGGTACAAGGGTTATACCTTTTTTAACTATTTCAATTGTTTCCTTGCCTGCCATATCTTCATTTAAAAATTTGATTTCTCCGCTGGCAGCCTTCACCAGTCCCGCAATTGTAGGCAGAGTGGTACTTTTTCCGGCGCCGTTGGCACATATGAGGCTTACAATGGATTTTTCGGGAACATCAAGGCTGATACCCTTGACTGCTGAAATTCCTCCGTAGTTGACATGCAGGTTATTAATTTTAAGCATCTTCTTCCACCCCCAGGTAAGCCTCGATAACCTTAGGGTTATTTTTAACCTCGTCAGCCGTTCCTTCAGCTATAAGCTGACCGAAATCGAGTACATAAATTTTATCGGATATTTTCATTACCAGGTCCATGTGGTGTTCAATCATGAATATGGTCAGGTTAAATTCATCTCTTATGGAATGAATGAAGTTTGCAAGCTGCTCTGTTTCGCTTGGGTTCATACCCGCTGCAGGTTCATCCAAAAGAAGAAGTTTTGCATCTGTTGCCAGTGCCCTTGCTATTTCAAGCTTTCTTTGTTCTCCGTAAGGCAGTGAGCTGGATGTTTCATTTTTCAGATGAAGTAATCCAAGCTTATTTAAAAGCATTTCAGATTTTTCTCTCATAGCCTTTTCTTCATTCCTTGCCCATGGCATTCTCACTGTTGAGGAAAGGAAATCACTTTTAATGTGCAGATGATTTGCAATCAATATATTTTCAAGTACAGTAAGCTTGCTGAACAACCTTATATTCTGAAAGATTCTTGCTATTCCTTTCTTCGTTATTTTGTCGGGAAGAAGGCCGTTGATTTTCTCGCCGTTGTAATACACATTTCCTTTTGTGGGCTGGTATACTCCCGTAACCACGTTGAAGGTCGTAGTCTTTCCTGCGCCGTTAGGGCCAATGAGAGCAACGATTTTTCCGTTTTCCACATCTATATTCAAGTTGTTGTTGTCAGTTACGCCTCCAAACTGCATTGTTACACTTTCAAGTTTTAAGACACTCATTATTCCGCACCTCTCTTATCGGATTTCTTCCGGAGGAATTTTTTCCTTATTAAATCCCAGGAAAGCTCTTTCTGTCCCAAAAGACCGTTTCTGAAGAACAGTACCAGTATCATCAGCAGAGCGGAGAATATTACCATTCTGAATCCGGGCCTAAAAATAGGAATTACTACGCCGCCTATAGTAAGCTTGTCATCAAAGAATCTCAGAACCTCGAGTCCGGATGTTACTACAAATGATGAGATTATAGTTCCGGATACGCTTCCCATGCCGCCCAGTACGATTATGAGCAGGAAGTTGTAGGTCATTGGTATATTGAATGAATTGGGCACAACAGAGCCTAAGAGAGAAGCGTAAAGGCCTCCGCCTATACCTGCAAAGAAGGCACCTATGGCAAAGGATAGGACCTTGTGCTTGAATAAATTTATTCCCATGGCCTCCGCGGCAATATCATCCTCTCGTATGGCCTTGAAGGCACGGCCATAGCTGGAAGCTATTAAAAGCTTGATGAATATTACGGACAGAATCAGGATGCCGAAAAATATCCACATAGTAGGCATCTCTGGGATTCTGTTAATTCCTAGAGCACCGTTTGTAATAGGCTGGATATTTGTAATAACGATTCGTATTATTTCTGAAAAACCTAATGTTGCGATTGCAAGATAGTCGCTCTTCAGCCTTAGAACCGGAATACCTATAAGAATTGCAACAAATGCAGCTAAGAGACCTCCCAGGATCAAGGCAACGAAAAACGGAAGCTCTATTTGTGCGAGAACCGGATTTTGTTTAATAACGTAGAATATGCTTGGTCTGAGCCCCACAGGAACTGTAAATATGGCAACCACATATGCACCCAATGCCATAAAGCCTGCCTGCCCCAGCGAGAAAAGTCCGGTAAAGCCGTTGATGAGGTTCATTGAAACTGCCACTATGGCATAGACTGCGCTGGTGTTGAGTACACGTCTTACATAGCTGTCTCCTATTACCCTCTTGTCCAAAAGAGTTATAAGCAATGCAAAGACAATCAAAGATATAATATTCAATATTAACTTAGTTTTTTTGCTCATTTTATTTTCATTCATATTTATATTTTTCATCATACCTTATCTGTCACCTTCTCTCCAAGAAGTCCTGTTGGCTTAACCAGCAAAACAACTATTAGTATTACAAAAGCGATGGCATCTCTGTAGCCTGTCAGAGAAGGAAGGAAGGAAACAAGAAGTATTTCTGCCATACCAAGTATAAATCCTCCAAGCACTGCTCCGGCAGTGTTTCCAATTCCGCCAAGAACTGCGGCTATAAAGCATTTTAATCCGGGCATTACGCCCATGAGAGGCATAACGGAAGGATATTTTGAACCCCATAATATTGCGCCAACGGCTGCAAGTGCCGAACCGATTATGAATGTTGAGGAAATAACACGGTTTATATTTACTCCCATGAGTCTTGCTGTCTCAAAGTCCTTTGCTACGGCTCTCATGGCCATTCCGATTTTTGTTTTATTTGTAATGAACATTACAACATACAACAGAACTATAGTTACCACAGGTGTTATCATAGTTGCCACAGAAAGGGACACACCTGCTATAGAAACTGATTTTGTCAGTATTGCAATATTTGGGAATCCCTTAGGAACTCCGGTAAACAAGTATGTTGCCAGGTTTTCCAAGAGAAAGGATGCACCTATTGCAGAAATCATAATTGACATTCTGGGCGCATCTCGCAACGTGCTGTATGCTGCCTTTTCCAACAGTACTCCCAGTGCAACAGTTGCCAGAATTACTATTATTGAAGCTATATACCATGGAAGACCGAAGTTGACAACGCTGAAAACCATGAAATAAGCTGCCATCATAAATATATCGCCGTGTGCGAAGTTTATGAGCCTGAGTATACCGTATACCATGGTGTACCCTATGGCAATAAGAGCATATAAACTTCCCAGTGAAATCCCGTTGGCGAGCTGCTGTAAAAATGTTTGAAAAGTCATAGTATTCCTCCACTAAGGATAAACTTTAAAAGGCGAACGACTGTCCGCCTCTGTATTTTTAATTTCTTTCCTGCTTATTTAACAGT
>MKRK01000194.1:59-2425 GCA_001896915.1 Clostridiales bacterium 43-6
TAGTTTACTTGGTAATAAATATTCTGTTCTAAACTGCGGCAGGAGCGCTGCAACACTTCAAAAAAAAGGAAATTTCCCATTCTGGATTTGTAAAGAATTTTCAAATGTGTTCGCGTACAATCCGGATATTATTATTGTAATGCTTGGCACAAACGATAAAAAAACTGAAAACTGGAACGCGGCGAATTTTGAAAAAGATTACAAGGCGTTGATTGATACTTTTAAAACAATTTCAACAAATCCCAAAATTTATTTGTGTCTTCCCGTTCCCGTATTTAAAACTGTTTGGACAATAAATGATTCAACAGTTGTTAACGGAATAATACCAATAATTAAACGTGTCGCGAAAGAAAATGATTTGCCGGTTATTGATATGTATAATAGTATGAAAGATCAATCTAAAAATTATATTGAAGGCATTCACCCTAACGAAAAAGGCGCGAAAGTTATGGCGCAAATATTCGCGAGGGAAATTATCAAACGAGGAAATAAAAAATGAAAAATATTTTACAGCAAATTTTTATTTTGTCGATAATTTTATCGGGTATTTCTTTGGCGCAAATTAAATCAATTATTATCTGGCCGGATAAAGTACCGAATTCAATTTACAACAAAGATTATAAAGTTGTGGTTGATTCGGACGCAAACTGGACTTATACACGCAACATCGCAAATCCAAATATGGATATGTACCCGGCACCGGCAAATATTTCTAATGGAACTGCGGTTGTAATTTGTCCCGGTGGTGGATATTGGGGGTTAGCCTTCAAGCATGAAGGCGCTCAGGTTGCGAAATGGTTCAACAGTTTCGGAGTCACAGCATTTGTTCTTAAATATCGGTTGCCGGATGACGCGATTATGGTTGATAAAAAAATTGGACCTTTGCAGGACGCGCAGGAAGCTATTAGAATTGTGCGCCGCAAAGCCAAGGAATGGAATATAAATCCAGATAAAGTTGGTATAATGGGATTTTCTGCGGGCGGACATTTAGCCGCGACTTTGTCAACTCATTTTGATGATAAAGTTTACGAGCAAAAAGATAATACAAGCGCGCGCCCGGATTTTTCAATATTAATTTACCCTGTAATTTCTATGGATGAATCGATAACGCACATGGGTTCGCGGGAAAGTTTGCTGGGCAAAAATCCTTCTTCCGAAACTGTAAAATATTTTTCGAATGAATTGCAGGTAAATGAAAAAACTCCGCCGGCATTTTTAGTATGTTCATTCGATGACGATGCCGTGCCCATTTTAAACAGCATTAATTATTTTTTGGCATTAAAAAAATACAATGTAAACAGTGAACTTCACATTTACGAAAAAGGCGGCCACGGTTACGGGTTAGGCAAATCCGGTGGTACCGAATCAGCCTGGCCGGAGGCCTGTAAATACTGGTTAAAAGCGAAAGGTCTTTTGTAATTACATTCGGCTATGCTTAGAATGGTTTGTAAACAAAATTCTCAAAATTAATTTTAGATATGCCCGGAATCTCCGGGTTTATTTTTGAGGTTAAATCGGTTATCCAATAAGTGTTTAAGTAAAATATTTCGTTATGCTGTTTTTAAATTGTTAAATTAGATCACATCATAATCTCCCAAAAACTATTATATTTTTTTCGGGTTTTATCTGCCGAGTATTTTTTTGAAATGTAAATCAATAAAAATTTTATTTGGATATTTTTTTAATAAATGCTAAATAAGTTTTGGAAAATTGCAAAGCGATACAAAATGAATATTTTTCAAGAAAATAATCTACGCGCACTTAGGATAACAGCGGCGATATCTTTAATAGCCGGCAGTTGGTCGTTGTTGTTTGAAATTTATTTCTTCCACAATTTCTCAATAGATATTTATTTCGCGCGCCTTCTGCTTACATTATTTTCTTTTTTGATTTTTATTTGGTCTTTCAAAAATTTATCGGATCGCGTTATCACCATATTTCTCCATTTTATTGTTTTCGCTTTAATAAGCTCCTTTCTTTATACTATTTATAAAATTCCATCAACACTTTTTATTAACATACAAATATTATCGCTGGTGATTTTTACTTTATCGTTGGTCTATAGTTGGGATCCCAAAAATCAAATTCTTGTTGCTATCTATTATAATCTTCTTTTCGCCGGTTCAATCTTTTTTAACGGGTCTAACATTTATCTTTTGCCGAATTTGTTTTCCGCTGTAATTTATGTCGCGTTGATAAGTTTGCTTAGTATTTTGGCAAGTTTTGTGATTCTTAAATTAAAGAAGATGTACCTCGAAAAACTTTCAGAAATTAATTTTCTTTTAATCACGCGCCGGTTGGAATTTGTAAAATTGATTTGAATGGAAATGTAATAGCGTTTAATCAATACATAAGCGATTACTTTA
>MKRK01000194.1:2531-3740 GCA_001896915.1 Clostridiales bacterium 43-6
AAATGTTAAGAAC
This sequence comes from Clostridiales bacterium 43-6, assembly GCA_001896915.1. Classification (GTDB taxonomy): domain Bacteria; phylum Bacillota; class Clostridia; order Oscillospirales; family Acutalibacteraceae; genus MKRK01. The sequence continues at coordinate 2,545 of MKRK01000194.1, forward strand.
GAATCGGGAGGTAGTGAATCATTCCTGAAGATATTAGCCAATAAATTAGCGGCTAAAACGGAGTTGTTCCAAATACTTATTGTAAATGAAACAAGTGAGGCGTTGGCGCAAAAAGAAAAAGAGGATTTCAATAAAAAAATATTGGAAGAAAAAAAGAACAAAATTGAGTTGCTCGCAAAAATAAATCATGAAGTGAGAACCCCCTTGAGCTCTATACTTATGTATTTTGAAATGCTCGAAGGTGATTACTTAAAATCTTTTGACGAAGTGAAAAAATATTCCAAATCGGTTAAAACAGCTTCGCAAAGTCTGCTGAACACGATTAATAATTTTATAGATTACGCGAAAATTGAAACCGGCAATCTGGAAGTTGAAAACGATCTGTTTAACTTAAGCGATGAAGTTGAAAGTGTTGTATTTCTATTGTCGAACCTTGCCTCGAATAAAAACGATAAATTGATTTTGGAGGAAGGCGAAATATCCCAAAATATTGTATTTGCTGACGGGACAAAGTACCGCCAAATTTTAATAAATCTTGTTGCCAATTCAATAAAATTTACACAAAACGGAACTGTGAAAATTTGTGTTGAAAATATTTCCAAAGGCGGTGAAGATTATGAAATTGTAACTTCGGTTGAAGATAACGGCCCGGGTATTCCAGACGAAAAATTAGAAAATATTTTTGACCCTTTCGTCACACTTAAAAATGGAGCACAAGCAAATTATAGCAGTGGTTTGGGCTTGGCTATCTGTACAGAGTTTGTGCGGATGATGCACGGAAAAATAAATGTTGAAAGTAAAGTTGGTAAAGGCACTAAATTTACTTTTACAATTCCTTACAAATATGATTATAAAAGCGCGTTTAATAAATAATTATTCAGAAGAACTTTTTCTAAAATAATTATTTGAAAACCCACCGTATGATTTTGATAAATAAAAAAATTTACTTTGCCCTTAAATATTGATTTGGCCACTCAACATCAACCTTTAATTGTTTTGCGGCTTGCAAAGGCCAATACGGATTTCTTAATAATTCCCTCGCTAACAAAACTGCGTCGGCTTGTCCGTTCGCGATAATCTGCTCGGCTTGAATTGGTGATGTTATTAGGCCAACGCCGCCGGTTAAAATATTAGTTTCTTTTTTTATTTTTTCTGCAAACGGAATTTGATAACCCGGACCAGCTGGAATTTTTGCA
>MKRK01000194.1:3936-4603 GCA_001896915.1 Clostridiales bacterium 43-6
TTTTCAAGACTTCCACCGTATTCGTCATTCCGTTTATTTGAAACAGGTGATAAGAACTGATGAATCAGATAGCCGTGAGCCATGTGGATTTCGCTTATAGTGAATCCGGCATTTAAACTTCTTAGCGCCGCTTCTTTGAACTGCGATACAACTTTTTTTATTTCTTCTTTTGATAATTCTCTTGGAGCCGGATAATTATTTGAAAACTTAATTGCGCTTGGCGCGACTGTCTGCCATCCTCCATTATCCGAGGTGACTTCGCCGTTTCCTTTCCACGGAGAATATGTTGATGCTTTTCTTCCGGCGTGCGCAAGTTGAATTCCCGGAACACAATTTTGAGCTTTTATATATTCAGTAATTTTTTTAAATGCGTCAACTTGTTTGTCGTTCCAAATTCCGTTATCATCGGGTGTAATTCTGCCCTCTGGCGCAACTGCGGTTGCCTCTGTAATTACCAATGCCGCGCCGCCAGCAGCCCGGCTGCCCAAATGAACTAAATGCCAATCGTTTGGAATACCATCAATGCTAGAATACTGGCACATCGGTGCCATAAAAATCCTGTTTTTAAATTCTATATCCCTGATTTTTAAAGGAGAAAAAAGCTTGCTCATAATTTCCGCTCACGTTTTGATAGACAAAGGAATTGATTATTTTTACATACAACAAA
>MKRK01000194.1:4659-5025 GCA_001896915.1 Clostridiales bacterium 43-6
GAATAAACGCAGAAAAATTCGGAATAGAGGAAGTTAATTTTACATTCGAGGGACACTCGATATCTAGGCAAAGGGGAATACGCGTATTGAATCACGACGAACTCAAAAACGGCGATGTAAGTTTGGAATACATTTCTAAATTGATGAATCGTAAATTCATGGAAACACCAACATTCCGTAAAATTTTACAAACAATCTGGTATCAAATAAATAATGGCCAGGAAGTTTATGTTATAGGTGAAATTCTTGACGATAAAACAATTAAAGGTGGAACAGGATGGGGAGCGGAATTTGCGAAGCTGTGTAACAAACCTATTTTTGTTTTCGATCAAAAACAAAACGCTTGGTTTAATTGGCAGCATATGG
>MKRK01000195.1:0-1732 GCA_001896915.1 Clostridiales bacterium 43-6
AAGTCCGACGGCCTTTGACGAATTTGTATCGGAAATCAAGCTCATCAACCCGAATGTAGAACACGGATTGTACCGTTTGGCGGCGAAGATCAAAAACCGGTATTTTGCCGAGTGGACAAAAATGCTCATCCTCTGCTATCACGACCGGCGATTGAAATTTGCTTTGTTTCCCATCATCAAAGCCATGAACGACGCAAAGTCCATGCAGATTGAAAGCGATGGCATGATGGTCCGAGTCTGGCAGGATTACCTGATGACGGCGGGATTAATGTTCAGTGTCATTCCCATGATGCGCTTTTCCAACGCCGAATGGTTTTCCATCCTGACCCAAACCACCATCGGCAAGCTCTTGATTGTTATAATGCTGCTGACCGCCCTTGCGACGGCATTTTATGTGATGAAGATTACCAAACCCGTTAACAGATAGGAGGTTCCAAGTTGTTTTATCAGATCATCGTCTTTGTCCTGCTGACTGCGGCAGGATTTTTAATTTGCAGGCAACTGCTTAAAATTCCGAAGCTGAGCATGAAGAAAAATATCAAAAATCTGCAAACAGAAAAGGAGAAAACAGGCCAAAGGCTTTTAAACCGTTTTGTCATGCCCCTTGTCAAGCCGGTATCCCGCTGGATCAGACTTGACCCGGTCAAGGAAGCGAAGCTGGCGTCCACACTAAGACGCGGAGGAATTGACCTCACACCTAGGGAATATCAAGCCAGAGCGCTCGTCTGCGCTTCCTTCACTCTGCTGCTTCTAATTCCGCTTTTGGCAATCGGGGCAAAAAGCATTGCGCCCGTCATTCTCATTTTTTCCATCGTGGTTTATTTCCATTTTACGACGGACTATAAAGATAAATTAAAAACGAAAAAGGCACTCATCGAAACGGAGCTTCCGAGCTTTGTCCGTTCCATCCTGTATAAACTGGACGATATCCGGGAAGGCAGCCAAAAAACGGTTGTGCAGGTAGATTTGATTCAGGTGTTCGAGGATTACCTAATGGTTGCAAGCGACGTGTTCCGCTACGATGTTTCAGTTTTGGTCATGGAGATGAAGGCCAAGAATATTGAAACCGCCCTGCGGAATTTCAATGAACGCATCGGCCTTACGGATGTGTCCTTTCTGGTCAATGCCCTTATCGGGCTGTACCGGGGCGAGCACCAGGGCGAGGCGCTGGCCTACCTGGCCAGGGATATGGATGTCAAAGCCAAGGAAGCCTTGAAGAAAAAGCTGAACAAGCTGCCCGGCAAAATCAAAATAGCGTCCATCCCACTGGTGGCCGTAACTCTGGCCACCCTGCTCTACGTTATCGGCTCCCACCTAATCAGGTCCATGGGGGGCCTTTTTTAATGTGAAAACGGGGCAACCCTTTTTCAAAATACATTTTTCATTGGAGGTATGATCCATGAAAAACAAAACAACCGCAATCCAAATCACCGGAGAAAGGAGGGAAAATTCCATGAAGAAAAGAATCGCCAACACTCTTTCAAGCGCCAGGGGACTTCTAAAAAGCAAGTCCGGCGACCAGATGACCGGCTGGCTCATTGTCGTGCTGGTTGTCGTAGTGGTGGGCGCTGTGTTCATGACACTGTACCAGGGTTCCATCACCGACATTTGGAACAGCATCGTCACCAAAATCACCAGCCTTTTGAACTAACAGTGTGTTCATCCCAAAAGGCACCGACACAAACGGGGGAGAAATTCCCCCATTCCTTTGAAACCCAAATCTAAAAAATTA
>MKRK01000195.1:1799-5554 GCA_001896915.1 Clostridiales bacterium 43-6
CCGGCGACCAAATGACCGGCTGGCTCATCGTTGTTCTGATTGTCGTGGTGGTAGGCGCAGTGTTCATGACGTTGTATCAAGGCTCCATCACCACTATCTGGAACAATATCGTCACTAAAATTACCGGTCTTTTGAGCTAAACAGCACCTAAAACCGAAAGGCAAAGACACCAGGGGGAGCATCGCTCCCCTTTTCCTATGAAACCAAGATAAAAAAACGATATGGAGGTATTTAATATGATGGCAACTTTAAAAAGCAGAATTCACATGGCAGGACTGAAAGCAAGAAAGCTCCTTACAAACAAATCCGGCGACCAGATGACCGGCTGGCTTATCGTGGTACTCATCGTTGTTGTTGTGGGCGCGGTGTTCATGACGTTGTATCAAGGCTCCATCACAACCATCTGGAACAGCATCGTCACCAAGATCACCGGCTTACTAAACTGACGGCAGCCTTGCCGGGCATATTTACTCACAGGGGAGGTGCAAGCAGATGAACAGGAAGCACCGGGGCATATGGGGGAGAAATTCTCCCCCTTTGCCTTTCAGAAAGCTGCTTTCGGATAGAAAGGGCAGCGCCTATTACGAACTGATTATCAAGACGCTGGTGGTGATTACGCTCATGGCCACAGTGATGTCCTTTTTGAGCATCTTCACCGCCTATTTGAATTTGAACCATATGTGCCGCCGTGTTGTCCGGGTGGTTGAGCTGGAGGGACAGGTATCGGACAACGCATACGACGTTTTTTACCGGCTGAAGGAGCAAACCGGTCTGTCGCCGGAAATGACCGTCGAGGATGTCCAATACTGTGACGGAAGCCAAAAAATCCAACTGCGGGATACCTTTACGGTGACGATGACAGACAGCTATGCCTTTACCCTTTTCAAACCATCCTTCACGCCGCCTGTTCAGATCAATATCCCCATGAAGGTGAGCATTACCGGCATGTCGGAAAAATACTGGAAGCTGACGGAATGAAAATGCCGGAAAGGAGGGAAAACCTGTGGGCAATTTCAAACGCATTATGAACAACCGAAAGGGCGACGCTTTTGTGTTTATCCTCCTCCTCGTCTTTTTCACCCTCACCCTTGCCGCCATCCTGATCGAGTATTTCCGCATGGAAAGCCTTTACCAGCAGGTGGAATACGTGCTCCAGCGCGGGGTAAACGACTCTGTGGAATACGCCATGCTGGACGAATACCGCAGGGACGGCTATTCGCGGATGGACAGCGCCCTTGCCGAGGAAACACTGTACGAATATTTACATGAAAGTATGGGGCTGAACTCAGAACTGGACAAATATGCTGACGGACAATGGGTATATGAGCTTGAAATTGAAAGCCTGGACGCCACCGATGAGCCGCCCCGGCTGACGCTGAAAGGAACACTGAAAACCCGCAGCATTTTCGGCTTCCTGACCGGCGAGGTTCGGCTTCCCTTTACCATCTCCAGTGTCAATAACAGAATCGAGGAAGGAGGTTCTCCATGAAAAAAAGGCTCATTTTTGCCATTTCCCTTGCGTTTATGTGCTGTCTGCTGTTAACTGGTAAAGCATTTGCCGCATCAAACAGTGACATTGAAATCAATGTCACCTCTCCGATAGACAGCCTGCAAAGCGAAAGCGGCGTGGTGGCCGTGGAACAATTCCCGGCACAAATTCCCGTGAGCGTCACAGCAAAAACCGGTACGCTCACAAGCGTTCAATTGGAGTATGGCGGTCATAGCCGGGAGATAACGCCGGAATATATGCTGACCGTCGAAAGCAAGGAGGCTTGCGGTCCTTACATCATCACCGCCAAAACGGATCAGGGGGCTGTCCTCACCGTCACGGCCAATGTGGTATTTCAAGTCAAAGCCATTTATGACACCCGCTACCGCACCATAGGCATGAACGTTAGGAAAATCTATGAGGGCGAAACGCTGTTAAAGTCTTTTCCAGAGCCACAGCGTATCGATCTTGTGAACGCCAATACCGTTGCCGACCACGAGCAGAAAAGAATCGCTGGATGGATTGATAAATATGACGGAGGTACTTACACGCTAAAGGGCAGTCTGGTGGTGGAAATTTACGGTTTTTCTTCCGGCAAGCTCTATGGAACCTATGATACGAACATGAATTTTGAACCATTGACTACCAGCTATGGCTGGACGGAGAAAGCCCTCATTGCCTTTGAAACCATGCGGAACACGGAAATAACCTACCAGGCCCCTGTAAAACTCGACATAGACGCTACCTGGTGTGATGAAAGCAAGCAAGAGGTTTATGGAAAACTCACGGCCCAGGACAAGGGAGGGCCGGAGCTGCTCTATCCCTATCAAACCACATCCGTTACTTTTACGAAAGACTATATCCGGCTGTCCCGAAATTTCATCTATTGCAGCCTTGAATGGGATTACACGCCGGAAAGTGTTCAATACGCCGATGGAGAAAGAAAAACCCAGACCAGCATCACTCAAAAAATTAATTATACAATTCCGACGACAGACTTCTATTTCAAGTTCAAGGCTTGTGACGGGAACGACCTGTCGGTTGCCATCCGTGCCCCTGCCACGGTGTACCGGGGAGACAGCTATTCCTTTACCGTAGTCTTTATGAACAGCGGAAGTAGTCCGGCTTATGATGTACCCCTCAAAGGCACGGTGGACGATGACCTGATCAAAGAGATTCCCGCCATACAGGATTTTTCACTCAATGAGAGCAAAACCTACACAATCAACCGTAAGGCTGACACTTCAGCCGATGTGATACACCTGTGGGCGAACATCGGCGTACCGGAGGGCTTTATCGACGGCAATCTCGCCAACAACACAGCCACAGCAATTATCAAAATCATTGAGGAACCTGAACCGGAGCCTGAACAAACTCCTGACCCCGGCGATAATCCCGACCAGCCGGATATCCCGGATAATCCCCCGGATCAGCCGCCTGACTCACCGAAGCTTTGCGACTTGTCGTCTAGCATTCTTGCGCCGCCTACCGTGTACGAGCATGAGAATTATAGTTTTACAGTGAGTTTTATCAACAATTCCAATATTGAACTTAAAAACGCGTTATTGAGCGGAACAAACAACGACGCCGCTTTAACGCAGATGCCGAAAACTTGCAGCTTTAAACCCGGGGAAACAAAGTCCTTCACCGTCACGGGCACGGCTGGAAATGCAGGCGAGGTATATACTCTATGGGCCAATATTGCAGCGCCGGAGGGCTTCCGGGACGATAATCCGGCCAACAACAGCGCCGTTTCAAAAATCATGGTGGTGGAAAAGCCTTCCGGCAATCCTGACAATCCGCCTGATAACCCGCCCGATAATCCTGATAACCCCGACAACCCACCGGACAATCCGGACAATCCCGATAACCCAGACAATCCGGATGTGCCTTCGGAAAAGCTGTGCGATGTATGGGCAAACCTATCCTGCCCGCCTACGGTTTACGAGCAGGAGGAATACAGCTTTACCGTGTATTTTGCCAATTCCACAGACAAACCACTGTCGGGAGTGTGCTTGAACGCTTCCATTGACGGCAAGGCGGTTTCAGCAGTGCCATCCATGGCAAATTTCAAAGCCTATGAGGCCAAAGCTTACGTCGTCAAAAGCACGGCGGGAGAAAAAGGCACAACCATTCATTTGGCAGCACAGTTATCGCCGCCTGCGGATTACAGCGATAGCAACACCGGCAACAACCAAGTGGCAGTGGAAATCATGGTGATCGAACGTCCCTATGACCTGGATGTGCAGAGGATAACACCCGACCA
>MKRK01000196.1:0-4268 GCA_001896915.1 Clostridiales bacterium 43-6
CCTATGATCTTGCTTTTTACCCTGCAGGATATTTTCATCATCAAACAGCCGGTTTTGTTATATTTCAGACTGATCTTTATTCTGCCGTTTTTGTTTTATGCGATTTCTGTATTTTTTATTTTCCCTGACCACAAAAATTTTGTGCTGCCGGTTCATTCTGCCGCGCTGCTGTCACTCAATCTGTCCATGCTCTCTATTCTTTATTATTTCGCAGTGGTGCTAAGAGACAAGCCGGAGGACACCCAGGCGGTTATCAACGCATATATTGTAGTCCTTTTTATCACTTTTGTAGTGTCGGGAGCAGCACGGAAATTTTATATCGGATTGTCTGTTATTCCTTTTGTTTTGTTTTTCACAGCAATGGCCTGTGAGCTGCATGGCAACCTAAAGACGCTTTCGTATCTTTCCAGTCCTATGCTTCTGCTTGTTGTTTTGAGCGTCTTTTCTTTTGTGGCAGAACAAAAAGCCTTTCAGGATTTTTTTCACAGAAGCATGGATGAAGAGAGAAAGGAGCAGCTGAAAGAGCAGATTGAGAATCAGACCAAGCTATTCAATGAGCTGCAAAATACGGTGGATGAGAACAAGCAGATTTCAGAGGAGCTTCTCAATGAAATTATGTACGACAGCCTGACTGAGGCCTTTAACCGTAATCAGGGATATAAGAAGCTTGTCAGTGATTTTGAATTCATCCATTCCATCGGTGGCTGTATTACTCTGTGTTATGTTGATGTGGATATGCTCAAGCACTATAACGATACCTACGGACATAAACAAGGAGACGAATTTTTAAGGCTGGTGGTCTCCCGCATAAAAAGCAACATCGGCGTCAATGATTATATCATCCGAATGGGCGGCGATGAGTTTCTCGTTGTGTTCAACGGTTTTGATAAAAAAAGCGCAAAAGCAAAAATGAACAACACAAGCGAGGAGCTCCGTCAATACTCACAGGACGGAATCCAATATGATTTCAGCTGCGGTTACAGTGAGTTTTTTTCCGGGGACGATATCACAATAGAACAGCTTATCATACTAGCCGATGAAGACATGTATATCCACAAGAACAGCAAACGGGACAGATGCGGTCAACGCATTACATAAAGCATACGAGAAAAAATTTCTTTGTATGCTTTTATCTTTGCGATTTATCTTGTAATTTAATGATATCATTAGTATAATGGTTAAAATAAGGAGTTGAATTGAATGCTCAGATACATCGGTCAGTGGGATACATTTGTCATTTATCTTTTGTCTTCCCTGTTTATTGTGTTTTGTATTTTACCGTTTCACGAATTCGCCCACGCTTTGGCGTCTTATAAGCTGGGTGACAGAACGGCTAAATATCAAGGCAGGCTTACTTTGAACCCGTTAAAGCATGTGGATCCCATTGGGGGATTGCTTATTTTATTGTTCGGCTTCGGATGGGCAAAGCCGGTTCCCATTAACATTTACAATTTCAAAAACCCGAAGCGTGACATGGCACTATCCGCTGCAGCCGGACCATTATCGAATTTTCTGATGGCCATGGTGTTTTTTTTGATCACAAAGATTTTTGTCATCATCACTGGTGTGACCTCCATAGACGATTATTTTCTGACTTTTTTTATGTTTGTTATTCAGATTAATATTTTTTTGGCTCTTTTTAATCTGATTCCCATTCCGCCGCTGGATGGCTCTCGTGTTCTCACCGCGTTTTTATCGGACAGGCTGTATCATAAAATTATGCAGTACGAACAGTATTCTTTTATCATCCTGTTGCTGATTTTATCTACCGGTGCGTTTACCAATAAGCTAAGCTTATTTTTCGTTTATATCTTTAATTTCTTCAATACAATATTGGGTCATCCATTCCCATATGATTTGATGTAAAGTGAGGTTTCTATGGACAAGCTTTCATTCAAGCTGCCGGTTTTTGAGGGTCCGCTTGATTTATTATTGTATCTCATTCAAAAAAACAAGCTTGACATTATGGATATCCCTGTTTCTGAGCTTGTTTCCCAGTACATAGAGCACATCAATTACATGAAAAATATTGACATGGAAATTGCCAGTGAGTTTCTCGAAATGGCCGCCAGACTGGTCTATATCAAAACCGTGTCGCTTTTGCCAAAACACGAAGAAGCAGAAAAGCTGAAGGAGGAACTGACAGGACAGCTGTTGGAATACAAGCTCTGCCAGGAAATTGCCACTAAGCTTTCAGGAATGTCCGGCGGACTGGACGGTATCGTCAGAAATCCCGTGAAAATTGAATTTGACAAGGAATATAAGCTCGTTCACAAGCCTGATGTGCTCTTGCCTGCCTATATCAATGCAGTGGGCAGGGGAGAACGAAGGCTCCCACCGCCCGCAACGGCCTTTTCAGCCATCGTCAAAAAGCGGATTGTGTCCATCTCCTCCAAAATTGTCTTTGTAATCAGAACCTTGTGGCATGGCAAAAAAATAGAATTTCATTCTTTATTCAAAGGCTCAAAAAGCAAATCAGATATTGTGGCAACCTTTCTCGCCGTGCTGGAACTCATGAAAGCCAAGCGAATTACGGTGGAGCAAACAGAGAATAACATCAGCATTAAGATAAACAAGGCAGGTGCAAGGGTTGGAAATAAGCAAGCTGAAATCCATCATTGAGGCAATTATTTTTGCCAGCGGAGAACCGCTTTCATTGGAACGAATCAGTGAGATTTTAAAGATCGAAAAAACGGATACCCAAAAGCTTTGCGACATGCTTGCAAAGGAATATGAAGACAGACAAAGCGGAATTAAGCTGATCCGTCTGGAAAACAGTTACCAATTTTGTACAAAACCTGAATATTTTGATTTTGTTAAGGCAACACTTGATATACGCAGGAATGCTCCCTTATCACCCGCGGCTTTTGAGGTTTTGGCGGTGATCGCATACAACCAGCCGGTAACCAAGAGCTTCATTGAGCAGGTTAGGGGTGTGGATTGCAGCGGCGTTCTGAACAGCTTGAGCGAAAAGGGTCTGATTGAAGAAAAAGGCAGACTGGATCTGCCGGGCAGACCCCTTATTTACGGCACGACCACAGATTTCTTGCGGTGCTTTTCTATCAAATCCCTGTCAGAACTTCCGCCGCTTCCCGATAAGGAGCAAGCGGAAGAGGATGACAGCCAGCAAATGATCGAAACGGCATAATTGGGGGAAAGATATGCTAATTTTGTATATAATTGCAGGGTTGTTTGTGCTGACCAACCTCCTTTTGTATCTTCCTGTCCATATCGTCATTGAATACCAAAATGAATTAAAAATCACTGCCAAATATCTTTTTTTGAAATATTCTATCGTTCCGCAAAAAGAAAATAAAAAAAGTAAGAAAAAGGATAAACAGGATGAAACACCGAAAGAACAAAAAGAAATCAATGAATTTACAAAGCAGAAGGAAAAAATACATCAGGTTTTTGAATTGATCAAATCAGTTCGGGACAGGCTAAATTCAGTGAAAAACCATTTGCGGATCAAACCACTGCGGTTGAAATTAGGCATAAACGGAACCGATGCTGCCGATACCGCAATTAAATATGGGGAAGTATGCGCATTGGTTTATCCTGTTTTAACATATCTGGCCAGTAATATAGAAACAAAGCAATATGATGTGAATATTTATGCCGATTATCATGGCACAAAGACTACCTTAGAAATCTATGCAATTCTTCGCTTTTTACCCCTTTATTTGCTTACAACATTTTTCAGGACCATTTTAGATTATATAAAACGAACAAAAAATACAAATTAAAGAAAACAAAGGATGGTGCTTCACAATGAGCGAAAATCACATTCAGGGAATTATGAATACAACCATGGACAAAATCAAATCTATGGCAAGCGCCGATACCATCATCGGAGAGCAAATTAATCTGCCGGAAGGTGTCACCTTAATTCCCGTCTCGAAAGTTTCTTACGGTTTTGCCTCCGGCGGATCGGACTTTCCCTCAAAAACCAACGCAAGCCTTTTTGGGGGCGGCGGCGGCGCAGGGATGACCATTACCCCGATCGCTGTCATGGTGGTCAAGGACGGCAATGTTAAAATCATGCACATTGACAGCTCTCCCAACTCCACGGATAAAATTGTAAGTCTGGTTCCGGAGCTGTTTGACAAGGTGGTTGACTTGTTCAAAAAGGACAAGAAAAACGTCGTAACCGAAGAAGAATAAGGGTTTTAACTAGGACACCTGCCGCATATAATCAATGTATGGGCAGGTGATTACTTTGATAAAAAGATTGCTTCTTTTGTTCTTGGTTGTTTTTATGATGCCGA
>MKRK01000196.1:4308-8496 GCA_001896915.1 Clostridiales bacterium 43-6
AACAGGCACGATTGTTTATGAAAAAAACGCACACAAACGTATGAGAATGGCAAGCACCACAAAAATTATGACCGGTCTCATCGCTGTGGAATCCGCCAAGCTTGACACCCCGGTGGTCATGACGGATGCTATGGTACGGGTAGAAGGCACCTCCATGGGGTTGAAGGCAGGCGATATCGTCACGGTGGAAGGGCTGCTGTATGGTCTTCTGTTGCAGTCAGGCAACGATGCTGCCAATGCGCTGGCCATTCACATCGCAGGCTCGGCAAAAAAATTTGCAGAGCGGATGAATCAAAAGGCGGCACAAATCGGAATGAAAGAAAGCAGTTTTGTCACACCCTCCGGGCTTGACAATGACGCCCATTATACCACCGCCTACGACATGGCATTGCTGACCTGCTATGCCATGAACAATCCGAAATTTGCAGAGATTGTATCCAGTGTGAAAAAGACGATTCAATTTGTCTCTCCCAATGAAAAACGAACCTACTATAATCACAATCGGTTGTTGAAGGAATGCGACGGCGTGGAAGGTGTGAAGACCGGCTTTACCAAAAAGTCAGGCCGCTGTCTTGTTACCAGCTGCAAGCGAAACGATATCAGGCTGATTGCAGTGACGCTGAACGCACCCAGTGACTGGAATGACCATAAAATGCTCTATAATTTCGGGTTTCCCTTGTTTGAGCAACAAGAAATTGATTGTGGAATCGAAAAAAACATCAAGGTCACGGGCGGAAAAAAGAAAAAAGTATCCGTATACAGTGAAAATACATATTTACCAAATAGAATCGGGATAGAACTGAAAATAGAAAAAAAGCTTGTCCTACCCAAGTTTATCTATGCCCCCGTCAAAAACGGGGATGTGGTGGGATATCAGCAGATTATGATAAACGGAAAAGAAGTGGCACGGGTACCTGTTTACGCCGGTGAGTCCATAGAGAAAAAAGAAATCAAACGGGAAAGCTTTCTACAAAAGCTTGCCTACAATTTTTTAGAGCTGTTGTCTTTCAATTGAAAGATAGGGAAGGGAAAAAGTGAGGAAATAAAATGGTGGATCAAACAATCAGACTGCAAAAGTTTTTGGCCGAAAACGGCGTAGCTTCCCGCAGAAAGTCCGAGGAGCTGATTGCACAGGGTAAGGTAAAGATCAACGGAATCAAAGCCGCAATTGGCGATAAGGTGAACCCCTATCGCGATATTGTTACCGTGTTTGGCAAAAAGGTGGAACGCCAAAAAGAAAAGCGTTATATCATGCTTCATAAGCCCAGAGGCTTCATCACCACAATGAGTGACGAGATGGACAGAAAATGCATCACCATGCTGCTTCGGGACATTGAAGAAAGAGTCTATCCCATCGGGAGGCTGGACAGAGAGTCGGAAGGGCTTATTTTGCTCACCAACGACGGTGATTTTGCCAATCTGATGATGCACCCGAAACAGCATGTTGGAAAGACCTACCGGGTAACGGTGAAGCAGAATGCAACAGAAGACCAAATCGAAAAGCTGCGTACCGGCATTGTGTTGGAGGGCAAAAAAACCGCACCGGCCGAAGTTGCCGTTATCACAAAAGAGGACAACCGTATGGTGCTGAAATTTGTCTTATATGAAGGAAGAAACCGCCAGATCAGAAAAATGTGTGAAGCGTTGGGGCTGGAGGTTTCCCGGCTGAAAAGAACCGCAGTGGGGGAACTAAAGCTCGGAATGTTGCCGCAAGGCAAATGGCGGGACCTGACCGAAACCGAGGTTAGGGACCTGTGTGCTGTTGCGAAAAACAAGCCGGAGCCCGAAACAAAAAGCAAAAACAAAAGAAAAAAATAACTTGCTTTTTGCCTAGATTTATGATAACATGATTTTTGCTAGTGAAGAAATTATGGAGGTAAAATATATATGACAGTGATTCAGTGGATTTTAGGTTCAGTGACCTTACTTTTCGCGCTCATTCTAACCTTGGTTGTTTTATTGCAGCAGGGCAGAAGAAAGGGCATTTCCGGAACCATTTCCGGCGGCGCCGACACCTTCTTGTCAAAAGGAAAAGCCCGTGCCGTGGATGCCGCTTTGGCAAGATGGACAAAGTTCATCGCAATCGGTTTTTTTATTCTTGTTATCCTGTTCCTTGTGTTTCCCTTGCTGGGCATCAAATAATATAAGATTCAAACAATAGGAACCTTCGGCATTGCCGGGGGTTCTATTTTTTTGTCTGTTCTCATATACTGCAATAAAGAATGACGGTCTTTGCCGGTCATTCACTGAAGCACAAAGGATGGAGAGAAAAAATGAATACATTACAAATCGTATTTACCGTGTTGAGCAGTATTGCAGGGCTTTTTCTTCTTGTCTATGCATTTCGCACCAAAAAACCCCTCCGAACAATTTTTACATCAGCATTTTTGGGTGTAGTCTCGTTGTTTGTCATTTCCATGACCGGGCCGATGACGGGCATATCCGTCGCCATGAATGTTTATACCCTGTCAACCTCTGCGATTTTGGGCATTCCGGGCGTCATCGTTCTGGTGCTGACAAAATCGATCTGGGGTGTTTAGCCGGCACTCACTGCGAGAATGCTTTCGGCATTCTTTTTTCTTTTTTCCGAAATAAACTAATGACTTGCCATATTTCCCTATTGGTGCTATTATATATGGAACAGGGGAGGGCAAGGTATGAGCAACAAACGCTGGGTTATATCGGGAATAGACAAGGAATTGTGCAAAGAGCTGTCGGCTGAATGCGAAATCGATCCGTTTACTGCTTTGCTGCTGGGTTCCAGAGGAATCACCGATCCCTTGGAAATCGATGAATTTTTATCAGATGAACCCGAGTTTAACGACCCTTCCGCTTTTCTTGGTATGGACAAGGCCGTGGAGAGAATTCAGAAAGCCATAGACAGCTTTGAGCGAATCGCCATTTATGGAGATTATGATGTGGACGGCATCACCTCCACTGCACTGTTGTATTCTTATCTGTCCTCAAAAGGGGCGGATGTGATGTTTTATATTCCTGACCGTATCGAAGAGGGATACGGAATGAACAAGCAATCCATTGAAAAACTGAACAGCCACGAGGTCACGCTGATTATCACAGTGGACAACGGCATCAATGCAAGCGTTGAAATCGACTACGCCGCTACGCTGGGAATGGATGTGGTCGTAACTGACCATCACATCCCCTCGGGCGGTGAGGTAAACGCCGCCGCCATCGTAAATCCTCATAGAGAGGGCTGTGAAAGCCCGTATAAATCCTATGCCGGCGTTGGGGTAGCCTATAACCTTGTTTGTGCTCTGGAGGGCTGTGATGCGGCACAACTGCTGGCAGAATACGGTGATCTGGTGACGCTGGGCACCATTGCTGATGTGATGCCCCTGACCGGTGAAAATAGAAAGTTTGTGAAACACGGTCTTCAATTTATCAATTCCCATAGCAGAATCGGACTGACGGCGCTGATCAAGGCAGCAGGGCTCTCAGAAAAAGCAATTACCGCCGGCAGTGTGGCTTTTATGCTGGCACCCAGACTGAATGCCGCCGGCAGAATCGGGCTGCCCGACAGGGCGGTCAATCTTTTACTGACGGACAATGAAGAATATGCCGAAGAGCTGGCAATCCAGCTGAATTCAGAAAACACGGGCCGCCAGCAGATGGAAGCAGAAATTCTTGCAGAAGTAACGGATCGTTTTTTACCGGACGGAAAAGTCACTGCCTCCCGTGTTATTGTTGTTGCCGGGGAAGGCTGGCATCACGGTGTTATCGGTCTTGTGGCTGCCCGTCTTTGTGAAAAGTTCGGAAAGCCCGCCATTGCCTTTTCCGTGGGGGATAAGGAAGCGGTAGGCTCTGCCAGAAGCATTGCCGATGTGTCCATCCATGAGCTGATTGACGGCGTTTCTGATTTGGTCACCGCCTTTGGAGGACATAAGAGTGCCGCCGGTCTCACCATCGAAACAGAAAAACTGAAGGATTTTATAAAAGCGATCAATACCTATGCCGCAGAGATATATCCTGAAATGCCCTTTCCCGAGCTTCGTCTGGACTGCAAGCTGAACCCTGCCGCACTTTCGGTGGACACGGTTCATGCCCAGCGAATATTGGAACCCTTCGGCTGCGGAAACCCCACGCCGATCTTCGGATTATACGGGTTCAACCTGACAGCGGTCACCCCGGTAGGGGGCGGAAAGCATCTGCGCCTGTCCGCCTGTCCTT
>MKRK01000197.1:0-4265 GCA_001896915.1 Clostridiales bacterium 43-6
AAAACCGTACTTTTTCTTTTGTTTCGTCAAAGGTATCCATGTGCTCTACCGCCTTCAGTCCCCAATAGGGTCTGACAGACAGTCCGCTTTCGCCGAAGCTTCCGCACCAGCCGGGTTTCAGCTCCTTCACGCCCTTGAACACACCATAGCCCGGCGTTCTGCCGGGACCGATCAGCATAATCTCAGCAATCCCTTGCTTGTCGATGACCGGTTTCACTCTGGGATTACACAGCAGCGATTTCAGCTCGGAGGCAAAAATAAAACCTCCTTCATACTCCGCGTAGAAAAAGGGCTTGACCCCTACCCTGTCCCGAGCCACAAAAAGCTGCCGGGTAGCGGTGTTCCAGATGGCAAAAGCATAAATGCCGTTAAAGTATTCCACCGCTTTCTCGCCCCAACAAATATAAGCAGACAATAAAACCTCCGTGTCGCTGTGACCAAAGAAGCTGTATCCCTTTTTCAGCAATTCCTTACGGATATCCTCAGTGTTATATAATTCTCCGTTATAAACAATGATATATGTAATCCCGTCTTTGATGATTTTCATGGGCTGTTTTCCATTTTCGATGTCGATAACAGCCAACCTGCGATGTGCCAGTGCCGCGGTGTGATCAAGCCAAATGCCGCTGCTATCGGGGCCCCTATGGCTTAGCTTATCGCACATAGCTCCCAACACTTCTGTGCTTTTGGACACATCCTCTTTATAATCAACAAAACCTGCAATCCCACACATAAAAGTATCCCTCCAATCAAATAACGCCCACTCGAATGAGAGGGCGTTTTTGGCCTCTAGTACATAATACTACGGCTGAAAGGATATGTGATTATTTTGATGTTTGATGTCAATCAAAGCGTACAATCATTAAAAATTCTGATTTTCATGAAAATTCGCGGAGATGATACCAGTAAATTCAAGGGCTGTTCGCAAACAATCTTTGTTCAATAAGCATTATTTCAGAAGCTGTGTTTTACTGTAATCGGTTTGAAAGGCTTCCCCCTTGCCCTTTTGAAACCGGCCGGATTCATAAAGCTGATTGTCTATCAGTATGATTACGCTGTTCGTTTTATAATACTTGCCCATTGTGTTTACAAGGCTTTGGAGAATTGCCGCTTCGTTGTTCTTTTCCTTCACTGCGGAAAAATCCGCCGATAAATCCACCGTCACTGTTTGACCATCAAAATAAATACTTTTGATGACAGTTTTGTCTGTCAGAACAGGCTCTGCCGTACCCGGTTGATCCAGATACGCCTTTTGAATCACTGCAGAAGCCTTATCGTTGGTCAGAAATTTCACAGTTTTGTTTACATATTGAACGGTATTGCCCACAGGATAATAAAACAGGATTGGTTGGGTCACACCGGCATTTTCCTCTATTTTAGACAGCTCATAAGATGACTCCGTACGAGAACCGACAATGACGCTTTTTACAAGCCCCATATCTTTTACATAATAATCCTTGACCAAGCTGTATTTTCCGCTTGTGGTAACCTCCACAGCAAGAAAGCTTCCTGCTTTTGTGGTAATCTGTATATTCGTCCCGGTAATGGAACGGGTGCTGTTGTCTGATAAAATCCACTGCGTTCCCGTTTTTATGGGTTCTTTCAGCACAAGCTCCTGGTTCGCGCTGCCCCGGCCGGTGAGATCAAGCCGGTAGCTGTAATCCGCCGTTCTGCTGATTTTAACGATTTTTCC
Organism: Clostridiales bacterium 43-6; assembly: GCA_001896915.1. Lineage (GTDB taxonomy): Bacteria > Bacillota > Clostridia > Oscillospirales > Acutalibacteraceae > MKRK01. The sequence continues at coordinate 1,694 of MKRK01000197.1, forward strand.
ATCCGCAACCTGATACACCACAGCAAATTCTTTGCCGTTTCTATTTTCTCTTTGCTGTATAAAGCTATCATTGAAATATTCGTTCAAAACTGTAAAAGAATCCTGCCCTGTGCCTTCAAAAAAGTATTTTATATTAGGCTTAAACGGAAAAAAACCATGAATTTCTGTTTTTGCTGCTGTTGTGACAAGAGACTGGTTGCTTTTTGTGATGGAACCGGAAGTGTCGGCACCGCCTGCATCGCAGCCGTAAAAAAACAGGGTTGTTAGAATCAATGTAATCATCAAGGCTTTCTTCATGAAAATCTCCTTCTCTTCGGCAGTGTATCTATGTGTTCAAAACAGCCGGATAATAATATCTTATCTTCTCTTTTTACAGTATATTATATCTTTGTCCGTTTTACAATGATTTATAAGAAATGCCCGCTCAAAAAATGAGCGGGCATAAGATTATTTTAATGCATCGGTTCCTTTTTCCCCGGTGCGAATCCGGATGACTTCATCAATGGTGGAAACAAATATCTTTCCGTCGCCCACCTCGCCGGTTCTGGCGAATTCGATGATGGTGTCAATGGTTTTTTCGTAATCGCTGTCATCAATTACGATTTCGATTTTAACTTTGGGAAGAACATTCAGGATGACCTCGGAGCCTCTGTAATATTCTTTCCATCCCAGTTGTTTCCCACAGCCCATCACCTGAGTGATGGTAATGCCGTTCACCTGAATTTTTAAAAGTGCTTCCTTTAAATCCTCCAGCTGGGAAGGGCGGATAATTGCTTCAATTTTTTTCATTGTAACCGTTCCTTTCATGTTTCGGTGAGCTTCATCGCACACTTACTTTTGAAGATAAATACAAAGTCCGTTTGAAAAATAAATCCCAAACCATCCTCCTTCCGGATACTGCATTATGTTAAGAATCCATTCCCGTAAATGACGGATACGCTGATTCACCATGCTCTGCCAGGTCAAGTCCGTCTGCTTCTTCCTTTGTACTGACTCTGATTTTCATCACAGCCTTCAGTACGAGCATAATCAAGGCAGTACCTGCCACAGACAGCAAAACGGTTACCAAAAGACCTGCTATCTGAACGCCAAACAGCTGAAACTCTCCAAAAATCAAACCATTCCAGCGTGCGCCGGTGGAGCTGCCATAAACTTTAGTGACAGAAAAAATACCGGTGGCGATGCCACCCCAGATACCGCCTACACCGTGGCAGCCGAAAACGTCCAAAGAATCGTCGTATCCAAACTTTGCCTTGACCACGCTAAGGGCAAAATAGCAAATCGGACTGGCCAATGTCCCGATGATCATGGCTGCCCAGATGGGCACGAAGCCCGAGCCCTGTGTAATGGTGGCAAGACCCACAACGGCACCTGTTGCAGCGCCCAGCATGGTAGGCTTCCCTCTGGTCACCTTTTCTATTATGAGCCAGGAGAGCATTCCGCATGCACCGGAGGTGTTGGTTACGATAAAAGCATGTATCGCCTGATATCCCGAATTGTATGCACTGCCGGCATTGAAGCCGAACCAGCCGAACCATAACAGACCTGCACCGATGAATATCATCGGAATATTATGCGGGTGATAAGATGCCATCCCGTGTTCCCTGCGTTTGCCCAGCATGATAGCGGCAACCAGCGCCGAAACACCGGAGCTTACATGAATTACATATCCGCCTGCAAAATCGATTACACCAAGATTTTTTAAGAATCCTCCCTCACCCCAAATCATATGTGCCAACGGGTAATAGACGATAAACGACCACAAAATCATAAACAGCACCACAGCTGAAAATTTCATTCGTTCCACCAACGCGCCTGCAATGAGAGCGGGTGCGATGATGGCAAACATCATCTGAAATGTCGCAAACAACAGCGACGGAATAGAGCCTGCGTATTTAGACGGTTCCATGCCCACGCCGCTGAAAAACAAATGATTGACTCCCCCAAGAATATGCCCCATATCGTTGCCAAAAGACAAAGAATAACCGATGAAAACCCATAAAACCGATGCAACACCGCAAAGGATAAAGGTGGACATCATGGTATTCAAAACGTTCTTTCTTCTAACCATTCCGCCGTAAAACAACGCAAGAGCGGGCGTCATTAAAAATACAAGAGCCGAGCAAAACATCAAAAAGGATGTATCCCCCGGATTGATTTGTGCTGACAAGTAAACTCCTCCAATTATGTAATTTTCAAGGTCCACTCTCTTATCATTTAACGCCGTTGTTAGATAGAAAGAAAATTGCTATAAGATTATATCCCCATATCATTTCTTTGTCAATATTTATTGTTGTTCATTTGCACAACAAGTCAGAATCATGCTTAGAATATCGATAAAAAAGCTGTTGCAAAATGTTTGCAACAGTTTTTACTCGTCATTATCCGAAAACCATGAAGCCCCATTGCCCCGGGATTTCAGCTCTCCTTGAGCTCCACAATGGTCACACCCGCTTCGCCTTCGCCAAAGGTGCCGAGGCGGTAGGATTTTACGGCTTTGTTATGCTTCAGAGAGGCTTGAACAGCGGCACGCAATGCTCCTGTCCCTTTGCCGTGAATCACGACAAACTGG
>MKRK01000197.1:4389-6213 GCA_001896915.1 Clostridiales bacterium 43-6
AGCAACGGGACCGTTTCGTTGGTTAACAGCTTCAGGTTCTCCACAGGCACCTTGGTTTTCACAATACCGGCAAGCACAAGAACCTCACCCTTGCTGTCGGGAGGTGTAATCACCGACGCTTTTTTGTCAATATCCCGGATCAAAACCGTGTCACCCGCTTTTAAGGGACGGGGCAGCACGTATCCGTCAACTTCCTTGCGATACACCGGATCAGCCGCATTTTCCACCGCGTGCAGACCGGATTTGATCGCCGCTTTGGCACGCCGTAAATTCTCGCCCGGGTCGCTTGCTTGTTTTTTGATTTCCTCCAGCTCGCTGAGAAGACGGTTGGTTTCCATTTTTGTTTTATCGATGATCGTCCGGGCCGCGTCCTTGGCCTTTTCGATTTCCTTTTCATATTCCCTTTTCAGGAGCTCTGACTTTTTCTCAGCCTCCAGTCGAATCTCTTCTGCCGCCCGTTTCAGCCTTTCTGTTTGCTCCCGTTCGCTCTCCAATCCTTTGCGGGATTGTTCCAAAGATTCCACCACGTTTTCAAACCTTGCATTCTCGGTGGAAACCAGTAGCTTTGCTTTTTCCACAACCTCTGTGCGAATGCCCAATCGCTCTGAAATAGCAAAAGCGTTGGACCGTCCGGGAATGCCGATCAACAGCTTATAAGTCGGTCTCAGGGTTGCCACATCAAACTCACAGCTGCCGTTTTCCACGCCGTGTGTTTCCAGCGCATAGGCTTTCAACTCTGCATAGTGGGTGGTTGCCGCCAATCTGGATTTTTTGGAGCGAAGGTCCTCAAGGATAGCCATTGCCAATGCCGCACCCTCTACCGGGTCGGTTCCTGCCCCCAGCTCATCCAGCAAAATCAGCGATTGCTCATCCGCTGTCTCCATAATATCAATAATATTTTTAATATGGGACGAGAAGGTGGACAATGATTGCTCAATGCTTTGCTCGTCCCCGATGTCAGCAAGCACACTGCGAAATACGGAAATCTTGCTGTGATCGGCGACGGGCAGCATGAGACCGCACATGGCCATTAAGGTCAGAAGTCCCAGTGTTTTCAGGATAACAGTTTTTCCGCCCGTATTCGGGCCGGTAATCACCAGGGTATCAAAATCACTGCCCAACCGGATGTCCACGGGGACAACCTGATCCGCAGCCAGTAAGGGATGGCGTGCTTTCATCAGGTCAATCTCGCCTCTGTCATTCAGCTCCGGCACGGAGGCTTTCATTTTATACGCCAGTTTTGCCTTGGCAAAGATCAGGTTCAGCTCCACCGCAATCACATAGGAATCCTGGATACTTTCAGAAAAAGACCCGGCTTCTGCGGACAGCTCCGATAAAATCCGTTCGATTTCATCCTTTTCTTTTGACTGTAATACCTTAATATCGTTATTGACCTCCACCACTGCCATGGGTTCAATAAACACTGTGGCACCGGAGGAAGAGGTATCGTGTACCAACCCTTGCACTTCTCCCCGGCATTCCGCCTTGACAGGGACGACGAACCGCCCGTCCCGCATGGTGACGACCTGATCCTGCAAATACTTCTGTGTTGTTTTGGATTTGATCATTTTGTCCAGCTGGTCCCGCACCTTAGTCGCAAGACCACGCAGCTTTCTGCGAATATCATACAGCGCCGGAGAAGCGTTGTCGCTCATTTCTTCCGGTGAAATAATCGCTGTGCGGATTTTATCCTCCAGATATTTGTTAGCGGTCATCATGGAAAACCGTTCATCCAATACGGTGTTGATGCCGGCACAGTGGCTTCGCCAGTCCATCAGTATCCGAAGACTTTGCAGCACCGAAGCGATGTTTAATAAATCCCCC
>MKRK01000197.1:6315-8450 GCA_001896915.1 Clostridiales bacterium 43-6
CTTTTACTTCCCTTATGTCTGTGGAGGGAGTGAGCAGCTCTGCCAGCTCTGCCGCATCGGCACAATTGCACTCCTTCGCCAAGGACTCCAGCACCTTGGGAAGCTCAAGCACCCTGTAATGCTTTTGTATGTTCATTTTTGTTCTTCTCCTGTTTCCACTGATTGATCATCGAATAGCGAATGATAAAACTCCAGTGTTTTAAAGTGGTAACCCGAATGGGTTTTTACGTAGATTTCTGTCACTTCGGAAAGAACCCGAAGTCCTTCTTCAGGCAGATGAAATTGGAAAAGCTGCCCGAGAGGGGAATAAATAATATGCCGCAGCGCCGCCAAAACACCCTCCGACAAAAACAAGAGCTGACCGGGCGGCTGACAGCTTTCGCAGTAGATAACGCCGTGGGTCGGCTCAAAAAACATGGCGCCGTCCATCTTACCGCTTTTGGAGCATGCTTCAAGGTCCGGCATATATCCTGCCAGCGCTCCCATTTTCATTTCCATGACCGCTTTGATAAGCAGCATGGGACGCTTGTCCTTTTCCAAAAAAGATAAGCTGTTCAAAACCACCCGCAAAAAATCCTCCGCATTGTCCTCTTCCGGAGCAAAGCAGAGGCAAAGCTCACAAAAATATTGAGCCAGTGTCAGCTTCTCAATATCACTGCGAAGCGAAAAAAACAAATCAATCACCGTAGCTTCGTTGATTTTATATGTATCGCGGCTTTTGTAAAGAGATAGGGAGGAGTATGAAAGCAGTGAGGTTCCCGTGTTTTTCCCTTTCAGCCGCATCGCACCGGAGGCAAAGGCTTTAATAATACCCTTGTCCCTGCACAGAACCGTTACCAGACGGTCGTTTTCTCCTACTTGTTGTTCCTTTATGATGAGTCCGTCTGTGGTGAACCGCATCCGCAGTTACCCCCTGCATGGTAATTTTATCGACCTCGCCAAACATTTTATAATTAAGATAATCACTTACCGAGCCTGTTGCATAGAAGCTTTCCCATGGGTTATTATCGTCCATAAATTAAGCACCTCTCATACAATCATTTTGCACTTCGAGCCCCTAATTTATTATAGGTAATATTACCCTAGACGGTGACGATTTTTTGTGATTTTATGTGAAAAAATAACGAAACCGAAATCCGCAACGGGTGGATGCTCTGATCTTTCAGAACTGGGTATTCGGAAAACGAGTTAGGAATCCAGTCCGAAATTATGAATGAGACCCTGGCGGTTTCGCCAGTCCTCCTTGACCTTCACCCAAAGCTGTAAATTGATTTTACACTGAAAAAACCCTTCCAGTTCCGCTCTTGCCAGAGACCCGACGGTTTTGAGCATGCCGCCGTTTTTGCCGATTACGATCCCTTTGTGGCTTTCCTTTTCGCAGTAAATGGTGGCTTCAATATCCAGAAGACTATCGTCCCGTTCCCGAAACTTGTCAATCCCCACCGCAATGCCGTGTGGAATTTCCCGCTCCAGCTTTTGTAACAGCTTTTCGCGGATCATTTCGGATGCCAGAACCCGCTCGGGTTGGTCGGTCAAGGTGTCCTCGTCAAAAAAATGGGGAGATTCTTCGGCAAAAAAGATGATTTCGTCAAGAAGCTCATCCAGCCCGTCATTTTCCGTGGCAGAAACCGGCACAACGGCATGAAAGTCAAACAATGAATTGTATTCCAAGATCACAGAAAGGATTTCCTTCTTGTCCTTTACCAGATCAATTTTGTTGATCGCCAAAATGGCTTTCAGTTTACGGTTCTGAAACCGGTCCATCAGCTCTTTTTCCGCCGGTGAGACCTTTTGCTGCGCCTCTACTACCAGCACGCAAACATCCACCTCTGCCATTCCGTCACCCACAGCTTTGACCATGCTTTTGCCAAGAGCTGTTCTGGGCTTGTGAAGACCGGGTGTATCGATGAAAACCAGCTGGGTTTCATCCTTGGTCAAAACACCTGTGATTTTAGTACGGGTGGTTTGAGGCTTGTCCGAAACCGCGGCGATTTTTTGCCCCAGAATGGTATTCAATAGGGAGGATTTGCCCACATTGGGGCGGCCTACGATTGCAATGAAAGCTGTTTTTGTCGGCATTTTTTATCTCCTGTGTTTTTATTTGTTCATAAATTTAGTGTTTCTGCATTTTTTTC
>MKRK01000198.1:0-888 GCA_001896915.1 Clostridiales bacterium 43-6
AGGATAATCATAAAAAACAAGTAAATAGAGGAGGAATTTCTAAATGGATCCAATAGCAATTGTCCTGATTTCCGTAGCGGTGGTGTTGCTTTTTACCACTTTGGTTGTCATTTTATCCCGTTATCGGAAATGCCCGTCTGACAGAATTTTGGTGATCTATGGTAAGATAGGTTCCAATAAAGACGGTACATATCGAAGCGCAAAATGTATTCATGGTGGTGCGGCATTTATCGTGCCCATTCTGCAGTCCTATGAATATCTGGATCTGACACCCATGTCCATTCAGGTTGACTTGAAAAATGCATTGTCAAAGCAAAATATCCGTATCGATGTACCTTCCCGCTTTACGGTGGGTATCTCCGTGGAACAGGGTGTCATGCAAAACGCCGCTGAGCGTCTTTTGGGGCTCAGACTTCCTGAAATTCAGGAGCTGGCAAAGGACATTATCTTTGGTCAGTTGCGTCTGGTCATTGCAACCATGGACATTGAGGAAATCAATACGGACCGTGACAAATTTTTGGCGGCGGTATCCAACAATGTGGAAACCGAGCTGAAGAAAATTGGTCTTAGACTGATCAACGTTAACGTAACGGATATTACAGACGAATCGGGCTATATTGTCGCTTTGGGTAAAGAGGCAGCGGCAAAAGCCATCAATGATGCGAAAATCTCTGTAGCTGAAGCCGACAGACAAGGTGCCATCGGTGAAGCAAACGCAAGACGGGATCAGCGTATCCAGGTTTCTCTTGCTGATTCCTTGGCAATCACCGGTGAAAACGAAGCCAAAGCCAAGGTTGCCGACTCTAACGCAACCCTGAGCGAAAAGCAGGCAGAAGCACAACGCAGAGCCACAGCGTCTGAAAAAATTCAGGCTGCAAATGCTCTTCG
>MKRK01000198.1:942-3395 GCA_001896915.1 Clostridiales bacterium 43-6
GGCGACACAGGAAGCCGATATTATCGTAAAAGCCGAAATTGACAAACGCCGCAAGGAAGTGGAAGCAGAGGCGGAAGCCGAGCAGCTGCGCCGCCGTGCTAAAGGTGAGGCGGACGCTATCTACTTGAAGATGGAAGCGGAAGCACGGGGTATTCAGGAAGTCATGACAAAACAGGCTACCGGTCTTGCAAAGATTGTGGAGGCCGCGGGCGGCAACGCCAATGACGCCATCAAGCTCATGATTGCCGAAAAGATCGAAGAGCTGGTTAAGACGCAGGTCGAGGCCATCAAGAACATCAAGATCGATAAGGTCACAGTATGGGACAGTATGGGCGGCGGCGATGGAAAGCCTGCCACTGCGAATTTTTTAGCCGGTATGATGAAATCCATCCCCCCCATGAATGAAATGTTCCAAATGGCAGGGATGGAACTGCCGGAATTCTTAGGCAAGAACAAGGATACCATCACTAAAATCATCGAGGATAAAATCATCGAGGATTCTAGTGTCACAACAGAAAAAGAATAACAGAAACGGTGCGGTTCTTTGAGCTGTACCGTTTTTGATATGATTTTTAAAGTACAGTTCCCAATTTCACAATACAAATTATATATAGAAAAGTAGTAATAAACTGTTAGTTCTGTGCTAAAAGCTTCAATCCTATGATTCCGATAAGAATCAGAAGGACACAAGCAACCTGAAGAAGGCTGACTGTTTCATGAAAAAAATAAATCCCGACGATGACAGCTCCGATTGTACCAATCCCTGTCCAGATACCATATGCTATGCCCAGTGGCAGCTCTCTTAAGGACAAGGAAAGCAAATAAAAGCTTGCTGTCATGCCGATTAGGGTGAGCACACTGGGCAGCGGTTTCGTAAATCCTTGTGAGTATTTCAAGCACACAGCCCAAAAGGTTTCAAGAATCCCGGCCAGGATCAATATCAGCCATTTCATAAAGTTTTCCTCTACTTTCTAAATAAAAATTTGTATATAAAAAGTGCGTCAGAAATGTTCCTTCAAAGGCCTAACGGAACAGAACCGACGCACAAATTTCATTACCCGGCGGCAATGAATTGTGAAATTATGTTTTGATAAAAATTTGATTTATATCAGAAATATGTATGGTGTTAGTTTCAATCCTATCACAAGAAAAAATAAATTGTCAAGATAAAATTAAAAAAATTTCGCATTAATTTAAATAGAATCCGGACAGCAATCGTTGGTCGTAGAACGCTTGTCACGATATGGTGGTTGCAGTTTGGAACTCATGATGGCGAAAAAAGTAATATAAAAGAACACAAAAGGCACAAGCCTTACGACCTGTACCTTCTATGTTTTTGGTGGAGATAAGCGGGATCGTAACCGTAACGTTTCGCTCCCGCACACCACCGACTAAAAACAAAAAAGGCACAAGCCTTACGACTTGTACCTTCTGTGTTTTTGGTGGAGATAAGCGGGATCGAACCGCTGACCTCTTGAATGCCATTCAAGCGCTCTCCCAGCTGAGCTATACCCCCAATTGTGTGCCGAAATGTATATTAACACATTTTTTTAAAAATTTCAATAGAAATTTTAACAAAATATAAATTGTTGTTGATTTTGCTTCATTGCCCTTTACTTTATGCCAATAATATAGTAAAATAATGAAAACTGGAGGTGCGAATTGGATGGAGCCAATTTATAAGAGGATACTTTTGAAGCTGAGCGGAGAAGCTATGGCAGGAAAGGGAAAATTCGGAATTGATGTGGAGCATGTATTGAACATTTGCACAAGCATCAAGAAATGTGCGGACTTAGGCGTTGAAATTGGAATTGTTGTCGGAGGAGGAAATTTCTGGCGCGGTCGTTCCGGCGGCAATATGGATAGAACCAGAGCAGACCATATGGGTATGCTTGCAACCGTTATCAATTCACTGGCGTTGGCAGATGCTCTTGAACAGGTGGGTGTTGATGTCAGAGTGCAGACTGCGATTTCCATGCAGCAAATTGCAGAGCCGTATATTCGCAACAGAGCCATGCGGCATTTGCAAAAGGGAAGAGTTGTTGTCTTTGGCTGCGGAACCGGAAATCCCTTTTTCTCAACAGACACGGCCGCGTCTTTGAGAGCAGCAGAAATCGAAGCAGAAATTGTATTCAAAGCTACAAATGTGGATGGCGTATATGACAGCGATCCTCATAAAAATAATGATGCAAAGAGATATGAATCTCTTTCATTCCTGGATGTTTTAAATAACGGTTTGGCGGTGATGGACAGCACGGCGGCATCACTGTGTATGGACAATCAGCTGCCGATTCTTGTTTTCAGTCTTGAAGAACCCGATAATATATTCAAAGCCATAACGGGTCAGAACATAGGAACCTTGGTAAAATAAAATTGGAGGATAAAGATATATGGATGAATTGTATATAAAAGCGGAAGATAAAATGAATAAAACACTGTCGTCGCTTAGCTCG
>MKRK01000198.1:3531-7336 GCA_001896915.1 Clostridiales bacterium 43-6
AAAAGCATTGAAAAAGCAATTTTATCATCTGACTTGGGCATCAACCCTTCCAACGACGGAAGAACAATCCGTCTCAATTTTCCGGCGCTGACAGAAGAACGCCGTCGTGAATTGGTCAAGGACATTCATAAATATGCCGAAGAGGCAAAGGTAGCTGTTCGCTCCATCCGTCGTGATACCATTGACAAATATAAGGTGCTGAAAAAAGACGGCGGTATGACGGAGGATGACTTGAAGGATGCCGAAAAAGAAATTCAGGATCTGACCGATAAGTTCTGTAAGGAAGTTGACACGCTGTCTGCAAAAAAAGAAAAAGAGATCATGGATATATAATGATGTGAAATTTGGCGCCCCTTTTTTGGGGCGCTGAATGTATATAATGCTTGCGAAACGGGGGATATTGGCAAACAGCCTTTGCAGTGACAGATCGCACATGCCTTTATTTACTCAGCAGGTATTCTATAAGCTCCGTTCAACCAATAGGGAATCGATATAATGACTGCGGAGGTTCTTCATCAATCCGCGGAGAAATGGGTTTTGATATGCGAAAGAAGAAAGAGGAAGAGCGAAAGCTGCCCCGCCATATCGCAATTATAATGGACGGTAACGGCCGTTGGGCAAAAAAGCGGGCATTACCCCGTTCGGCAGGTCATTCTGCCGGTTCAAAGAATTTTAAAGACATTGCCCGATATTGTAACAAAATCGGTATAGAATATCTAACAGTATATGCTTTCTCCACGGAGAACTGGGCTCGGCCTAAGGACGAAGTTGACAACATCATGAACATCCTGCGGGACTATCTGAAGGATGCCAAAAACTTCAAAGAGGAAAACATACAGGTGAAATTTATTGGCAATATTGCCGCTTTGCCTGTTGATATAATTGCCCTGATTGACGATGCCGAAAAAAATTCGGCAGACGCAACCGGACTGAAACTGAACATTGCGCTGAATTACGGCGGCAGGGATGAAATCCTGCATGCCGCACGAAAACTGGCTGCCGATTGCAAAAACGGACTGATCGATGCCGAAGCTATTTCAGAGCAGGATTTGGAAGCCAGATTATACACCGCCGGTCAACCCGACCCGGATATTATTATCCGTCCCAGCGGAGAATACAGATTGTCCAACTACTTAATCTGGCAATCGGCTTATTCGGAGTTTTGGTTCTCCCACATTTTATGGCCGGACTTTAAACCGAAATATTTGGAAGAAGCTCTGGATGAGTTTTCAAAGAGAGATCGACGTTTTGGAGGGGTATAGATGAAACAAAGAATGATATCCGGTGTAATTGCTGCTTTTCTATTTGCTCTTGCACTTACTTTTCGTGACAGCATCGGCTTCAACATTGCAATCAGCATTCTGAGTATCATTGCCATTTGGGAAATTTTTGTGGCAACCAAATATATGAACAACAAGCTGTTGTTAACCGTCTGCATGATTTTTGCAGGTTGTGTTCCGTTTTTCAGGAATCCTTATTTCACAATTGCAAGAAATACTGCCTGCTTTATTTTTGTCTTATTGATTTTTTCTGTGATGCTGTATGAGCGTAAAACAATCACGTTAGAGCAAATCGGACTAATATTCATGCTGGTATTGATCATTCCCTTCGCCTTTTCGTCTCTGATTTATTTAAAAGACCTACCGAGTGAGCTAAACAGCAGAAATTACATGGCGAAGGATGGTTTGTTCTTTGTGTTACTGGCTGCTTTTGGTGCATGGGTGACCGACATGGGCGCCTATTTTGTGGGCAAATTCTTCGGCAAGCATAAGCTGGCACCTACCATCAGTCCGAAAAAAACCATTGAGGGTGCGGCGGGCGGTGTTGTTCTTAATCTGGTTGTCTATATCATTGCCGGCTTTATCTGGCAGGCAATGGTAGTTGACGGGCACGGCGGTGTCCAGATCATTCCTTTGGCGTTTGTAGCCATTCTGGCATCCTTGATTGCTATGCTGGGGGATTTATCCGCCTCGTTCATCAAGCGTTCCTGTCATATCAAAGATTTTGGTAACATCATGCCGGGTCATGGCGGTGTTCTTGACCGTTTTGACAGTATTTTATTGGTGGCTCCCTTTTTGTATATTGTGCTCCAGTATATTCCCATCATCGAACGTTTTTAAGCAGGTGAAACTTTGAAACAGAAATTATCAATTTTAGGCTCCACCGGTTCCATCGGCACACAGGCTTTGAATATCGCCAGAGCCTTGCAAATAGAAATCACCGCACTGACAGCACACAGCAATATTGATTGTTTGGAAACTCAAATCAGAGAGTTCAAACCTGCCATTGCGGTGGTGGCGGAGGAAACCCTTGCTCATGTCCTGAAGGCAAAGGTTGCCGATACCGGCACGAAAATTCTATCGGGTCAGGACGGCATTTTGGAAGCCGCCACAGAACCAAGCTGTGAAATCGTCTTAAACGCTTTGGTGGGAATCGCAGGACTGCTGCCAACTATGGCAGCGATACACGCCAAAAAAGACATTGCCCTTGCCAATAAGGAAACACTGGTCGCCGGCGGCGACATTGTGATGCAGGCCGCCAAAGACAATGGTGTCAGCATCCTCCCTGTGGATAGTGAGCATTCGGCAATTTTTCAGTGCTTACAGGGGGCTCCGCCTAACAATGCATTGTCCGGTATTATCCTGACAGCCTCCGGTGGTCCCTTTTTCGGCTTTTCCAGAGAGCAGCTGTACAGTGTCAAAGCCAAAGACGCATTGAAGCACCCCAACTGGAATATGGGCAAAAAAATCACCATTGACTGTGCGACCATGATGAACAAGGGTCTTGAAATCATAGAAGCGGTTCATCTATTCGGGCTGCCAGTGGAAAAAGTGGATGTGGTGGTTCATCGGGAGAGTATAATTCATTCTCTCATTGAATATAATGATAACTCAGTGATTGCACAGCTGGGACTTCCCGATATGCATATTCCCATCCAATACGCACTGACCTATCCAAACCGGCTTCCTTCCCCGGCCGGGAAGCTGTCCTTGACCAAAATTAAGAATTTCAGCTTTTTTGAGCCGGATGATGAAACCTTTCTGTGTTTGAAAACTTGCAAAGAAGCCATTCAAAAGGGCGGGCTGGCTCCTGCGGCAGCCAATGGTGCCAACGAAGAGGCGGTTCAGCTTTTCTTAGAAGATAAAATAAGCTTTTTAGATATCGGTACACTGGTATATGAAGCAATGAAAGCACAAAGGCACCGGGACGAAATAACCATAGAGGATGTGCTACGGGCAGACCGGAGCGCAAGAGAAAACGTAAAAGCAAATTGTAAATGAGGTGTTCAACATAGAGGCGTTATTCAATTTTATTGCAAATGCATGGAACTTTCTATGGCCCATATTCATCGCCATTGTTTTGTTCGGCATCATAATTTTTATCCACGAATTCGGACATTTTATTTTTGCCAAGCTGTTTAAGGTAAAGGTCAACGAATTTGCTTTGGGCTTTGGACCAACCATCCTTAAATTCCAAAAGGGCGAAACCAAATACGCACTGCGGATTTTCCCCATCGGCGGCTTCTGTGCCATGGAAGGGGAGGATAGCGGCAGCGACGATGAACGGTCTATCAACAAAAAGCCGGTATGGCAGCGGTTCATTATCATTGCAGCCGGTGCGGTCTTTAATTTGATTCTGGGCTTGATTTTGATCATATCTATGGTTACCATGCAGCCTGCCATCGCCTCCACACAGGTCAGTAAATTCCACGAAAATGCAAACAGTTCGAAAACCGGCTTGCAAATCGGGGATAAAATTGTCAAGATCAATGGCAGAACAGTACTCTGCAATGACGATTTGGGAT
>MKRK01000198.1:7400-7755 GCA_001896915.1 Clostridiales bacterium 43-6
CAAGAAAAAGGTAACGATTGATAATGTTCAGCTGGCATTGTCCGATCAGGTCGTCAACGGCAGACGGTACATTGTCAATGATTTTTATGTCAGTCCTGTGAAAAAAACAATTCCTTCTGTTATTCACCAAGGCTTCTTAAAAACCTGTTCCATGGCAAGGCTTGTCTGGATGACATTGGGGGATTTGATCACCGGTAAATTCGGGCTGAACGATATGTCCGGTCCGGTTGGAATTACGGGTGCGGTCTCCGATGCGGTCAAGGATGTGGCTGCTCCTGCTGCGGAACAAAAAGGTGGTCTTTGGGGACTGCTGTTTATCATGAGTATGATCACCGTCAATCTGGGTGTGTTCAAT
>MKRK01000198.1:7828-8232 GCA_001896915.1 Clostridiales bacterium 43-6
TCCATGCCGCCGGTTTTGCGATACTCATTGTGTTTATCATCATAGTTTCCGGGAACGATATCTGGAAGCTGTTCACAGGTAAGGTTTAGCTTATGACACGTAAAACAACAAAACGAATCAAACTCGGAAGCAGATTCATCGGCGGACAAGAGAAAATCACCATACAATCCATGCTGAATATTCCGGCCGATGATATCACGGGCAGCATCCAACAAGCGTTGTCTTTGGAACAGGCAGGCTGTGAGATCATCCGGCTTGCGGTTCCTGACAGGGAAGCGGTAAAAACCATTGCGGCTGTGAAAGAAAATGTATCGGTCCCTGTTGTTGCCGATATTCATTTTGATTATAAAATTGCGCTAGACTGTGCTGCCGCCGGAATTGACAAAATCCGCATCAACCCCGGA
>MKRK01000198.1:8413-8790 GCA_001896915.1 Clostridiales bacterium 43-6
TTGATTTTCATGATATTGTGTTGTCTATGAAGGCATCGGACACACAAATCATGTTTGATGCATACACAATGGCATCGGAGCAAACGGAATATCCGCTTCATCTGGGCGTGACCGAGGCAGGTACGGAACGGATGGGTATCATTAAATCCGCTGCCGGCATCGGCGGTCTTTTGTTGTCCGGAATTGGTGACACCCTGCGGATCTCCTTGACCGACGATCCGCTGAAGGAAGTTTATGCTGCCAAGGATTTGCTCAAAGCCATCGGTCTTAGAACAGAGGGCATTACCTTTGTATCCTGCCCTACCTGCGGAAGAACAAAGATTGACTTGATCGGTCTGGCAAAAAAAGCAGAAGAGCTTTTGAAGGACTGTAAAAAA
>MKRK01000199.1:0-4214 GCA_001896915.1 Clostridiales bacterium 43-6
GTTGCCGGACTTGACGGCTGCGATGGCCTGCTCGACGCAGGAGACGGCGATGCCGGTCGGGTTCTGCACGACGGCGACGAGCTTGCCTTCGGCAACGGCCTGCTGAACTTCGGTGTCAGCATCCGTGGAAACGAGCAGGATGTCCATACGTCCGGTGTTCTCCATTGCCTGGAGAGCGCCCTTGGCCATGGTGTCATTCGCGGTGAAGATTGCTTTGAGCTCGGTGCCGTATTTGTTGATCATGTTCGTGGCAACATCCAGAGCGACCTGACGGTCCCAGTTGCCGGGCTGAACATCAAGCACCGTGTAGCCAGTCTTTGTTGCAAGAGCATTGACGCATCCATCGCGGCGGAGTTCGCCGGAGGTTGCACCAGCCATACCTTCGATGATGCAAACGCCTGCGCCATCGGGATATGCCGTAGCAATAAGGTCAGCAGCCATCGCGCCAACAGCATTGTTGTCCGAGGTGGCATAGCCGACAACATAACCGCCGGCTTCTTTGAGTGCGTCCATGTCGAACTTCTCGTCGATGTCAACAACCGGCAGACCCTTCTGGTTGGCCATGACAACACCAGAAATCAGGTTGGTCGGGGTGATCGGCGCAACGCAGAGCGCGTCATACTTGCCGCTGTTGATCATGTTTTCCATCAGAGCCAGCTGGCCGGAGAGGTCGGATTCGGATTCGGCACCAAAGATTTCGATCTCAACGCCATCCATCTTGGCAACTTCGGCTTCCAACCCAGCGGCCATGTTCTGCCAATACGGAGAGGCCAGTGTTTTCATCAGAACGCCGATACGATAGGTTGTAGCTTCCGCTGCGGGCGCATCCGTTGCAGCTTCAGCTGCGGGTGCTTCGGTGGCAGCGGCCGGGGCTGCGGATTCTTCAGTGGTTGCAGCAGGAGCGCTGCTGCAGGCTACCATGGCAAGTGCCATCATAGCGACGAGCAGTAAGGATAGAAACTTTTTCATGATATGGTTATTCCTCCTTTTTATTTATATCAGACGGGTCTCCCCGTCGATACCGTGGGATAGTGGCGCTCATTTTTTGCGCCGTGAGTATGTCGGAAAGCAGGCGGAAAGAACTTCCGCTAAATAAAGTTTTATGTTGTTTTTCGAGTCTTGATTTCTATTTACCTTTTCTACGATACGGGCGGTTTTCTCTCCGCTTCCGGGATGATTCACACAGTGTCATTTGAGTTGCGTGTTCGTGCATAAGCTGTCGTTTGGTTTCGTTTGCGTGTTGAGCATAACACCATACGCTCATCTTGTCAACATCTATTAACAACTGATCGCTTAATTTCTTGCGTATTGTTGCTATATTCCCTGTTTTAGTGTTTCGTTATGTTTTGTTAGGTTTTATTATTGACATTTTTATTTAGAAACGTTATAGTTTTTTCGTACGGAGAGTAGGTTATTTCCGAATGATTCATCATGCTCAAGCTTTCATATCGTTTCATATTCGTTTGCGAACCTGTTATTGCTTCAGCTTGTGCGCCAAAATAAATTGAGTTGAAATTGGGGGAATTTACCATTATGGCAAAGAACGAACAGTTTTTTGCAGTTGAACGTCAGCAGCAGATTATCGAGATCGTTAATCGTAACAAGCGCATTATCGTTCCCGAGTTATCCGAACTATTCGGCGTATCTGCAACCACGATTCGAAAGGACTTGAAGGCACTGGAAGACGCCAGCCTCATCACCCGGACGCATGGTGGCGCGCTGAGTGTAAGCAAGACCCGCTATGAATCCTCCCCCGCAGCCAAGGCCACGATCATGAGCGCACAAAAGCTTGCGATTGCCACTGCGGCACTTGACTATATAGAAGACGGGGACACCGTCGCGCTCATGACGGGGACTACCGTCATGGAACTCGTCAAGTTACTTCCGCAAAAAAACGATCTGACCGTCATCGTCAACGACATTCAGTTTGCAGCCTGGCTGCAGCAAAACTCCGATTTCCGGATTTACATCCTCTCAGGTGTTCTGCGCAACAACTATAATTATGTAACTTCCCCCATGAAGTGCGAACTTTTGTCGATTCTCAACATCGACAAAGTGTTCATCACTTGTAATGGTTTCTCCAAGGAAGCGGGGGCAACGACCCCCGACCTCGGCAATGCGCTGAAGATTCAGGAAGTCATCGAGCGCAGTTGCTCCGTTTATGTACTCTGTGACAGCAGCAAGATTGGCTCGGTTTCGTTTGCACACATCGTTGGTACCGACCGGATCGACGCACTGTTTACCGACAGCGGTATTCTTGAGGATGACGCGGCGAGCATCACCGACTCTGTCAACACCGTTATTGCTCAAGTCAACTGCGGATAAATTTGTAAAAGAAGAACCCAATTATTGAATGCATCCGCCCAGTCAGGCGGCAAAGGAGAACCCAATATGAATTCCAACAAACCTCTTGCTAGTTATATAGATCACACATTGCTCAAGCCGGATGCTACCGCTGAGCAAGTGAAGAAACTTTGCGCCGAAGCACGCGAATATCATTTTGCTTCCGTTTGCGTGAACCCTAGCCGAATCGCACTCGTTGCGCAAGAACTTTCGGGTACGGATGTTTTACCCTGCAGTGTCGTCGGGTTTCCTCTCGGTGCAATTCCTTCGGAAAGTAAAGCCGCGGAAACCGCCGTTGCTGTACGTAATGGCGCCAAAGAAATCGACATGGTCATCAACATCGGCGCGGCAAAAGAAGGCGATTGGGCTTTTGTTCAAAAGGACATCAGCGCGGTTGTTGCAGCCTGCGCAGGTAAGGCCGCCCTCAAGGTCATCATCGAATGCTGCCTACTGTCGGACGACGAGAAGATCAAGGCCTGTCTGGCGGCAAAAGCGGCGGGTGCCGACTTTGTAAAAACCTCTACCGGGTTTTCTACCGGTGGCGCAACCGAACACGACGTGGCACTCATGCGCAAAACGGTCGGCCCGGATATGGGTGTCAAGGCCGCGGGCGGAATCCGTACAAAAGAAGACATGCTGAAAATGATCGATGCCGGTGCAAGCCGCGTTGGCGCAAGCGCCGGTGTTGCGATCGTTCGTGCGTGACGATTAAGGAGTTACGCATGACACCGCAAGAATTGAATCAACTCAAGAAATATTCCGCTCATATCCGCGCGAATGTTTTAAAACTGATGAAAGCCAAAAGCGGCGGTCATCTCGGCGGCTCACTCTC
This sequence comes from Clostridiales bacterium 43-6, assembly GCA_001896915.1. Classification (GTDB taxonomy): domain Bacteria; phylum Bacillota; class Clostridia; order Oscillospirales; family Acutalibacteraceae; genus MKRK01. The sequence continues at coordinate 3,176 of MKRK01000199.1, forward strand.
AATCGTCGAGGTGCTCTCCGTTCTGTACGGCCGGCAGATGCGTTACGACGCGAAAAACCCAAAGGATCCCGACCGCGATTATTTTGTCCTTTCAAAAGGGCACGCAGGTCCGGGATTGTATTCCGCACTCAGCGTTTTTCACTTCTTCGATGAGGATGAAATCTACACGCTCAACGAAGGCGGTACGCGCTTCCCGTCGCACCCGGATCGCACAAAAACCCCGGGTGTGGACGCTACCACCGGTTCGCTTGGGCAGGGTATCTCCGTCGCAGCAGGCATTGCCTACGCATTGAAGCTACAAGCAACGGATCAGTATGTCTACTGCGTTGTTGGCGATGGTGAACTCAATGAAGGGCAGTGTTGGGAAGCGTTTCAGTTTATCGCAAGCTATCGGCTCAACAACATTATCGTATTCATTGACGACAACAAGCGTCAGCTCGACGGCTATACAAAAGACATCATCAACCCCTTTGATATCGTTGAAAAAATGCGCGCCTTTGGTTTTTTAACCGAGCGTGTCAATGGCGGCAGCGAAGAGGCGATTTCAGCGGCGATTGATCGCGCAAAAGCGGTAACCGATAGCGCTGTTTGCATCGTTTTAGATACGATCAAGGGTCAGGGCATCCCGTACTTCGAGAATATTGCCGATAACCACTCCGTAAAGCTCAGCCAGGCGGATAATGCCGTGATTGACGAATCCGTCGCCGCGCTTTCGGCGATTTACGAGGGGGGCAACTGACGATGTGGAATTTATTAAAAGAACCGTTTGCCGCAAAGGAGCAGCGCGCGGTATTCGTAGAAACTCTGCAATCGCTGATCGACAATAACCCGCGTGTTGTTGCGCTGGAGGCAGACCTCGGCGGCGCTTCTGGTTTTAATAAAATCAAGAAAAGCCATCCCTCGCACTTCGTGCAGGTTGGTATCTCGGAAGCGAACATGATCGGCGTTGCCGCCGGCATGTCTCTGCGCGGTTATATTCCTTTTGTGCATACCTTCGCTCCGTTCGTCGCGCGTCGCGCCTGCGATCAGCTTTTTATGG
>MKRK01000199.1:4241-5306 GCA_001896915.1 Clostridiales bacterium 43-6
GGCGGAACGCACACAACACTCGAAGACCTCGGCTTTATGCGTGCGTTGCCCGATGCGCTCGTATTTGACCCAGCGGACGGCGTTCAGCTCAACTGGCTTTTGCACGAGCTCGTCGACCGCACGGGGATTCATTATATTCGCACAACGCGCAAGGACATCCGCCCGATCTATGAGCCGGGTTCAACGTTTGAAATCGGTAAAGGCAACGTTCTCGCCGCTGGTAAGGACGTACTGCTCATCGCCATGGGCGAGTTGCTTGGGGAAACCCTTGACGCCGCCGCCGCGCTTAAGCAGTCCGGCGTCAGCGCAGAGGTGATCGACATGTTTACGATCAAACCGCTAGACCGGGATTTGATCCTGCAGGAAGCAGCCGGAAAGAAGTTGATTGTCACCTGCGAAAACCACAGCGTAATCAACGGCCTCGGGTCAGCAGTTGCGGACGTAATCGCCGAAGCAGGGCTTGCCATCCCCTTGCGAAAAGTCGGCGTAAATGACCGATTCGGGCAGGTTGGAAGCTTGAAATACCTTAAGCAGACCTATGGACTGACCGCGGAGCACATCCAATCAGTTGTTCTGAATCATCTTTCCGCGTAAAAAACAAGATGCGCAAAGCGCCCGGTGCCCTAGCCGCACCGGGCGTGCTTTATCCGGGATTCATTCAATGATAGAATTCCCAAACTCGGTTCGATACAGATAGAACTATCCTTCAGGAGGTATCCCTGTGCAATTAGGCGTTATGACAAAAGAATATGCAATGGAAAGCTGGGAGAAAACCCTTGATCACATTGCTGCACAGGGGATGCATGCGTTGCACCTTAACCCGGCAAGCGCAGGACTCACCCCTGAAGACACTCCTTTATCATTGCAAACAGCCTATTCCCTCACCGCCGCGGTTACTGCGCGCGGACTCGAAATTGCCTCTATTTCCGGCACTTACAACATGATCCACCCCGATCCAGCAGTACGTGCAAGCGGCTACAAGCGGCTCGCATGGTTGATCCGTTGCGCCGCTTTGCTTGGCGTACCATATGTTACGCTCTGTACAGGAACGCTCGACCCAGATAA
>MKRK01000200.1:0-2656 GCA_001896915.1 Clostridiales bacterium 43-6
CAGATGCCGCCCATATGCGCTTGGCACTTCTGTGTCAGAAACGGTTTCCCATTAATTTTCAAACCTCTCTCATGCAAGCAGGTCAGGCATTTCCAATCGTTGTATACGCACACAAGCTTGAAGACAATTCCAGAAAGATCATGGATATATCCGAATGTGTCATTACATCCGGAGGCGAACGCAAGTATCATACTTTGTTTCGTTATAACATTACTAAGAATGAATTTGTCGGCGACCGGTTTATCATTGACGGATTCTTTGAACAACCGGAACTAATGTCCGAAAATCTCAAAAGAAAACTCATGCAATTCGGCGTTCCTCAGAAAACGCTGAATCAATTTTTGGTGAAAGGAGCTGACTACGATTGATTTTCACAATTATATCTTCTGTGTTTCTTATCATAGCAATTATATTTCTTATGAAAATAACCCCTGAACAAGTTACCAAAGACATTATGAACATGATAACACCCAATGACAGCTTGAGGGATAAAGCGAGAAATCTCCGTGGCAACAAACAAAAGCATACCCTTTTCAGAAAGTTAAATCAGATAAAATCGGCGCTTGCAAGCACCGGCAAAGCAAAACAATTTACTGTCGTTTGCTCTGCCTCCTTGGTTTTGTTTGCAGCCGGTGCAATTCTGGCTGTAGTAATAGACAACTTTTTTCTGCTTCCGGTCATGTCGGTAGCAATGGCTCTTCTCCCGTTTCTCTACACCTCTAACACATTGTCGTTCTATGAAAAGCATACAAAAGAAGAACTGGAAACAACCCTTTCGATTATTACAACATCTTATGTACGGTCTCTGTAAAGCAATAATGGTTTAAAGGTTAAAATCTATTCAATGATCAACTTGTATTGATGAAAAATCGCCAGTTGCAGTTGACATTTTAATTAATATTTGATATAATAAAAATTATATTATTGGGGGTATATGTTTATGTTACCACATTTAAATGATAAGACTGGTTTATTAGAACTTGGATATAAATTTATGGATGTAGAAAAACCTAATTTATTTAGAAATATTTATCCATATAATGAAATTCCAAAATTGATTTTTAATCAACGTATTGTCCCAATGGATTTACCAAAGGAAATATTTATTACTGATACAACTTTTCGTGATGGACAGCAAGCACGTTCACCTTATTCCGTTGATGAAGTAGTCGATTTGTTTACATTACTTCATAAATTAGACAATAACAGCGGTATTATTCGCCAATCAGAATTTTTTATATATTCAATAAAAAACAGAGATGCCGTAATAAAATGTCAAGAAAAAGGATTTAAATTTCCTGAAATAACAGCTTGGATTCGTGCAAAAAAAGAAGATTTCCAGCTTGTAAAAGATATGAAATTGAAAGAAACAGGCATTCTAGTTTCATGTTCTGATTATCATATTTTTAAAAAGATGAAATGGACACGTAGTGAAGCGTTGAAAAACTACCTATCCATTGTTATTGCTGCACTCGAGGCAGGAGTAAAACCAAGATGTCATTTTGAAGATATAACCAGAGCGGATTTTTTTGGTTTTGTTTTACCTTTTGCTGAGGAATTAATGAAATTGATGGATCAATATAAGATTCCAATCAAAATACGGGCATGTGATACATTAGGTTTAGGGACTTCAATTCCAGGTGTAGTGCTTCCTAGAAGCGTTCCACAAATAATCTATAACTTAAAGAATTACTCCGGTGTTCCCAGTGAATTACTTGAATGGCATGGTCATAACGATTTTTACAATGCTGTTCCTAATGCAGTAGCAGCATGGCTTTATGGAGCGGCTTCAGTAAATACATCTTTATTAGGCATTGGAGAACGAACAGGAAACACACCTTTAGAAGCTATGTGTATTGAGTATTGTCAATTAAAAGGAACTTCAGGAGGTATGGATTTAAAAGTCATTACTGAAATTTCTGAATATTTTGAAAAGAGGTTAAATTATCAAATTCCTCCGCGTTCTCCTTTTGTTGGTCGTGCTTTTAATTCTACTCGTGCTGGAATACATGCCGATGGACTTCTTAAAGATGAGGAAATATATAATATTTTTGATACAACAGAAATATTAGGTAGACCACCTATTGTAGTTGTTGATGCTACATCCGGAAATGCAGGAATTGCAGCATGGATAAACACTTATTTTTCATTAGATGGAGAACAAAAAATAGATAAAAATCATGAATGTGTTCTGAAAATAAAGAAATGGATTGATTCGCAATATGAATCAGGTCGTAATACATCTATTGGTGATCTAGAATTAGAAAATGAAGTCCATAAATATTATCCTGATTTACTAAAACAACACGAAAGTAGAATAGAATAAACATTTTGTTTGCTAGTAATAAAAATCCATGTATTAGAGCAAACTGATTTACGATAGCTGGTATCCATCATACAGCAAAAATCAACGAGTATACTTTCTGAAGATATCACCTTCAAGGCATCTTCAAATATGCAGGGTACGATGGTTCCATCCAAACGCACAGAAGATAAAATCGTTGTCGTATGGAAACGTACATCTGGTACCGCATCCCCAATGCGTTCGTTTTTGTAAGCGCGGCCATAGAGCCTTGTCATGCCAGTGTTTACACCGCTTTCATCCAGAAAAACCAGCTTACTGAAATCAACAGTTTTCTGAAATACCCGCCATTCT
>MKRK01000200.1:2692-4969 GCA_001896915.1 Clostridiales bacterium 43-6
GTAATTGTTGTTTATAGTTCTGCATAGTACCGACCACAAACTGTTAAATGGAGTTCCTCTAACAACTCTGACAAGGATATATCCGGCTGTGCAAGGATACGTCGCTTCACTTGCTCCAATTGTTCTTCGGTTAAATACGGCTTTCTGCCGCCCGCATTGGGCAGAGCTTCGTAGCATATTGACGATACAAAGTTAATAAATTCTATCGCTATGCCTTATAATATAAATTTGTGTATTTTTGCTATTACTTTAATGAAAAAATAATCCAGAAAAGATTAAAATCATTGAATGATGATCTTGTTGTTACGGTTCATATTCTCTCGTACTGAAGTAGGAATTGCTAATGTGCGATAAAACAAGCGGATAAATTATAAAAATATCGCTTTTTACTAAATTTATCAAACCCATTGACAGATAACAAAGAAATAGCTATAATATTATAATCTGTAAACAAATAGCAAATATGATAACATAGTGGATATTTATAGGCTTATATTTACTATTATGAAGGGACGCGACAATTGGTTGCAAGGATAATATAATGAAAAAGTCAGAAATAATGAGCTATGATTATGTAAAGTTAAAAAGATCAGTAATGAACAATAACCGTACAATTTAGTATTTAAATTGTACGGTTATTTTTTTGCATTTTTTGTCGTATTTCGAGTATTTATATTTAATCATGTCGAGAGAGGGGTGTCTGAGATGATAAACGAAGATAAATATCATTTAAGAAATGCCATGACAAGTCCAGTCAACAAATTAAAACTTAAGATTTGGCGTGGTAATTCTATCCTCATTTAATTAGGCCTCTTCACCGTATGGTACTCAGACTTGAATCCGATTCTCGGCAGCGAACAAGGTGGAATCAGACCGGTTGTCATCGTCCAAAATGATACCGGTAATAAATTCAGTCCGACTACGATTGTAGCCGCTCTCAAAAGCATTACAAAAAAGCACAGCCTTCCCACTCATGTCACGGTTGAATGTGATTTTCTTGGAAAGGAATCCATTGTATTGCATGAACAAATCCGTACCATTGACAGAAGCCGCCTTACAGATTATTCGGTAAACTCGATGGCAAAACCATGAATAAAATTGACAGGGCAATAGTAATCAGTTTCGGTCTGGACTATTTGGGGGATTACAAAATGAATGAAAGACGAGCGTGTTTACCGCAGATACGGCGAGGAATACTGCTCCATGTACTACATTACTTATGAACAGATCTACGACATTGTGCTTCAGGATATACAGTATCACGCAAGCCTGTCCAAAAGTAACGCTGAGCAATATATACGGGACATAAAGGGCAAAGTTAAAAAGCAATGGGGAAAAAGCTCTGAGGGAAAAAGAGCTGCTGAAAACAAAAAGCCGCGTTGCAGAACTTTACATGATCATCCAGCGTTTATACGAAGACAATGTACTTGGAAAGATATCCGATGAGAGATTTGCCTGCATGTTAAAAGCCTATCATGACGAGCAAAAAATGCTCAAAGGCAAGTTGACATCGCTTACAGAGCAACTCCGATGCTATGAAGAAAAGCAGGATAATGCCGCACACTTCATAGATTTGATTCGGGCATATACGGATATCAAAGAACTGGATGCCGCCATGTTAAATGCGTTTGTAGAAAAGATCGTAATTCAAGAGTGCAAATACATTGACGGCGAACGAACCCAGAAATTAGAGATTTATTACCGCTATGTGGGACAGATAACAGCCTGACCCCACCGCGGTTCGCAATATCAGTAATACCCCTGTTATGTATAGCGATCCAATTGGATATTGGAAATATCAAAGATGGGGTTGGGGAGTAAGGCTAATTTTAACTCATAATGAAACAATGAGTTTAGTTAGAAAACTTGCGGTAGCCGCAGGTGGTTGTACAATCGTGGCTATTGTGTCCACATTAATTCCTGATCCGACAATTTCAAAAGTAATTGCAGTGGTTTTTGGAGTTTTAGGAGTTGGTCTTGGAACTTTTGCAACAATTATTTGGACATATGATAAAGGAAGAGGAATATATTTTAGTGCTTCCATTACTAAATGTTTGGAATTAGAAGTATATAGGAGGGATTAATTTGAAAAGCTGGGAAATCGTCTTCATGATTATTGTATCAGTTATGATGATATTAACACAAATATTTATGATAGTTAAAAAAGGTGAGTATAAATTAGTTCCTCTTGTTATGTGGATTGGCCATTTTGATAATGGGTAGTTATATCTATTTCAATAAATAGTTCGTGGGGCGACACTATTTGCTTATAAGTGT
>MKRK01000200.1:4978-5531 GCA_001896915.1 Clostridiales bacterium 43-6
TGGTAGATCTCGTAGAATGGGATGGTTTGATGTTGTTGCAAGTCGATATGGTTGCATACTTCAAGGTACGACTGAAGTAGCTCTTTCATTACTCGATGTATTAGGTTATCAAGATAAAATTCCTGTGTGTGTTGGCTATGAAATAGATGGAAAAGTCACGAATGTTTTCCCTATTACATCAAAATTAAATAAAGCAAAACCAGTATATGAATTTTTAGATGGTTGGAAATGTGACATAAGTATGGTTAGATCATTTAGTAATCTTCCAATTCAAACAAAGAAATATGTAGAATTTATTGAAGAAAAACTAGGTTATCCTATAACGATGATTTCTAATGGTCCAAAGCGCAATGATATAATTATCGCTGGTTTTTGGGATATGGGATGACAGATAAAATCCCCCACTTTTCTACCTTTGGCAAAAATTATGTTCGTAGATTTGAAGGTACAGAAATTTTCGAGAAAATCTTTGAACATATATTGATGGAAGCAAAGTGTAATTTCGTAGATGCATCGGCGGTTTTCATTGATGCAACAAGTGCAAATAAGAAAA
>MKRK01000200.1:5584-41966 GCA_001896915.1 Clostridiales bacterium 43-6
TCCAAAAAGAACGTGAAGAACACGGTAAAAAGCCATTGAAAAATAAAGATAAAGATGATGATGACGACAACAATGCACCACCAACAAAAGATATTAAGAAAAGCACAACCGACCCGGAATGTGGGCTTTTTCATAAAGGCGAGCATAAAGTCGAATTTGCATATACCGCCCATACCGCATGCGATAAACATAATTTTGTGCGCTCATGTGATGTGTCAGCAGGAAATGTTCATGATAGTGTCATGTTTGATGGATTATATAAAAATGTACTTGCTAAATTTCCCGGAGATGGAAGTTGTAGCAATAGACAGCGGATACAAAACGCCATGGATTATGAAGCAGGTTTTCGACAGTGACAGATTGCCAGCAACACCATACAAACGCCCGATGACTAAAAAAGGCTTCTTTAAGAAATATGAATATGTTTATGATGAATTTTATGATTGCGTAATATGCCCGGAAAATCAGGTGCTAAAATATTCAACAACAAACAGGGACGGATACAGAGAATTCAAAAGCAACTCTAAAATTTGCAGCAATTGTCCATCCAGGAGCCAATGCACAGATAGTAAGGATTGTGTTAAGCTGGTTACATTTCATGTTTGGGACGATTATATGGAACGGGCAGAGGATGTTAGGCACTCATCCAAAGGTAAAGAAATTTACTCTTTACGTTCGCAAACAATAGAAAGAGTGTTTGCAGATGCAAAAGAAAAACATTTTATGAGATATACACATTATAGAGGTTTAGCAAAGCTTTGAATGGAAGTTTTGCTTACTTTTGCATATATGAATTTAAAAAAGCTGGCTAAGTGGAAACGCAAAAAGGTTTACTAAAGCCCTCCTTTATCATTTTTTTGAATAACCTTGCAAATTTGATGCAAAAAACAACTAGGTGTCAGAATTTTGCATTCTGACACCTAGTTTGTCTACGCTCTGAAGCAAATAGCATATATTTATGCTATTTGCTTTTTGACATATAATTTTTTATATGCATAATAAATTATAATTGCTATGATAATGCGAATAGTCAATGAATTTCAAATTTAAAATAAAAGGAAAGGTATGTGAATTTAAAAATAAAATTAAAAAAATAAATAATCAAACAGTTTTTGCAGTAAAAAAGAAAGAGCATAGAATGGAAAGTCAATCTGGCAGTGCATTTTCAGCAATTGCGGAATATTTTCTAAATTTAGATACTGTTGTATATGGTATTGCTATGAACAATCTAGATGCAGTATATACAAGAATCACCAATACTGATGAGTTGAAAGATCTAAAAGGTTCAAAATATGTTCAGGCAATTGTTGGTGATATATACTTAGATGTTGAAAAAGATTTAAAAAATAATAAGACTGTACTCTTTGGAGGTACACCATGTCATGTTGATGGCTTGATTCATTATTTAAAATATAAAAAAGTTGAATCTTCTTTATTGTTTATATATGATTTTGTATTTCATAGATAAAGTGACACTAAATCAATACTCAGATAATCATAAGGTTTTATTGTTAAATATTGATTCTTTCTTTTGCCCATGGCATCGTGGCTATGAAAAAACTCATATTGATCATTATTGCTTAGTGACAGGATATGATGTTAGTGGCTATATCTGTTATGATCCATATTTACTGGGAGAAGAACGAACATATCTTTCATTCCCTCAAATAATCAAGGGACGAGAATTAACTTATTACACTGGATCAAAATCGTTTGGTGTTTTTGGGTTGAAAGAAGTTCTTCAAGGAATTATCAAAGACGAGAACAGAAAAGTGAATTGTTCAAGATGATGGAATCCTTTGCTCACGATTTGTCTGTCATTCATGATCCTTCCGAATTATTTGATTATCCGCAAAATGTTTACCTATGCGCAATTACACGCGCCACGAAATTCATAGCGGATGGTAGGATTCAACTTGGATATTTACTCGTGATGTTGACAAGGCCATTGGTGAAACTGAGATAACATCAATTAGCAGCCTACTGTTTCAATCGGGCGATTTTTGGAATCACCTAAACTCAATCTTTATAAAGATCCCGATGCTTAAAACAGGAAAAACAATGCCGAATTAGTTCTCAATTTTTTTCAGGAGTGATCATCCATGTTTGAAGTTGTCATTCTCACCGTAATGTCGGAACTCACGCAAAACGAATTTGATACCCTGCTGCCCCTGATATCTCTGGAAAAGCAAGAACGGATAAGAAAATTTCACTTTTTTCAGGATGCGCGAAATTGCCTGCTCGGTGATGTTTTAGCTCGTGTTGAGATTTGTCGCGCCACAGGGCTCAGCAACAAGCATCTTGAATTCTCAGTTAACTCCTATGGAAAACCTTTCTTGGCCGACAGCTCTCATGTCTATTTTAATATTTCTCATGCCGGTCATTATATAACTTGTGTCATTGCTGATGAGTCTGTCGGAATAGACATAGAACTTATTAAACCTGTCAATCTGATAATAGCGGAACGGTTCTTCACACCGGATGAAACGGAATACGTAATGGCCGGTGATTATACATTTCGCTTTTACGAGGTTTGGACGAAGAAAGAAAGCAGGATCAAATGGGAAGGCAAAGGCTTACATAAAACCCTCCCCTCATTCAGCGTCTTTGAGCCAAATGAACAGATTACTTATTATGAAGCTTTTCATAACGACGAAGCCATCTGCCATGTCTGTTCAAAAAAACAGATCGCACCATCGGTCAGAGTTTCAGATGTAACCACGTTTATACGAAGCATTGTATTTAGTTATGAGCAAAACCTGGACTGACTCATGGCTGAAAATAGCTCTATATTACCGTATTTGCCTAATCATTTAGACAAATACTTCTGCCTGTATAAAATGCTTATACTGTCAAGTTTACTGTCATTTTTATTTTCGTCAATTTTGATGAATTAGCGAAAACCCTCGGGTATTTCATAAGAAGGTTATCTATGGTTTCATTTAAAACAAAGCGAATAGCTTACATTATATGCTATTCGCTTTTTGACATAAAGTTAAATGTATGAATAATAAATTATAATAACTAATAAAATGCGAACAGCCTGTGGATATGTGTATTAGAATGTTAAAAGGACGGATATTAAAATGATTTCATATAAAACCGATAGTGAATGCTGTGGATGCACGGCATGCCTTCATGTTTGTCCAAAGTCAGCTATTAGTATGAAAGAAAGTTCTGAAGGTTTTTTAATGCCGGAAATTGATGAACTTTTGTGTATTGATTGTGGCAGATGCCAAAAGGTATGTGAATTTAAAATTGATAATAAAAAAACAAATAATCAAACAGTATTTGCAGTAAAAAAGAAAGAGCAAAGAATGGAAAGTCAGTCTGGCGGTGTATTTTCAGCAATTGCAGAAAATTTTTTGGATTTAGGTGCTGTCGTTTATGGTGTTGCTATGAATAATTTCGATGCTGTATATACAAGAATCACCAATACTGATGAGTTGAAAAATTTAAAAGGTTCAAAATATGTTCAGGTTATTGTTGGTGATATATATTTAGATGTTGAAAAAGATTTGGGAAAAAATAAGACAGTACTATTTGGAGGTACACCATGTCATGTAGACGGTTTGTTACATTACTTAAAACATAAAGAAGTTGAAACATCATTATTGTTTACTTATGATCTAGTATGTCATGGTGTTCCAAGTCCACGTCTTTTTAAAGAATATATTGAATTAACAGAATTCGAATACAATTCAAAAGTATCAGATTTTAATTTTAGAGATAAAATTTTAAAATGGCATGGAACAACTATGATTGTAAATGATGAAAAAGTTATATCTGAAAATTATGCAAGAATGTATTTGAGTGATTTGTGCCTTAGAAACAGTTGTTATAATTGTAAATATGCTGCAACAAATAGGATATCAGATATAACATTAGGTGATTTTTGGGGTATAGAGAAATTTTATCCGAAATTTGATGATAATAAAGGCTGTTCTTTAGTAATTATAAATACTGAAAAAGGTAAAAAAATTTTTGAAGACATAAAATCGTCTATTGAATATATTGAATCATCTTTAGAAGAATGCAAGCAACCTAACCTAATGCATTCATCTAACAAACCCGATAATAGAGATGATTTTTGGAAAGATTATTATGAACATGGATTTAAATTTTCAATAAGTAAATATTGTGATTATAATGTTAACAAGGATTATGTATATTCAAGTAAAATTTGATTATTTGTACTAAATTTGAAATAGATTTATTCAAATTATAGAAAGATAGGTAATTATATGAATGAGTATCTAAATGTGTTGGATTTTGGAGCTAAAGGAGATGGTGCAGCTGATGATACAATAGCAATCCAAAAAGCTATTGACAGGGCAGCAGAAAACAAAAATACTGTTTATTTTCCTGCTGGTACATATATGTGCTCTGGTTTAATTCTTCATGCATTTGTAGGTCTGCAGGGAGTATGCAATTGGGGTTATTCTGATATAGGGGGAAGTGAATTAAAGCTAAATTCTGATAAAGCCTCATATTTATTAAACATAACAAATGCAAGGTGTTGTACTATTAATGGTTTATGTATAGATGGCAATGACTTTATTGGTGAAAATATACATGGTATATATAAAGATGGAGCTAATGATGCGAAAAAAGAAGATAGTTTCAAGATAGAACGATGTAAGATTTCGCATTTTAGCGGCAATGGAATTCATTTAAAAGGGGCTTGGTGTTATTCTGTGAGACATTCAATGTCATGTGATAATAATGGACATGGAATACTATCAGAATCCTGTGATGGATTCCTTATTGATAATTGGTTTTCAGGAAATGAAGGTGCTGGCTTTTATTCTGATAATTGGACATACTCAACTACTTTTACAGGAAATAGATTTGAATGGAACAAAAAAGCAGGTGCTTTTATTAAAACTGGTGATAATCTAATTTTTAATGGAAATTATTTTGATCGTTCAGGGGGACCGGGTCTTTCAATTAATACAGGAGACAGCTTTGATACTCAATGTATAACTATTTCAACAAATCTTTTTTATCGAAATGGTTCTAATGAGGAAATTGCTGATTCAAATGAAGATTCGCATATTATGCTTAATAATATTAGAGGGCTGACATGTGTCGGTAATACATTTTCAGCATTTTGTGATGACGGCGGAAAGAGCGGCCGAATGTCACCGAATTTTGGTGTTGTATATGCTAGAATGGAAAACACAGTAATTAAAGATAATGTATGGCATAGGGGTGTTATGAATGAATTTTTAGTTGATCTAGGAGGAAATGCGGATACGTTAATAATAAAAGATAATGTTGGTCGTATAAAATGATTTTATAAAATTAAAAAAACGAGATTACAAGGGGGATAGTAATCTCGTCTTATTTATTAAATATTTTAATGGTTTTTAAAATATTTAATAGTTACTTTTATCATATCTCTTATATAACATACCTGTTCAGGTGATAAATCTTTCATCATTTCTGTTATTTCATTAAAAACGTGAGTTTTACCCGTATCAACCATATCGCATAGACAAATGTCCGGTGATAATCCCAATGCATTGATAATATTTATAAAAGTTAAAAGACTGGGCATTTTTTCGTTTCTTTCGATTTCTCCTACATAAACTGCACTAAGATTCACGACTTCTGCAAATTTTTCAATAGTTAAATGTTTCTTGTTTCTCTGTTCTCTAATACGTCTTCCAATATTAACTTCAAACATAACTGCCTCCGATTCAAAATTGTGTTCTTGCATTATTATACATAAGTTAATTATTTCAAGAAACAAACAAATAGCATATAATATAGGCTGAATGTTATTTATATTTAAAAATTAATAACATAATAATACAAAATATATTGTATTATAGCAAGTTATTACATATAATAAAAGGTAAATTTAGGAGGTAAAGTATTATGTCAGAATTTATAAAAATTGCGAGCGAATTTTTAACAGAATGCAGAAATAGTGCATTAGATGAGCTTGAATTAAACAAACAATATATAAAACATAAAGAAAAGCATAAAGATTTGTTATATCAGCTTGAAAGTGAATTGGATTCAAAACAAAAAAAACTACTAGAAGAAATTATAGAAAATATGCATGTAGTTTTTAGCAGGCAAATTAATTATTGTTATTTATGCGGAATTAGAGATATATCAAAAATAAACAATCTATTTGATGAATCTCATGATAATTGGAATGAATTAGTAGACGAATTTGTAAATTAGTAAAATATTTATCAATAAAAAGGCAATTAGTATATTCTATATGCTAATTGCCTTTTGACTTTTATATTTATATATGAATAATAGAGTTATAAATTGTTAAATTATATTTTTTATTGTAGGTGTTGCGGGGATGTTAAATGAAAAAGTCGAATTATCAGCTATCAGTATAACTAATGTTTCTGAGGCAAATGTATTAGATGCAGTATATTGGAAAGCTTTTATAACAAAGCATCAAAAGGATGAAATAAAAGCTGGATTAGTTGCCCGTGCACATTTACAAAATAATAAGGCTAACCCAATGTATTTTCAAGATATGTTGCTAATTGGAAAAGAAGGGAAAACGATAGGAATCTTTTTGTTAGATGTAAATGATAATAATAAGTTAGTTTGTTATATTTCTAAGGAACAAAAAGGTAACATCGGGGAAAGTGATTTGATTAAAGAAATCAACAAATATATCAACGTGAGTAAATGTCGATTTGAAATTTTATATATATGAAAGGTGATTTACGGTGAATTATTTATTTACTTCTGAGTCAGTAACAGAGGGGCATCCCGATAAAATGTGTGACCAGATATCAGATGCAGTTCTGGATGCAATTATTGCACAGGATAAAAATTGTCGTGTGGCATGTGAGACAGCAGTAAATACCGGTATAGTGTTGATTATGGGTGAAATAACAACTAATAATAAAATTGATATTCCTAAAATCGCCCGTAAAGTTATTAAGGATATAGGATATACAAACAGTGAATATGGTTTTGATGGAGAAACATGTTCAATTGTTACATCTATTGATGAACAATCGGATGACATTGCTCTTGGTGTTAATAATTCATATGAAAATAAAACAGGTTCAGAAACTGAAGAGGATACGAATGGTGCAGGGGATCAGGGATTAATGTTCGGATATGCCTGTGACGAAACTCCGGAGCTTATGCCTTTGCCTATATCATTAGCACATAAACTTGCAATGAAATTAACAGAAGTCAGAAAATCCGGTAAACTTGATTATCTAAGACCAGATGGGAAAACACAGGTAACAGTTGAATATGTTGATGGGATACCATCACGAATAGATACAATTGTTATTTCAGCACAGCATTCCGACAAGATTGATCTTATGCAATTACACAAGGATATTATATCAAAAGTTATAGTTCCTGTAATAGACGAGAAAATGATAGATGTTAATACAAAAATACATATAAATCCGACAGGAAGATTTGTTACTGGTGGCCCAAAGGGAGACAGCGGGCTGACAGGAAGAAAAATTATTGTTGATACATATGGTGGTTATTCAAGACATGGTGGCGGAGCATTTTCTGGTAAAGATCCAACAAAGGTAGACAGAAGTGCTGCTTATGCCGCAAGGTATGTTGCTAAGAATGTTGTTGCCGCTGGTCTTGCTAAAAAATGTGAGATACAGCTTGCTTATGCAATTGGTATAGCACATCCAGTGTCCATAATGATAGACACTTTTGGGACAGGAATATTTCCAGATGAAGATATCGCAAGAGCAGTTAATAAAGTATTTGATTTACGTCCGTCTGCAATTATTAAACAGCTTGATTTATTAAATCCAATTTATCAAAATTTAGCTGCTTATGGTCATATGGGAAGAGAAGATCTGGATATTAAGTGGGAGAAAACCGATAAGATCCAAGAATTACGAACTTTTTTCAAGTATAAAAACTGGACTTGGAGTGATCAATACCTATGTTTTGCGAAGGCAAAGTAAATCCGATGCTAGAACTTGGAGCAGGTGATTTCTATATAAGGGGACTAAACCCCAAAGATATAAACCAAGTTTTTGAAATATTAAGCAATCCGATTTCTGTTGACTATTCTGGTTTTAAATATTGTTCGAATAAAGAAAAAACAGCAGAATATCTTAATCAATATTATAAACCCGGTTTCTGCTTAAGTGATAGCATTTGGGCAATAGAAAAAAATACAGATCGGAAAATAGTTGGACTTCTTAAAACAAAATTAGTTGAAAATGATACTATTTGTAAAATATCTGTTGCGGTTCACTATATGTACAAAGTTCACAAGGAAATATCATTATCTATATCAGAAGTAATCTCTTATTTATTTGATTTTTGTAAAGTGCATAAAATAGAAGCTCATTGCTGTACTGAAAATAATGAATTTCTAAATATAATAGAAAAATTAAAAATGGCATATGAAGCAACCATAAAAGATTCATTGTATATAAATAATAGGTTTTATGATGTCAGTATCTATTCAATAATAAAACAATAATTTCTTTTAAAAATGCAGGAAAGGAATCATCATCTATGAAACAAGAACTCTATATTAATGAAGATGTTCCTATAAAAGCAAATATAGATCAAACTTTTGCAGTAAGTTTATTAGCAGGTGAAATGAAAGATTACTATTTTCTTTTAGATGATTTCTGCCAGCTTTCCTGTATAAAAGGTGAATATAATTTTGATTTTTATAAACCTTATTTAAGTATATATAATAAATTTTATTTTGCATGCGATAAATTTAAGTTTTCATATAAAAAAATAATGAAATCTAAAAACATTTTAATAGATCTTATAAAAGATATGATTGAGTATGGATCATACGGTTATGTCGAGTTAGATCGTAAAAAATCATGGTGGTCTGATATTCCTTCATTCATTATAAATGGATATGATGATGATCGTAAAAAATTCTACTTAGTTGGAACCAATAAAAATGGTGAATTTGGTCAATTTGATTTATCTTTCCAAAAATTCTTATCATTTCTTAAAATAGAAAAAGATAAAGATTATGAAATGAGTTTTTATAATAAAATTAACAGAAAAAAAGTTTTGCCAGCAATTGAAGATTTGAAAACATTAATCAGTGATTATTTATATAAGCCTGAAAATAAAGTATCTATCATGGTGCCAGGTAGCGAATATCTTGATAAATATGATAATAAGCGTATTGTTTATGGTATTAATGCATGCAAAGAACTTATTCATTTATTAAATGATAACATAAAAAATAAAGATACAATCTATTTAAAGATGTATAAGACATTGTTTGATCATAAAAAGTGTATGTATTTGAGAATAAAATATTTTTTTGAAAATGATGCATGCAGTCAAGAAGTATTGCATGATTATGAAGAAATTTTAAATAAAACTAAAGAAATACTTGTTAAATGTGAAGTTTATAATAAAACACTGGAAATAGGTTTAATTTCTATTATTCAAAATATGTTAAAAAAAATGTTGATTGATGAATTTGAAATTTTAAATAGAATTTCGACTTCTAATAATACAAATTCGGTTATTTTGAAAAATGACTTGCCTTCTCCTATTAATAAAGATATTGCTGGTTTTGATAAAGTCACTATTGGTGATACTATTATTTCACCTATATCAAATGAAATATATGAACTGATGTGGATTGATAATTTTGATGAACAAGAATTAAATAAGAATTTTTGGTCAATAAGGGGTACAACTTCTAATGAATGTCAAGCTAATCTGGAAAAAAATATTACCATTGAAAACAGCCAATTAATTATAACTGCAAAAAAAGAAGATGCGTATGATAATAAAGGCATTCTGAGAAATTATACAGGTTGTGCGATACATACAAAAGATAAAGTTGAATATAAGTTTGGTCGTTTTGAAATGTATGCCAAGATTCCTTTTTCACAAGGCATGTGGTCGGCATTCTGGACTTTAGGTACAGAAGACTGGTGGCCATGGGGCGGGGAAATTAACATAATGGAAATCTACGGCGGTACCGATGAATGGAGAAATTATAATCTTAATGGTAAATATGGGTCACATATTCATTGGTGCCCTCCTGAGTCAAAGAAAAATACTGCTTATATAAATGATCATAAAGTTATTGATATATCTAGCAACGATATCCCGGGGCGTGAAAACGCAAAATATTTACCCAGAAAATTTGAAATTTATGATGAAAAATGGTCAGATGATTATCGTGTATATGGCATCGAATGGACTAATTCTAAAATAGTTTCTTATGTAGACAATCAGATAATGGGTGAAGTATCAATAACAAATCCTGAAATGCGTATGGCATTCTTTCAAAAACATCACATTATTCTTACATTAGCTACAGTAAATAATTTTGCGTATCCGGGAGCACCAGACAGTCATGAATCAACGGAATGGCCTCAAAAATTTATGGTAGACTGGGTAAAAGTTTGGCAGATAAAAAAAGAAGAATGAATTTGTTTCTTGTGATATAAGAGGTGAGATTATTGAAAATTGGTATCATTACTTTTCATAATGCGATAAATTATGGTGCAGTGTTTCAAGCACTTGCATTACAGAAAGTAATTAATAAATATGCAGAATGTGAAATTATAGATTACAGATGTTCTAGTATAGAAGATTATTATCGACCCTTTTATATTGATAAGTACAATAAAAAAGATAAGTACATTAAACTTTTTTGTTTAGCTGTTTTTAATTATAGTAAAAGAAAATATAAAATTAAAGTATTTAATAACTTTTTAAATAGATTTGTAAAAATGTCGAAAGACAAATATTATTCCCATGAAGATTTAAAAAAAGCAGAAAATGATTATGATTTATATATATCCGGGAGCGATCAAATTTGGAATTACATTTTAGCTGATTTTGACAAAGCATATTTTTTGGATTTTGTTACAGATAGCAGTAAGAAAAATTCGTATGCCGCAAGTTTCGGGTTTGAAGAAATTCCGCATTGGTTTAAAAATAAATATTATGATTTACTGCATGATTATAACAATATTTCGGTTAGGGAAAAGAGCGGTGTAAATATCGTAAAAGATTTATTAGATAGAGATGTTGATTTTCATATAGATCCTGTGTTTTTCTTATCAAAGAACGAATGGATGCAGTACGCAGATATACCGAACATAAAAGATAAATATATTTTATTATTTACAGTAAAAAAACCAGACAAAATGCTTGAATTTGCTAGAGTTCTCAGCAAAGAAAAGGGGTTAGAGCTTGTTTATATTAATGACAACCCATTTAAACAGCTTAAAGCTAAATATTTAAGAAAAGTTTCACCAAGCCAGTTTTTAGGTTTAATCTATAAAGCTGAATATGTAATAACTAATTCCTTTCATGGTATGGCTTATTCCGTAATTATGCAAAAAAAGTTTTTTGTTGAAATAAATTCAGAAGGTGAATTTAATCATAGAATATATAACATGTTAAATCTCTTAGGATTAGAACATTGTATAATCAAAGATACTAATGATATTAATTGTTCAGTAAAAACAGATTATCAAGAGGTATCGAGAGAAGTTGACAGAGAAAAGAATAAAGCAATCAATTATTTGAAAACTGTAATAGGTACACTGTGAACTTAAGTGATTTTGGATGGTGTTATTAAATGAAAAATAGTGAAGGACTAAAAATCAAGGATAATATTAGCCTTTTTATATGGGGTATTAAAACAGGCTGGGAATTAAGCAGAACAATGTTTTTTTTGTGGACTGTACTTTCTGTTACTTCAGCAGTAATACCTTTGATTACTATGAAATTAACTGCAATTATAATAGATAAGATAAGTGGTACAGCTTTTCTATCTAGTTTTAATAGTTTACTTATTTATTTAATGTTTTTTGGAATTGTATATATTGTAGAACAGCTTTATTGGTTATTTAGCTCAACAGTTAATAACTTTATGATGATTAAATATAGTCCTGTATTATATGAAAAATATTTTATGAAAGTCCAAAAACTAAATTTAAGAACAATGGAAAAAGCGGATTATCAGGAGAAATCGTCTAAGATAAACGAAACAATTGATATGATCACATATTTTGTAATGAGTTCAATAAATTTTCTTACTTTCTCCATTACTTTAATTGGTTTGATGTTTATGGCAGTTTCTGTTAGATGGTATTTTGGGTTAATATCACTTATTATTCTTTCAATAAGATTTTCATTAGTGCCACAGATTTTAAAGAATAGTTTAAATTATTGGGAGGAGATAAAAAAAATCAAAAGAAAATCTGGTTATTATTATTCTCTTTCTACCGATTATAACAAGGCCAAAGAAATAAGAATGCTGTCTATGAGTAAATTTATATTAGAAAGATGGTTTGAGTATGAAAAACATGTAAAACAAAAGAAAGATGAAATGGATGATAGACATAGATTTCTAGACGCAGTATGCAGCGTAATAGATAATTTATTTGTTCTGACAATTATGATTATATCAGCTTATTTGCTTAAAAACCATCAAATCACGATTGGAACAATGTCTTTACTAACATCAATTACATATAATTTGCTTGGAAAAATAAATTCTGCAAATGGAAGTTTAAAAGAGATTGTAAGACATATTGCAAATTTAAAAATCCATAAAGAATTAGATGATTTGTGTGACAATGAAGCAGAAAATCCAATAATTAGAAAGTCTGATGGACATAAAAATTATCAAAAGAAAATAAATAGATCAAATTACATATTTGAAACTAGTAAACTGGATTTTTCTTATAATATAGATGATAATTCTAAAAAAGTTATTGATAATTTAAATATTAAATTTGAAAAGGGAAAGATAATTGCACTCTGTGGTGATAATGGGTCTGGTAAAACTACTCTTATTAAAATTTTATTAGGATTATATCGACCAGATGATGGTTTACTCAAATATAAAGGTTATAAATATGAAGAACTTGATAGAAATGATTTAAATAGAGAAATAGGAATAACGATGCAAAATTACAGTGTATATCCTTATTCATTTAGAGACAATATTGCTTTTTCTCTTATAAATGAAATTAATAATGATGATTTGATTTGGGAAGCAGCAGATAATGGTGGTGTGTCGGATTTAATAAAAACCATAAGTAAAAAAGGACTTGATCAGAATTTAATTAAATGGGTAAATGATGATGCTGTAGAACCTTCATGGGGACAAAAACAAAAGTTGGCTGTAGCTCGTGCACATATGGGGAATAAGGAAGTTCTAATATTAGATGAACCAGCTTCTCAATTAGACCCAATTGCTGAATATAAACAATTTATGAAAGTAAAAACGGTTGCAAAAGATCGAACTGCAATTCTAATTTCTCATCGAATTGGATTTGCTCGTCTCGCAGATCAAATAATAGTTTTAAATAAAGGAAAAGTAATCGAACAGGGTACCCATAATGAATTAATCAATATGAGGGGTAAATATTATGAGATGTTTACATCTCAAGCACAATGGTATAAAAAAGTTGATATTGATAATTATTGTGGGGAGATGGCGTAATTGAGTGTTTATGAATTCACAAACGAACTTGGTAATAAAAGATTAGGTATTAAGGGAACTTTTAATATACTGAAAACAACAATAAAAGATTTTGACTTTTTAAAAGACAAAAAATCTTTAAATAAATTACTTTTAATATTAATGGTAAATATCATTATGCCAGTAACAGTTCCTATTTTAAATAAAAACATAACAAATACAGGGTTGAGCTTATATAAATCAGGTGATAATAAAACATTTACTATCTTATTTTCAATAATAATTAGTCTATTTTTGATTAACGTAATCAATTCTTTTATATATCCGATAAAAATTAAGATTATCAATAAATTACAATTAAATGTACATATGAATGTAAGAAGTAAAATCCTATTGAAGTGTTCTCAAATTAAGTTGAAATATATAAATGATGCAAAGGTTTATGATCGAATTGAATTTCTTAACGTATGGCTTCCTTATAATATTGGTGCCTTATTAATGAATTCATTTAATATTTTAACTATTATAGCAACAATAGTAAGCGTTGGAATTTTAGTTTTCTTAACAAATTGGTTAGTGGGAATAATTATTATAATAGGCTCAATACCACAGATGTTTTTTTTACAAAAATGCAATGATTTTCAATATAGATATGCTTCATGGGCAACTGTACCAAATAGACAACGTGGAAAAGCTTTTTCATTAGGCATTAGTAGTAATCCGGAAAGAATTGCATATGATTTTGTTCCAATTATTAAGGAAAGATTTATTGAAGCTAATAACCAAGTAAAAAATGAACAAAAAGAATTAACCAAAAAATCAACGTTATTTAGATTTATTTCGAGTTTTCCGGCAACTGTAAGTTATATTGTTGCTTTAGGACTTGTATTATACCAGATTTATTATAAAGGATTATCAGTAGGCACATTTTCGTTAATGATAACTGCCATCGGTACATTAATGGGCGCATTAACCAGTTTCTCGAACACCATTTTATCAATAACATATACAGCAAGATTCGTTGATGATTATAGCTATTTAAAAAACCTAGATGAAGAACTTGTATCTGAAAATACTGATATCCCTAAAAATGTGAGAATAGAATTCAGAGATGTACACTTTACATACCCTGGTTCAGATAGAGAGGTTATTAAAGGAATATCATTGAAAATAGAACCTGGAGAAAAAATAGCAATTGTCGGATTGAATGGAAGCGGTAAAAGTACATTTACATACCTTTTAACAGGATTATATAAAGTAACTAGTGGTGAAGTTTTAATCAATGGCAAAAATATAGAATATGATCCATGTACTTTAAGACGTGTTTTCTCATGTGTATTTCAGGATTTTGGCAGATATGATATGAGTATAGCAGATAATATACGCGTTGGTGATACTAACAGAGTAATAACAGATGAAGAAATCTTAGAAATATGCAATGAGACGGGAGTAAGTAATTTCTTAGGAAATTTTAAAAACGGAATACATACAATTCTAGGAGACATGGGTGATGAGGGGGCAAATTTATCTGGTGGTCAGTGGCAAAGAGTTATGATTGCACGAGCACTAATAAGAAAAGGAACGAGTGTGTTGATTTTTGATGAACCTACCGCAGCACTAGATCCAAAATCTGAAGCTCAGCTATATAAAGATTTCAACACGCTGACAGCGGATAAAACAACAATCACAATTTCGCATCGTTTAGGCATAACTGGAATAGTAAATAGAATACTTGTTTTTGAAGATGGAAAGATTGTTGAAGATGGTTGTCATGAAGATTTAATATCTAAGGATGGCTTATATTCTAGGATGTATTATTCACAAGCACAATGGTATAAATAAGAAGTGAAAAATAGGTGAGCTTATGAAAAAACATTTGCCGGTAAATCTGGATTTGCCAGTAAGATCCTATCCGAATTATGTATATATATTTGGTATTTTAGAAGGTGATTATGAACCTTGGTTATATAGTAATTTTCTTCAGCTTGTACATACCGAAACAGGATGGTTTGATTTTTTAGTTCCACAATTTCTTCATGAAGAAGATTTATTAATCCGCCACTATTCATATTTACCAGCTAATAAAACAGTAGACAATAAACAATCAATAATTAACATGATAATAGAAATGATTAATAATGATTTTTATGTTACAGGAATATTTAATGATTATTATGTATCTTTCAGACCACATTATAAACAATGGGATTTCGACCATTTCTTTATGATTAACGGCTATGACAATGAAAACAGATTGTTCAATGTTGTAAGTTATACTAAAGAAATTGTACTAAAAGAAGAAAAAATTAGTTTTGATGATTTTATTATCGCTTGTAATAATTTAATAAGCCCTACGTTAGAACTGATTTTTTATAAACAAAATAAAACCTTTAAATTAGAATTTAATATTAATAAAACAAAAAAATATATAGAAGATTTCTTAAATTCTATTAATACGACAAGATTAAAACAGGCTGGATTATACGGAATAGAAGCATTAAATAGTTATAGAAAATTTGGAATTGATAAAAGATTCTTTTCCTTAACTCGAATATATGTAATATATGAACATGCAAAATTAGTAGTTAACTTGACTGAGTATTTAATAAATAATAAATATATAGATGATGATGAAAAAATTCTAATTGAAAATATAAAAAGAATAGAAAAGATGGGTGAGTTATTAAAATTCATAAGAATAAAAATGGATTTCGTTAAATCAAATTTAATATTTTCAAAAATTATAGATGTTTTGAATACCTTAATATCGCTAGAAGAAGGTCATCTAAAATTATTATTAGAAAAGTTAAAAGGATAAAGTATGAAAAAGATATTATTTATAAATCAAAATCCTCCAATAAAATCAATATCAAAAGTTGCTTATGCATTAAGCATTTTACTAGAATATCCAAGCGATTACTTGTATCTGATAAATAATTTTATAGATTTAAAATGTGATATAAATGGTAATAATATTGAATTTGTTGATAAAGCAATAAATTTTAGTAATCATAATTTGTTCACTACGTATAGTATAAAAATCCCAACACAATCAATAGTTAATATAGGAAATGATATTCTTAATTTAATATTAAATTTGATTAATGATGGCTATTATGTACATGGAATTGCAAATTTAATTGATTATTATGATAGATCTTATTTAATTTATGGGTATGATGATGATAAAAAAATTTTACATACTATAAACCATGTAAAAGAAGGTTTTTATGGCAAATCAATTCTAACTTATGATAATTATTTAAATAGTTTAAAACTGAATGATAAAAATAGTTATATAGGATTTATTAGAAAATTGAACAATAATACACATAATGTTTCAATTTTAGATATAAAAGGTCAAATACAAAATTATGCGTACATACATAATGATTCGAGCATTTTGCAAGGAAAAAATGTCTTTAAAAAACAAATTGAGTTATTAAGTAATACAAAGAAATACGAAAAAATCGAAATGAAACCATTTAACATTTTAGTAGAACACAAAAGATTGATGGCAGACAGAATCAAATATTTAATATATACAAAGGGATTAGATCAGAAATACCTTCAAAAATATCAAAATATTATAAAAAAAGCAGTTTATATAAACAACAGTTGCAAGATGTATAATAATAGTTTGAATAATAAACAAATACCGTTAATTCAAAATAATATACAATTACTTTTAAAAGAAGAATTTTTAATATTAGATGAAATAATTGAAAGCTATAATTCCAAAAAAATTTAATATGTAGGTGTGAAATATGAATTTAGATGAGCTTCTATTTAGACAAAATTATAATAATAAAATAGGCAATAAACCATGGTAAAGGAAGTATTACATATTATGAATGGTATAAAAAATCAAAATTCTTTATCAGGTGTTGTAAAAATGGAACTTTATAGTCTTATAAAAATCTCTGTAAAAAAGTTAGTGAAGAAACGAAATAAAAAATATTCTGACATTGGAAAAAAAATTTTAATTGAAGATTAAGGGAAGGATATTTAGTCAAGGCAGAAAACATTTTACCAATTATTAAAAAATAGAAGGGTAACGGTAATGAGTTTCTAGAAAAATCTGAATAAATAGGGAAAGGTTATATATTCGTTAAATAAAGTGCAGTAGATAACTTTACAAATATATTGGATGGTGGTTTATAGATAGAAGAGAAAATTGTTGTTTAAAGGCCAGGATTACTTGATAGATTTATATATAAATTTGATTTAAAAATCCAATGAGGAAGAAGTTGAAAATTAGTTTAATTTTGAATTGGATAAATAAATGCTGAAATCTCCATAGGGAAAATTTAATTTTAATATTTTAAAAAATTAAAATAAAAGGATTTGATTTAATTGAAAAAAAAATTTTTTTGGTTTGATGCAAGAAATTTAAAAAAAGAAACTATAATTATGACGTTGATTAATAATTTTCGTTTTGAAAATATTTTGATAAATTATAGCATGATAAAAAAAATTAAAAAACAGCACAAGACAAATCTCTTAATTGAAATAAATAATATTGATGAGTTATCAGATCTTTCTCTTGATATTGTTGTTTATTCGACTGATAAAAATATAATAGATACCGCCTACCAAAAAGGATATAAGACTGCGTGGGTAGTAACAATAAGCAATCATGATAATATGGATCAAGCATGGATTAATTGTAATAATGTTGATAATCTTGTTTTAAACTTAAAAGATGAAACGAACATTCCTGTGGAACTATTAATCGCAAAATTACAAAATACCAATACAAATATAGTAAAACTCGTAAATAATGTTAACGATGCTGAAATCGCATTTGGCGTTATGGAAGTTGGTTGCGATGGGGTATTAATACAAACCGAAGAAATAAATGAAATATCAAATTTTGATAAATTAATTGAAAGAAAAGATAAAACTAAACTTTCACTTGTAAAAGTAAAAGTATCAGATGTTCAACATATAGGAATGGGGCATCGGGTATGTGTGGATACAACTTCAATTATGGAAAAGACTGAAGGTATGATTATTGGTTCAAAATCTAATGGTGGATTGTTAGTAAGCTCCGAAACTCATTTCTTGCCATATATGGAGTTGCGTCCTTTCAGAGTAAATGCTGGTGCGATTTGCTCTTATGTTCTGGCACCACAAAATATGACGGCATATTTGAGTGAAATAAAAGTCGGAAGTCGTTTATTATGTGTTGACATTAATGGTAATGCAAGAGAAGTAAGTGTTGGCAGAACAAAAATTGAGATTAGACCTTTATTAAAAATTGAAGCAATTTATGATAACATAACAATAAATACGATAGTTCAAGATGATTGGCATATAAGAATTTTTGGGGCTGACGGTAAAGCAAACAATGCTTCAAATATTAAAATAGGTGATGAATTGTTAGCTTACATTGATAAACAAGGTAGACATGTAGGGATTCAGATAAATGAAAATATAAACGAAAATTAGTATATTTTTGAAAGGAATCCAATATGAATGGTAGATTATTAAGATTGGCAAAAATTTGCCCGCCATTAAAAAAAATATGTATAGTTGCTATGGATCATGGCATAACAAATGGACCGATATTGGGCATTGAAGATTATGTAAATGCTATTCGTTTAATTAATCAGGCCAAGCCAAATGCGATTATTTTGCACAAAGGTTTACTAATGAAAATTTCAAATTTTCCAGAATTAGCATCCGGGAATTATATAATGCATTTATCTGCATCAACTCTACTTAATAAAAATTCTCATTTAAAGGTTTTAGTAGCTTCAGTAGAAGAAGCAATAAAACTCGGCGCTCTAGGGGTATCGATTCATATTAATTTTGGTGTAGAATCAGATTGTGCCATGTTAGAGGATCTTGGATTAGTTTCTAGAGCATGTTCTGAATGGGGAATACCTTTATTAGCTATGGTTTACAATCATATATCAAATGATGAGATAGATCACATAATACATTCAGCTCGTATAGCAGAAGAACTTGGAGCAGATATAATTAAAATACCTCACCCTGGAACCCAAGAAAAGGTTAAGCAGATTATTGATAAGATACATATACCAGTTATAATTGCTGGGGGCGAAACGCAAAATGACTTTAATATATTTCTGAAAATGGTTAAAGAATCAATTGAAGTTGGAGCTAAAGGAATTGCTGTGGGAAGAAATATATTTCAAAATCCAGATCCAACTTTAGCTACTTCCCAAATTATTCGAGTGTTAAATGATGATTAAAATAAAACAAAATTTATAATAAGAAGGTGAAAATTTGACTGCAAAAATTATAAATGATTTTTCAACCATTCAAGGAAATAATTGCATAATGTCATGTGTTAAAAATATATTAAATTTTTACACTAAAAGATTTATAGATGAATCTGATATTTTTTTAATCGGAAATGGATTTAAAATTGAATATACTACTACGAATACCAATATATTACTTACTTCGAGGGTTTTTAAAGTCGCAATGATGTTTTTAAATAATGTTGGACTAAATTACGAAATTAAAAGATTTGAAAAATCTAAAGATGCCATAAGCGCTATCAAAAAAAATATTGATGATAACATACCCGTGATCGTTCAATTAGTAGCTAAAGATTTAGATTATGTAAATGTATTTGGTGGCGGCGAAAATGTTTTTCATTATTTTAATGTGATTGGTTATGAAAACCATGAGGGGACTTTTTTGATTAGTGATTCTTATGTTCCTACTATTCCGCCGTCACTTTTTAATAATTTTTATGATATAAAAAAAGTGGAAAAAAGTATGGCGGGAGCAGGAAATTTAATTGTCATTATTCGTCCTAATGAAAATGATCTTGTTAGATTTAACAACGTATATAACAAATATTTTATTTCTAATTCGGTTAAAAAATGTTTACATGAATATTTAACTATTGAATACGATGATTCGGGAACATTTTATAATCTTTTTGCTTTAAAAAAATTATCAGAAGATATAGTTAGTTTCCGAGAAATTTACAAAGACGATTTTACAAAAAAAATGATCATGTTAAATATTATGATCAAACGTTATGGGTTAATCCATAGTAGACAATATTTACTTGACTATTTAAAAAAAGAAAAATTTAATTATAATTCTCTGATTCAATCATTGAATGAAATAATAAATAAATGGAATCATATTTGCTCTATAATGATAAGAGCGTCTGTTACACAACGAAAAGATAGTTTAAAATTGTTATCAAAACAAATTTATGAATTAAGCATTTATGAGGAAACGATACTAAAAGAAATTTATGATAATTTATAGTTTTGTAATTAATTATAATTATTAATATAAAAGAAAAGATTCATGTTTGATGAAATCATTGTTAAAACACGCTCAACCTTTCCAACAGTATTCAAACTTCTCTTCTTTAGAAGGTTAATTAATTATTATAGACCTTTCTAAAAAATCAGGGAATTTATCGAATAACTGACAAAGACGCTTTGCTATAAAAATATGAGCAATGCGGAGAAGAGATTTTATTTTATAAACTCACTAAAGTGACACCAATATCATCCATAAACGCCCCCTGCATCATCTTGAAAGCAGGAGATATAATCATTGATGTTTCATAACCAGTTTAATCAATACCTTCACCGAATATGCGGACAGTAAAACAGAAGGAGGAGTCTTCAGACATGCGTGAATTAACCCACAATAATTTAACTATCCTCACCGATTTTTATGAGCTAACAATGATAAACGGTTATTTTTCTAGTGAATATCACGATAAAACAGCATATTTTGACATGTTTTTCAGACGTGTTCCCGACGGCGGAGGATTCGCGATATGCGCTGGTCTGGAGCAGTTCATTGAATATATTGAGAATATACATTTCACACAATCTGATATTGACTTCTTAAGAAACAAGAAAATCTTTTCAGAAGATTTTTTGCAATACCTTAAAGATTTTAAATTCAATTGTGATGTATGGGCAATTCCTGAGGGAACTCCAATTTTTCCAAACCAGCCGCTTATTACAGTACACGGTCCCGCAATGCAAGCGCAGTTTATTGAGACTATGACTCTTTTGGCGATAAACCATCAATCCCTTATCGCAACCAAGGCTAACCGTATCGTCAGTGCGGCCCAAGGACGGACAGTAATGGAATTCGGTTCACGCCGAGCCCATGGTTATGACGGAGCCATATACGGTGCAAGAGCCGCATACATTGGAGGCATTGATGGGACTTCTTGCGTAATTGCTGACAGGGATTTCGGAATTCCAACTTTAGGTACTATGGCACATAGCTGGGTTCAAATGTTTGACGACGAAATATCCGCTTTTAGAGCCTATGCCTGCAAATATCCCGACGACTGCACGTTACTAGTTGACACGTTTAACACTCTAAAATCCGGTATACCGAATGCGATAAAAGTTTTCAACGAAGAAATTATTCCACGGGGTTTTCGTCCAAAGGCGATCCGTATTGACAGCGGTGATATCACATTTCTTTCAAAAAAAGCCCGCAAGATTCTTGATGACGCAGGATTTATTGATTGTAAAATTATGGCTTCCAATTCCCTTGATGAATATATTATCCGAGACATGATTATCCAGGGCGCATTAGTTGATTCGTTCGGTGTTGGTGAGCGTTTGATCACCGCCGCGTCAGACCCTGTTTTTAGCGGCGTGTACAAGCTTGTAGCGGTTGACAGTGATGACGGTATCATTCCTAAAATAAAGCTGAGCGAAAATATTACTAAATTGACCATTCCTGGTTATAAATGTCCATGGCGTCTGTTTGACAGGGAAAGCGGTAAAGCCATCGCCGATGTAATAACACTTAATGACGAAACCATTGATGATACGCAGCCATATGAAATTTTTGACCCGGATCACATATGGAAAAGAAAAGCCATCACGAACTTCATTGCAAAGCCGCTTCAGGTTCAAATTTTTAAAAACGGCAACTCTTGCTATAAAAGTCCTTCTGTTGAAGAAATCAGAAACAGAACAAAAGAAGGCGTCGATTCACTATGGGACGAGGTCACTCGGTTTGAAAATCCGCATAAATATTGTGTATACCTTTCACAAAATCTCTGGGACCAGCGTCAAGCACTCTTGGCCGTCAGTATCTAAAATTTGATTGAAAAGCATTCCAGTAAAGCATGAAAAGGGGTTAAAGAAGAAAACCCCTGATATGTAGAAGTGTGTTATCTGACAAAAATCGTAAAGACAAAGAAATTTCAACAATGATAACGAGTAAAGCGTGACAGAGTGAATTTCATGATAAGATTCAGTACCGCATTAAATTTCACAAATATTTAAAATTCAGGTCAGTCTACGGTTATCTTTTGTAAAAAAATTCAATTAAATTTAAACCAAGAGAAAACATGCATGCATAGCAATATTTTAAAACAAAGAGATAGGAGTAAGTTTTATGAAAAATATGATTAGAAAAATAATCGCTGAGACCGAGGATCTAAGTTTTGATGCATATTCAATTGGTGAAGATATTGATATTAGTGAACTGGGTTTGGATTCTATTCAAATAATAGAAATAATTGTTAAATTAGAAAAAGAATTTAATTTAAATATATCTATTGATATTACTTTAGAGGACGGGTTTACAATAAGGCGAATTTCTGAAGAAATTTCAAGTAAAATGAAAAATGGGTGATAAAGTGTCTAATATTAAATTGTTAAACGATAGAGAAATTTTACAATGTAATAATTTTATAGAAACAAACAAAAAAATAATTGATACTTTAACATTCGCAAGAGAAAATATAAATTTTTATAAAAATTATTTTTCAAATAACACGAGCGTTAAAAATGAAAAATTAACTCTTGCAGATTTTCCTATAATGGATAAAGAAAAATTTAAGTTTAATTATAATAAATTAATTTTTGATAATTTACATTATAATACATTTGAAGTTTCTACAACAGGTAGTACAGGAATACCAGCAAAAACTGTATGGAGCAATAAAGAATATAATATTGCTACAATAGATGTATGGAATGTAAGGAAACAATTTGGAGCAAATGTAACCGATTCTATAATTTATTTTTTAGGACTACCGCAAGCTGAAAATGGTGAACAATTTAAGATTATAAAAAAGGGCAATAACTTTGAGTTAACTAGAATATTTACATATGAAGCTGTGGAAACATATATTGACTTAATAAATTCGCTTAAAGGCGTAATTTTGTATGGCTCGCCATCAACAATTTATCATTTTTCAAATAGCCTAAATGAATTCGGGTTTAATCCACCACAACAAATAAATTGTATTGAATTGAATGGTGAAATGTTAACTGAAATTGAATATGAAACAATTAAAAATACATTTAAATTACCAATACTTAATAATTATGGTTGCAGAGAGATGTGGCCTATTGCTTTAACTTGTCCACATGGAACTATGCATGTTAGAAATAATCTTGTTTGGGTTGAATCGACTGTAAACAAAGATTTATTAATAACTTCATTAATAAAAAGAGCTCAACCATTAATTAATTATATGGTAGGTGATTTGGGAGAAATTTCATATGGCGAATGCACTTGTGGTTTGACATCACAAATAATTACAAAATTAGTCGGAAGAAAAAACGACTATATATTTATTAATAGCAAAAGAAAAGAACATTGGGCTGTGATAACGAAACCATTAACAAACTATATAATAGAAAATAATGATGTTATAAATGAATTTTTTATTCATCAAAAAACAGATTATTCAGTAGATGTTTATTTAATTCCAGGTAAAAAATTTACCGAATTTGTGATTCATGATGTAAAGAATTTATTTTTAGAGAGATATCCTAATTTAATAATCAACATATGTTTAACCGATTCTATAAAACAAAATCAACGAGGCAAACGTATATACTTACAATGCGATATAAATGACAAAATGAGGTGTACATAATGAAAATTGCCATAGCACAATTTGTAATATGCAATGACATTGATAGTAATTTTGAAAAAATGAAATATTGTATAGAAAATGCGCATAAGGAAAAAGCTGATTTGATTGCATTTCCTGAGTGTTGTTTAACAGGTTATTTGGGGATTTCACTTAAAAGCTTGGAAACCTTAGATAACCGAAAGATTTTTACTTGTATTCAATCCATTTCAAAGATGGCAAAGGAAAATAAAATAATGATTGTCACTGGTCAATACATCAAACGTTGTGGAGATTGGTATAATAATTTACTTTTTTTTAACAAAGAAGGGATTTGTGCAGGTAGTTACGATAAAACTCATCTTATAGATGATGATTGTTTTCATGTTAAACCCGGTAAGTCACCATCAATTTTTGATGTTAATGGCGTTAAATATCTATTAGGTATTTGTCATGATATTAGGTACCCAGAACATGCTATGTGGGGAGGTGTAAATGGTTCTCAAATATATATTAATTCTTTTAATGGAATTCGAAATTCAATTGATTGTTCAAGTGTTCAGCATGTATATGATTCAATGCTAATAACTCGCGCAATAGAGAATGGAATGTATATTATTGCACCAAATGTTGCTAATAATGAGCAGATGGTGAGATCACAAATTCGCAATCCTCAAGGACAAGCAATAGTATATGCTGAAAACAAAGATGAATGTATAATAATTTGTGAGATAGATACTTCACTTGCAGGAAAAGGGTGGGTAAAAAGAAGACGTTCTGATTTATATAAATTTGAAACAAATATTATAAATCAATCATATTTCGAAAATTCATATTGGCAAAAAGAATATTATATGATAGAACATAGTGAAAAATTATTGAATAAAGATACTGTAAAACTATTTAACAAATAGAAATTAAGGAGTGTAAGTAATGCAAAAAAAAATGATTAATACAATAATTAAAAAAATACATTATCCCAAAAGACTTTTAAAAGGGTTAGACGATATTGATATTGATAATTTAAGAGATTATTTGGTTGGCAACAAAATATTCGCTGTTGGAATTAGAATGACAAATGTATGTAACTATAACTGTGTTTATTGTGGAACATCTGAAAAAAGAGGTACTAATTCCAAGTTTACATTGACAACAGATGAATACATAAATATTATTGAAGAAGCAAATAAAATTGGAGTTTCAACAATAATATTAGGTGGTAATGGTGAACCTACTTTTCAGAAGGATATTGTTAAAATTATCAAGCAAATTTCAAAGTATAACATGATTCCAGTTGTTTTTACAAATGCGTATATTTTCGGGGATGATAATCTATGTAATAAAATTCATGGTATATCAGGTGAAGAGTTATTAAATGTTTTTGATGATGCTGGTGCTTCTCTAATTATTAGCTGCGAAACAATTGATGCTAAAAAGTACAATCAAATTGTAGGACTGGATTCTTTCGATGTTTTTATGGTTGCAATTGATCGTATTAAAAAAACAAAATTAGTTGAACCTAAATTTTATAATTCTATCCCATTATGTCGAATTGCATTTTCAACTGTTGTAATGCCGATTAATTATAATGATTGCAAAACAATGAAAGAATTTGCACATTCTTTAAATGGACTTATTATTTTTAAATTACCAAGTTTACATGGATCAGCAGCAACTAATTCATTGCAAATGTTTAATGTGGATGAAGGTAATAATATAAAAGAACAATTGTATGATTTATCAGATAAACAAGCTACTTTGCAAATATTGAATTTGGCTTGTGTTGCTTGGGCTTTAGGTATATCAATAAACAATGAAGGTTTTTATATGTCATGCATGACTGATGAGAGCAATCCATATGGCAGGGACATAAATATTCGTAATACAAAAATAGAAAAATTATTAGGTAAACGAAAAGAATTAATTTCATTGTGCAAAACGATATGTCCTATAAAAGACAAGTACTATGTTTAACATTTTATTAACATACGTGAAATTATTGAAAAGAGTATTTTGATTATGGAAGATATTAATAATATGATATATTCTTGGAATTTAAAACATAAAGAAAGCTTTGATTTTCGAGGTATTATTGATGAAAGTATCAGAGATGGCCTTCAGGATACTAGATTAAACTTTGTTACATTTAATAACAAGTGTGTGTTAATGGATCATATGGCTCGCACAGGCATTAATGAAGTTATTGTTGGAATGATTGGAATTGATCAGAATTCTGATATTGAATTAATGAAACTAATCGACTACGCAATAAAAGTTGGTTTATTCCCTTGGGTTTTATGCAGACTTAATGAAAAAGACTTGAAAAGATTAAATACAAAATACTATAAAAAAGTAGGCATAAATATATTTGCATCATTTAGTAATATAAGGATGTTTGCAGAAAATTGGAATTTTAATCAACTACTCGAAAATATAATATGTTTTGCTGATAAATATAAAAAATTATTTCCTGCAATTCGAATTGCTATAGAAGATGCAACTAGAACATCTCCTGATATTATTAAAACTCTTATAAAAACTTTTGTTGAATTAAGAATAGACCGCATAGTATTTGCCGACACCGCTGGAATAGCAACACCCTACGGAGTTAATAGATTATTTGATGTCGTTCAAAGTTTATATCCCAATTATTCGACTCTATATACTTCTTTTGAATGGCATGGACATAATGATTGCGGAATGGCTTTAGCAAATAGTTTAGTAAGTATTGATAGAGGTGCCCGCTATGTGCATGGGACAATTTTAGGAGTTGGCGAACGTACTGGAAATGCAGCAATTGAATTATTATTATGCAATTTATTTGATTATATAAAATGTAAAGTTAATTGGGAACAGTTAAAAAAATATTTTGAAGATGCAAGTGCCATTTTTAATATTGAAATACCCAGTAATTACCCTTTCTGGGGAAATAGAAGTTTAAAAAGTGCTACTGGAACGCATTGTGCAGCAATGATTAAATTGGCGGAAAAAGGATATGAAAATACTGCTTCTAAACTGTTTTCGCCTCAAAATCCTTTTTCATTTGATTTGATTGATATTATATTATTATCAAAATTAAGTGGAAAAAAAACAGTAAAATATTTAATGAGCAAGTTGAATTATCAATATGATGAAAAATCTATTGATGAAATAATAAATCATATTAAAAGATACAATCTTGTTCTAAGTATTAATGATTTAGAAAACTTAATAAAAAGCAACGGGTATTGTAAATAAGGTGGTTTAATAAAAATGGATTATTTTAAAAATGTTCTATTATCTACTAATAACACTCCTATTATGGCATTAACTGATAATGCTAATACAATAAACTTATCAATTGGTGAACCTCATTTTGATATACATCCTGAAATTATTGATGCTATTCAAAAAAGTTTATCTGACAAAGATACACATTATTCATCGCCGCAAGGTCTTCTTCAGTTAAGAGAAAAATATTTAGAAAAAAATTTTAAATTTTTTGATTCATCATTTAGCTCAGATAATGTAATTATTGGAGCTGGAGTTTCTAATCTTTTAACCTTATTAATTATTAGCACCTTAAAACCAGGTGATAGTGTTTTACTTGTTGAACCATATTATTTTTCTTATATATATCTTTTAAAACAATTTAATATTTCTATAATTACTATACCAGAAAATTTTTGTGAAAATGATTTGCATAATATAAAAAATAAAATAAAAATGATACTTTTTTCAAATCCATCAAATCCTTCTGGTTATTGTTTTTCCAATTTACAATTAAAACTACTAGCAAATTTTGCAGAAAAAAAAGGTTCATTAATTGTTTCTGATGAAATATATAGCAAATATGTTTATACCAATAACTTTATTTCAATAGGTTCTATATATCATAATTCTTGTATATTAAATGGTTTTTCTAAATCACATAGTATGACAGGATTGCGGTTAGGGGTTGCTGTTGGTCCTAATTGCTTAATAAAGAAGATGGTGGAAATTCAAACACATTCATTAATCTGTGTTCCGACTTGTATTCAAAAGGGTGGAATTATGGCTTTAAATATAAATATACAAGAAAGAGTTGAAACATATCGTAAAAACAGAGATAGAATATATGAATATATTTCAAAACATTTTATATGTTCTAAACCTCAAGGTGGATTTTATATTTTTTTTGATTCAAAAAAAATAGATTATGAATTTGTTGATCAAGTCAAAAAAGAATGCAATATAATTATGACTCCTGGTAATCTTTTTACTCAAAACAAAAATTTTATTCGTATAGCTTATTGTGTTTCTGAAAATATTTTAGAAAAAGCCATTAATATATTTAATAAATCGTCAATATTTGAAATTGAAATAGGTAAAAAAAATGATTATTAATAATCTAGTACCTTCATCATTTATAAATAATTTAGGATATTACTTAAATTGTTATGATCGTCAAATAGCTTGTGTTATGAATAGTGTAATATTAAATTCAATGTTCTATTTAATTCTATTTAAAGATCTTGAAGTTAATTTCAATGGCGATAATGTTTACGAATTAATAAAGTTAAAGACAGGACTTGAAATTAAAAAAAACATTCTTTCATTTAACAATATTGAAGAATTTAACAATACAAATTCTTTATTACTAAAAAATCAAAAAAATGTTTTTTTAAAATCTGATTTATTTTATGATAAAAGATATTATAATTGTAATTATACTCATTTTTATAATAAAATTCATCACTCTCATTATATAATTTTAAATGGATATAATAAAGCTAATAATTTATATTATATAATTGATGAAGACCCTTGTTATATTAACAAATCAAAAAGAACTGATAAATGGCCATATGTTAAACTAAATATTTTAGATCATGAATTATTTAACATAAGCACATGCAAATCAAAAATTGATAATAAGTTTTCAAGTAACTATACAGAAGTTATTAATAAAAATATTATTAATACAATAGAGCTTAAAAATATTTTAGAACTTTATAATTCATATATTGTATTAAAAAATAATTTAGATATTTTAGAAAACAATTTATTTAACTCACTAGACAATTATTTGAAAGGGAATGATTTTTGTTTTTCATACGGAAAATACCCAAAAGCATTACATAATATCAGACTTCGAAATGATCAAGTAAATATTATATATAGATTTTATAAGCGATTATACTTTGATAAACCTGATGTTTTAAATAAGCTAGACCAAGAAATTATAATTTTATTGAAACTGTATAAAAAAATAAATATGTCATTAGTGAAATTTGCTTTAGATAAAGATGCTATAATTGGAAAGGATGTTTATAAAGAATTGAAAGATATAATGTACTTAGAAAAAGGTCTTTTATACTTTCAAATAAAAATGCTAGATGAAAATAATAAATACAATATTCATTTGTATTAACAATAAAAATATAAAATTTAAGGAGAAAGAAAATGAACATATCGCAAAAAGTTATTAATCAAATTCAAAAGGTTTTAGAAAAAAATCAAATGAAAGGAACTATAGAGGAAGAAACTAAATTATTTCAAGCTTTTACTATTGATTCATTAATTGCCATTGAAATCCTCGTATCCATGGAAGAAATCTTTAACATTGTAATAGAAGATGATGACCTTTCATTGGAATTATTAGAAACCCCCAAAACATTAATTAATTACATAGACAACAAATTGAATTGAAGTAAAGAGGGGAGGGGCTTCTATGGTAAGTTTAGAAGAGTGTTTAAAAGGTATTAATACTGATATGCGTTCATCAAAAAGTGATGTTTGGAAAAACCAAATAAATACTAATAAACCTCTAAAAAGTTTTGGTATTTTAGAGCAATATGGGTATAAATTATCTAATATTTTAGGTATTAATATAAATATTACCAATAGAGCTGTTGTAATATTTGCAGGTGATCATGGTATTTCTGATATGAATTTATCAGTATATAATAAATCGCAAACAAAAAAAGTGCTACATTTATTATCTGAAGGTATGACTCCGTTAAATAAAATAATTAACCAGAATCATTTAGACTTGTATTGTGTTGATATTGGGGTCGATGGTCCAATTAATGTGAATAATATATTAAATTATAAAATATCCAATGGAACTAATAATATTTATCAGCAAAAAGCTATGAGTGAAAAAAAGGCAAGACAGGCTATTGAAGTAGGTATAGAAATAGCGAGCATTTGTGCTAAAAAAAATATTCAAATTGTTGCATTAGGAGAAATAGGAGTTGGGAATACTATATCTTCTTCAGTGATAACCGCCATTTTATGTGACCTTACGGCTGAACAAGTGACTGGAAGAGGAACAGGCATTGTTGGTGATAAATTAATCCATAAAAATAAAATTATAGGAGAAATAATGAATAGATGTAGTAAAAATCCAATTTCATTATTAGCTGAAGCTGGTGGATTTGAAATTTGCGGAGTTGTTGGATTTGTTTTAGGGTGTTCATTTTATAAGATACCATTAATTATAGATGGATATATTACTGGAGCTGCAACATTAGTTGCATCAAAATTACATGCAGGCATTAAAAATTATATTTTTGCTTCACATCAATCTTCTGAACCTGGTCATAAATTTATTTTACAAGGACTTGAACTGGAACCAATGCTTAAGTTGGAAATGCGATATGGACTTGCTACCGGAGCTGCATTAACATTGCCGTTATTTGAAAGTGCATATAATTTAACAAATGTATAAAGAAAACCATGAAAAATATCATTTTTGATTTAGATGGAACATTATTCAATACTTTTTATTTGCATACCTCTTGTTTAAAAGAAGTATATATGCAAATTTATAATACAGATATTACTGATTTAAAAATTTTAAAAAACAATAAAAGCACGATATGGCTACAAATTCAATCTATTTTTGGAAAAGAAACGAAAATGGCAATGAATCTTTATATTTTAAAATTCTGTAATAAAGTGCAAAATGGTGAATTACATGATTTTATTAATGTTAGTTATTATTTGAATAAATTAATAACTGAGCATAAAGTTAATTTGCACTTATTTACGGGTAGAGACACCATTACCACTTCTTCTATATTAAATTATTTTCATATACAATCATTGTTTAATACTATATTTTGTTGCGATGAGGAAAAATTATGCTCTAAAAACATTTCAAATATATTTAATAATATGGAACAAAT
Organism: Clostridiales bacterium 43-6; assembly: GCA_001896915.1. Lineage (GTDB taxonomy): Bacteria > Bacillota > Clostridia > Oscillospirales > Acutalibacteraceae > MKRK01. The sequence goes on from MKRK01000200.1 coordinate 37,029, forward strand.
TATTTATATAACGGATAGCATTAAAGAAATACAAGAATTAGAAGCTTATAATATACAAACATTTTTAGCAAAATGGTTTTTGCATTATTCTGTAAATTATAATAATAGTATTTCTAATATCGAGAATTTTTTGGAGGTAATAGAATGAAAAATAAATTATATGAAGCTTCCGAAAATCTATATTTTAATGATGGAATTATAGATTATTCTAACATTCCTTATTCATTTAAAAATACATTTCCTAATATTTTTAAACAAGCAGGATTAAATAACAATGATTCAATAATGTTATATTTTAATGATAATAAATTATTAATGTCATTAATTATAATTTTTAATTCATTTAAATTAATGATTTATTTAGCTAATAAATCAGTTTTATATAAACAAATAAATAATAAAATTAATAAAATAAAATTTGTTATATCAGATATATATTTTCCGAATTTTAATGAACGTATTGAAAAAATTAATATTTTAGGTAAAGATATCTATATTTATTATATGCATAATGATTTAAATATTTTCAAAACACTAAAAGAAACTATTTTTATATTTTATTCAAGCGGTACAAAAGGTAATGAAAGCAAAATTGCTCGTTCAAAAACTATTTTACTTAAAGAAGCAACTGCAATTGTAAAAACGCTTAACTGGTCATCAGATGATGTTATATTATGTAACGCACCTACTTTTCATTCTTTTGGACAAGCATTTGGTTGCTTTGCTGCACTACTTGCGCAATCAAGAGTGAAATATTTATCTTCATTTACATTACCATCACATTTAATTAATGAATTAGATAAAAATAAGTATAGTATATTAATTACCACACCATTATATTATAACCAAATATATGAAAAACTGTTATATAAAGATGGATTAAAATATATGTTGTCTGGTGGAGGAAAACTTAGCGATAAAGTGATTAAAAGTGGAATAAAAATAAATAATGTTTATGGAAGCACAGAAACCGGTGCAGTTTCTATACAAAAATATATTTTAGGTGGTAATTGTGGAAGTGTTGGTACACCATTAAAAGGCGTTCAAATTAAATTGGGCAATGTTTCATATGTAAAAAACAATTTTAAAATATGTGAATTAATAGTAAATAGCAACTTCATATATACTGGAAGAATCGAAAATAATAGAATTATATTTAATAAAACAAAAAAATTTAAACTAGGAGATATCGGATATTATGATCAATATGGGAACTTACAAATCTTTGGACGAAAAGATGATATTGTAAATATATACGGTGAAAAAATCTCCTTGAATGAAATTGAAATAATTATGTTAAAATGCTCTTTAATTGATTGTATAAAAATACAAAAGAAGGAGGATCCATATGGTAATGATTATTTAATAGCATATATAACCACAAATGAAAAATGTGAGGTTGAAGATATATTAATATTTTGTAGAGCACATTTAGATTATTATAAAATTCCAAAAAAAATCATTATTTTAGAAGATTTAAAGCGTACAGAAACTGGTAAAATTATTTATGAACAAAATTAATAAAAAATTGGAGAGAAAATGAAAAGTATATTTTTATAAAAAAAATATGGAAAGAAGCTAAAACATATAAATGGGGATTTTTTTAAGTTATTTTATTTTACTTAGTGAATTAGGTTTTACATTAGCTGCGCCTTTTTTTCTAAGTAAAGTTATAGATGCATCTGTATATAAATCAAATATGACATTGTTTATTAAAGCTTCAATTTTTTATGCTCTAATATTTTTTTCACAACAAATATGCAGTTATTTACAATTACATTTTTGGCAAAAAGTTAATAATAAATTTGTTAAAATTCTCTTATTAAAATCTACTATACTTGCAAATATTGATACTGGTGATTTGATACATACATAAATAGAGATACCATGGAATTTCATTTTATTATTCAACGATATGCAATGCGAATAATAAACGCCGGGATAGGAACATTAGTATCTCTAGTAATGATAATTTGATTAGAATTTAAAGGAAAGTGTTTATGAATATAAAAAAATATGAAGTATATAAAATGATGGCAAACATTTTAAATGTTGAAATAAATCAAATTAGCAAAATAAATTATGATGATGATTTTGCTAATTATGGAATGACTTCAATATTAGCAATTAAACTTGTTGTAATGCTTGAAGAAAAATATAATTTTGAATTCCATGACAGCGATTTACTATTTGATAAATTCAATACATTTAATAAATTATTTGCTCTATTAGAAAGTTATTAAGGTGCACTATGAAATATCAAAATAAAGTTAATAATATAAATAGATATAATATTGCTGTAATATCTAATATTTCATTTGATCTATATATTACCGAATTAATAGAGATGCGCTTTAAACAAAATGACATTCATCCACAAATAATAAATATCCCATTTGATGAATATAAGTTAAATAAATATAAATCAATCATGAAAAACGCAAATATGATTGTAATTATTCTGAATTTTGAATCTTTATACCGGGATTTAATTAAATGTTATTACTTAAATAATCTATTTATAAATGAATATTTTACATCATGTAGTCAACAATGTATAACAATTTATAATTACATAAAATATATAAGCGTTAGCCCCATAATTTGGTTTGGATTTGAAGACTATTTTACTAATTTTCATAACGTTAATGGCGCCTTATCTGTATTTGAACAATTAGTTGATAAGTTAAATAATTATTTGAATAAAATAATAAAACAGGTAGATACATTTATTGATTTTAAATATATAATTGCACGAGTCGGCATCAATAATTCTTATGACAATAAAGGTAAATATCGTTGGAATGCTCCATACAGTAAAGATTTGACAAATGAAATAAGCTATGAAATTTATAAACAGTATTTAATAAATAATGGAATTACAAAAAAATGCATTATTTTAGATTGTGATAATGTTCTTTGGGGAGGAATACTTTCTGAAGATGGAATAGAAAAAATAAATCTTGGGTGTAGCGGATTAGGTCGGGCGTTCCAAGATTTTCAAAAATATTTATTATACTTATATTATCATGGTGTTATTTTAGCAATTAACAGTAAAAACAATTTATTGGATGTTATGCAAATGTTTAGAGAACACAGTGAAATGGTATTAAAAGAAGAACATATTGCTTGTTTTCAAGTGAATTGGGATAACAAACCGGATAATATAAAAAAGATAGCTAAACAATTAAATATTAGCCTTGATAGCATAGTATTTATTGACGACTCTGATTTTGAAATTCAATCAGTTAAATCGTTATTACCAAATGTCACAACTATAAGGTATGAGAGGGATACGGTATATGTGCAGTTATCTTGTTTTAATTTAAAAAGTAATATAGATATAGAAAAAGTTGAAAAACGTAATAATACATATAAATCAAACGAGCAAAGAGATTTATTGAAAGCAGAACATCATTCTTTTGAAGAGTATTTACAAGCACTTGAAATGCAAATAGATATACATAAGACATTGCCTATTGAATATAATCGTATTGCTGAACTCACACAACGCACTAATAAATGTACTAATGGGAAAAGATATACAGTTGATCAGCTTAAGGAACAATTGAATAAAGGTACTTATCATCTTTATTCTGTTTCTGTTTTTGACAAATTTTCTGATTTGGGGTTAGTTGGTGTATTCGGAATTAATAATACAACACTAGATCTATTTTCTCTATCTTGCAGAGCATTAGGTCGAAAGGTTGAAGATAAAATGATAGAATATATTTATGATAATTTTGATATAAACGAGATTTTCTTTTTGAATTCTCCTAATAATAAAGAGATATTTAAGTTTCTTAATAAGGAGATATACAAAAAAGGAGAAATGATATTAGGAAATGAATAGTTTTACCACCGCACCTTTTGTGCTCATCTCGATCAGATGCTGCTGTTCAAGCTTACGCAACGCTTCACGAACGGGCGTTCTGCTGACGTCGTGTTTCTCTGAAAGTCTATTTTCGGTTAAAACTTCGCCATGTGAATATTCTCCGCTGAGAATATCTCGTTCAATTTTCTCAAAAACTTGATCGGCAATTGACACGGTTCTATATTCCACATTTTCTCCTCACAGCTTGCAAAAATTTCCATCAGAAAGTTCTTCAAGCTTCTGCTCAAGCTCATGATTGGACATGGAAGCGACACGTCCTAAGGCATATTCCTCATCGATCCAATCCTTCATGGGGACAACGATGGGATCGCGCATGGAAATCATTTCATCGCCCTCAAGACCATAATTCTCGTTAATCCAATATGCAATTCCCGTAAGGCCGGAAGTCTTGCCGACCATTACCAGCGCGGGACGATTAAGCAATTTTTTTGTGAAAATATTGTATATTTCCTCATCTTTAAGAAGTCCATCAGCATGTATGCCAGCGCGGGTCATATTGAAGTTCCTGCCTACATACGGTGTCATATCAGGAATATCATAGCCGATATTATTTCTGAAATATTCGGCGATTTCAGTGATGACAGTTGGATCCATACCGTCGAATGAACCACGCAGAGATGCGTATTCAAATATCATCGCACAAAAGGTACAACAAAACAGTAAAAATTGCGCGCGTGATATCTTCAAAATGGCATGTCGGAATGACACCCTCCTCAAACGCGAGAGAAAGAACCTCAAGATAATGCTTCATGCACTCCGAACGAGTCATATTCATTTTCTTTAAAATATGATAGTCGCTGCAGCTGACAAGAACCCCTGTTTCGCGTATTCCCATATCGCGTACAAGCTTGAAATCTTCCTTGTTCGCTCTAATCCATGTTGTTATCTCGGGGAAACTGAGCCCGAGTTCCTGGCATTTTTCAATTGCCTCGCGGTCTTTTTTACTGTAAATAAAAAATTCCGTTTGACTAATGACCCCGTAAGGTTCGCCGAGTTTTGAAAGCAACTTATATAGATTTACGATCTGCTCGACGGTATAAGGT